>NZ_JADPJF010000124.1:0-25841 GCF_023073295.1 Bradyrhizobium sp. 23 | reverse complement strand
GCGGGAGGCCGCGAGCCACTGCCCCAACCGGTTCCTCAAGGTCGCATCGTGCATCGATTTCTGCTATTCGCTGGCGGGGCCGATCCGTCCGACCCGGGAAAAACGGGGTGCTTGCGCCCCAGACTGGCCGCATTGTACGGCTCATAAGGGGAACGGCTCAAAAGGGCATATCGCGTATCCGGTCCGCCGCCAATCGCCAAAACCAATCACGAAACTGCTCGACCAAGACTGCTCGACCAAGAATGCTTGACCAGCCTGCTGATAAGACCGTTTGACCCAGACCGCTTGATGTTGTTCCAGATCGCATTGCGCAAGAAGGCCACCGCCCTCATCTCCCTCCTCGCGGCGGCTGCGATCGCGCTGACGCCGTTCTCGGCCGCGCATGCGCAGGCCAAGGGGCCGCCGGTCCTGCGCGACACCGAAACCGAGCAGCTGCTGCGCGAATACACCCGCCCGATCCTGCGGGTCGCCGGCCTGGAGAAGCAGAACATCCAGATGGTGATCGTCAACGAGGGCTCGTTCAACGCGTTCGTCGCCGATGGCCGCCGCATCTTCGTCAATTACGGCGCGATCCTCCAGTCGGAAACGCCAAACCAGATCATCGGCGTGCTCGCGCACGAGACCGGGCATCTGGCCGGCGGCCATTTGTCCAAGCTGCGCGAGCAGCTCGCCAACGCCCAGACCCAGATGATCATCGCCATGCTGCTCGGTGCTGGCGCGATGGCGGTCGGCAGCACCCGCGGCAGCGGCAGCGCCGGCAACAATGGCCTTGCCAATGCAGGAGCCGCCGCCCTTGCCGGCCCGCAGGAGATGATCCGCCGGACCTTGCTGTCCTATCAGCGCCAGCAGGAGGAGAACGCCGACCGCGCCGGCGTGAAATTCCTGACTGCGACCCAGCAGTCGCCGAAGGGCATGTACGAGACCTTCAAGCGCTTCACCAGCGAGAGCCTGTTCGCGGCTCGCGGCGCCGATCCCTATCTCCAGTCGCACCCGATGCCCGCCGAGCGCGTCGCTTCACTGCAGGAGTTCGCCAGCGCCAGCCCTTATTGGGACAAAAAGGACGATCCCGCGCTCCAGCTGCGCCACGACATGGTGCGCGCCAAGATCTCCGCCTTCATGGAGCGGCCGGAAACGGTGTACCGCCGCTATCCCCTGACCAACGACAGCATGCCGGCGCGCTATGCCCGCGCCATCAGCACCTATCTGCACGGGGATTTGCGCAGCGCGCTCACCCAGATCGACGCGCTGATCCAGGTCCAGCCCAACAACGCGTATTTTTACGAGGTGCGCGGCCAGGCGCTGCTGGAGGGCGGCAAGCCGGCGGAGGCGATCCCGGCCCTGCGCAAGGCTGTCGCACTTTCGAACAACGCGCCCCTCATCGAGATGTTACTTGGGCAGGCTCTGGTTGGGTCCGATAATAAGGCCTACACCGATGACGCCGTTCGGATTCTCCGGGCCGCGGTCGCACGGGAACCGGAGGCCGTGCTCGGCTACATGCAGCTCGCGATGGCGTATGGCCGGAAAGGCGACTATGCCGAGGCGGATCTGGCGTCGGCGCAGGCCGCCTATCTGCGCGGCGACAACAAGACCGCCCGCGAGCTTGCGACGCGCGCGAAAACCCGTTTCGCCGTCGGCACGCCCGGATGGGTCAAGGCCGACGACATCGTGGCGTCGAAACCGCCGCGCAACTGACAAGACCAAGACGATCTTACAAGACGACGCCTTACGCCACGACGCCTTACGAAACGACGTCACGACACCGAGCTTAAGTCCGCCGGGACGTTTTCCGAAACCTGCTTTGGATAAGAGGATTTGCCTATGCCTTCGCTGCGCCTGCTTGCTCCCGCGCTGTTTGCGCTCGCCATGTTCGGCGCAGCCGCGCCCGCGTCGGCCGACAGCTTCTCCGATGCCCAGCGCACGGACATCGAGGCGATCATCAAGAACTATCTCGTCACCCATCCCGAGGTGCTCGAGGAAGCGATGACCGAACTCACCAAGCGCCAGGCCGCGGCGGAGACGCAGAAACACGAGGCCAGCGTCGCTCAGAATTCCGATGCGATCTTCAACTCTCCGCGCCAGGTCGTGCTCGGCAACAAGGACGGCGACGTCACCTTCGTCGAGTTCTTCGACTACAATTGCGGCTACTGCAAGCGCGCGATGGACGACATGCTCACCCTCATGAAGGCCGATCCGAAGCTGAAGGTGGTGCTGAAGGAGTTTCCGGTACTGAGCCAGGGCTCGGTCGAAGCGGCCCAGGTCGCCGTCGCGGTGCGCATGCAGGATCCCTCCGGCAAGAAGTACCTCGACTTCCACCAGAAGCTGCTCGGCGGTCGTGGCGCGGCCGACAAGGCGCGCGCACTTCAGGCGGCCAAGGAAGCTGGCCTCGACACCGCTCGAATCGAGAAGGACATCGGCAGCGCCGAGGTGCGCAGCACCATTGAGGAGAACTTCAAGCTCGCCGAAGCAATGGGCATGAACGGCACGCCGAGCTACGTGATCGGCAAGCAGATCGTTGTCGGCGCCGTCGGTGTCGATAGCCTGAAGGAAAAGATCGCTGTGGCCCGCTGCGGCAAGGCGACCTGTTAAAAAGGCGACCTGCTAACAAGGCGACTTGCTGATCAGCGATCTGCTCTACAACTCACGCACGCAAAAGGCCGGCTGAAAAGCCGGCCTTTTCATTGCGCCGAAATCTGGCGCGCGCATTCATCTGGCATTCAACAAACAAAAGCCTCGGAACCACCGAAGTTCCGGAACAACTCAAATCTCCTTTCGTTGTCGGCGCGGGCAATGACGCAAATGAACACGTGAGGAGAATTCCATGTCTAACCGCTTTATGATCTCGGTTGCCACACTCGCGCTCGTCGCGGGCACCGGTCTGGCGAACGCACAGGGCACCATGAACCGCGACAGCGGTGGCGGCGCCGGTGGTGCGCAGACGCAGCATTCGCAGCCCTCCGGCGGCGCCGCCGAACGCGGCGGCTCGATGGGTAAGGAATCCGCCCATGAGAAGGGCACCGTCGGCCAGGCCGGCGGCTCCAGCAGCATGAAGTCCGGCACGTCCGCCGAGGACAAATCCTCCGGCGCAACAAAGGACGAGCACTCGGGCCGCGAGATGAACAAGAACGCGGCTGAGGACAAGTCCGGCGCCACCAAGGGCCAGCACACCGACGAACGCGCGCAGGGTCAGCAGGACAAGTCCAAGAGCATGAGTCAGGACACGAGCAAGTCCGGCGCCAAGGACCAGAAGGACATGAAGGCTGAGGGCGCCAAGAGCGGCACCAGCAGCACCAACAATGCCGAGAACCAGAAGGGTACCGAGACGCGCACCAACCAGAACGCTCAGGGCCAGACCGGCACCAGCACCAACCAGAACGCGCAGGGTCAGACCGGCACCAGCTCCAACCAGAACGCGCAGGGTCAGAGCAGCACCAACACGACGGTCGGTCAGGCCGGCGCGGGCGCCAAGCTCTCGACCGAGCAACGCACGCAGATCACCTCGGTGATCCGCGAGGAGCACGTGCGTCCGGTGACCAACGTGAACTTCTCGATCTCGGTCGGCACCCGCATTCCGCGCGAGGGTATTGAGCTGCACACCCTGCCGTCCCGCGTCGTGACGATCTATCCGGAATGGCGGACCTATCGCTACGTCCTGGTCAAGGATGAGATCGTGATCGTGAATCCGGACACCTATGAGATCGTGGCTGTCCTGAACACGTAAGACGATACCCGGCAACCATCGGGGGCGGGCAGCAATGCCCGCCCCTTTGCCGTTCGGCCGGCAGCCATGCTTCGGACTGGTTAACAAGCAATTTCCGTAGCTTCCACACAGATTTTTGCACCCCGGATGAGGTATCTGAAGCCACCTCGAAGGTCCTTCAAGGCTTCCCCTCACGCGCTTTGTTACCTATAACCCCCGCCACGCTGAAGCAGCTCTTGCGGGATTGGAATGGCCGAACCAGCAACCGACACGATCCTTGTCCTGAACGGGCCGAACCTCAACATGTTGGGGACGCGCGAGCCCGAGAAGTACGGGCATGCGTCGCTGGCCGACGTCGAGGCGCTGTGCCGGGAGACGGCGGCGACGTTCGGCCTCAAGGCCGACTGCCGGCAGTCCAACCGCGAAGGCGAGCTGATCGACTTCATCCACGAGGCACACGCCCGCAAGATGAAGGGCATCATCATCAATGCCGGCGGCTATTCGCACACGTCGATCGCGCTGCACGACGCGCTGCTCGCGGTGCAGATCCCGACGGTCGAAGTGCACGTCACCAACATCCACGCCCGCGAGAATTTCCGTCATCACTCCTACACCGCGCGCGCGGCCTTCGCCTCCCTCTGCGGTTTCGGCGTCGAGGGCTATCGCCTCGCCATCCAGGGCCTTGCCGCCAAGCTCGGCCTCAAGCCCAAAGCCTGACGCTCCCCTTCACACAGAACATTCGGATCAAACAACATGGCGCGCCAGCCAGACGACAAAGCAGCCGCAAAGTTTTCCAGCGAGGATTCTGCCCTCGTCCGCGAGCTCGCCTTGCTGCTCGATGAGACCAGCCTCACCGAAATCGAGATCGAGCGTGCCGGCCTGCGCCTGCGCGTCGCCCGCAATATCAGCGTCGCCGCGACCATGCCGATGCAGATGCCAGCTGCCCCCGCCGCGCTCCCGGCGGCCGCAGCTGCCGCCGCGCCTGCCGCTGCCGACCTGTCGAAGCATCCCGGCGCCGTGACCTCGCCGATGGTCGGCACCGCCTATTGGGCGCCGGAGCCCGGCGCCAAGCCGTTCATCGAGGTCGGCAGCAAGGTCTCGGTCGGCCAGACGCTGCTGATCATCGAAGCCATGAAGACCATGAACCAGATCCCCTCGCCGCGCGCCGGCACGGTGACGCAGATCGTGATCGAGGACGGCCAGCCGGTCGAGTACGGCGAGCCGCTCGTGATCATTGAGTGACGTTCGAGGGCGGTCTCATCGCCCTCGCCGCTTTCCGCGCGTCAGTCCAATAAGGACACCATGTTCGACAAGATCCTCATAGCCAATCGCGGCGAGATCGCCCTTCGCATCCTCAGGGCCTGCAAGGAGCTCGGGATCGCGACCGTCGCCGTGCATTCAACCGCCGACGCCGACGCCATGCATGTGCGCCTGTCGGACGAGAGCGTGTGCATCGGGCCGCCGGCCTCCAAGGACAGCTATCTCAACGTGCCCGCGCTGCTCGCGGCCTGCGAGATCACCGGGGCCGATGCCGTGCATCCCGGCTACGGCTTCCTGTCGGAGAACGCGCGCTTCGCCGAAATCCTCGCTGAGCATAATCTGCATTTCATCGGCCCGAAGGCCGAGCACATCCGCCTGATGGGCGACAAAATCGAGGCCAAGAGGACCGCCAAGAAGCTCGGCATTCCCGTGGTGCCCGGCTCCGACGGAGGGGTCGGCCCCAACGACGACGCGATGGCGATCGCCAGGAAGATCGGCTTCCCCGTGCTGGTCAAAGCCGCGGCGGGCGGCGGCGGCCGCGGCATGAAGGTGGCCGAGAGCGAGGCCGATCTTCAGGTCGCGCTGTCGACGGCCGCCAACGAGGCCAAATCCGCCTTCGGCGATGCTTCCGTCTACCTCGAGAAATATCTGCAGAAGCCGCGTCACATCGAGATCCAGATCCTCGGCGACGGCCGCGGCGGCGCGATTCATCTTGGCGAACGCGACTGCTCGCTGCAGCGACGCCACCAGAAGGTCTGGGAGGAAGGCCCCTCGCCCGTGCTGACCGCGGCTGCGCGCGCCAAGATCGGCGAGACCTGCGCCAAGGCGATGCGCGAGATGAAATATCTCGGCGTCGGCACGATCGAGTTCCTGTTCGAGGACGGCGAGTTCTACTTCATCGAGATGAACACCCGCATCCAGGTCGAGCATCCCGTCACCGAGAGCATCACCGACATCGACCTCGTGCTGGAGCAGATCCGCATCGCCGCCGGCGGCGACCTGCCGGCGAGGCAGGACGAGGTCCAGGTCATCGGCCACGCGATCGAGTGCCGCATCAACGCCGAGAATCCGCAGACCTTTCGTCCTTCGCCCGGCCGCATCACGCAATATCACCCGCCCGGGGGGCTCGGCGTGCGGATCGATTCCGCAGTCTATCAGGGCTATACGATCCCGCCTTATTACGACTCGCTGGTCGGCAAGCTGATCGTGCACGGCAAGACCCGCGGCGAGTGCCTGATGCGGCTGCGCCGGGCGCTGGACGAGATGGTGGTCGAGGGCATCGAGACGACCCTGCCGCTGTTCCGCGCTCTGGTGCGCGAAGACGACATCATCAACGGCGACTATCACATCCACTGGCTGGAACAATATCTCGCCAACAAGGCGGAACCCGCCCCGAAGTAGCCGTCCTTTCCCGTGGAACCCTTTGGCCCTAATCGCGTTTGGCACGATGGGGACAGTTCCGAGGGGGCGTTTTGAAGTCCGGCAAGCCTGATCGAGCGAGACCGTCGTGATCGCTGACGCGCAGCGGCGGCGTAGATTCTGGCAGATCCTGCTGTTCGCGGCCGGTCTCCTGGTGCTGACCGTGATCAGCGCCGGCTCCGTCTACCTCGTCAACAAGGCGAGAGACGACAGCAAATGGGTGATTCACACCATCGAGGCGGAGAACCAGATCAACGCCCTCCTGCTGGAAATCCGCCGCGCCGAGAGCACCGCCCGGGGTTACCTTCTGACACAAGGCGAGGATTTCAAGGTCGACCATGACAAGGCCGTGGCGGCCCTCGTCCCGGCTCTCGACAGGCTCACGCGCCTGATCGGCGACAATCCGGAGCAACGCCAAAGCATCGAGAAGCTGAGCGCGGCGATCGAGACTAGGCTCGGCCAGTTCGTGCAGGAGATGGACTTCATCCGGCGCGGCGAGCCGGAGAAGGCCGCAGCGCTGGTCCGCGAGATCGCCTCCACGGACACCACGGCCGCGATCGCCAATGTCGCGACCGGGATGATTCAGGAGGAGGAACGGCTATTCCGGCTGCGAACGGTCAATTCGGACCGCAGCCAGACCCTGGCCGCGTCGATGACCGGCATCGGCTCCGGCCTCGTCGTGCTGCTGGCCCTGATCTCGATCTGGCTGGTGCGGCGCTCGGCCCTTGCCCGCGACGATGCCGAGGCGCGCCTGCGCGATGCCAATGTCAATCTGGAGGGCGTGGTCGACGAACGCACGGCCGATCTGCGCGAAGCCAACAACGAGATCCAGCGCTTTGCCTATATCGTCAGCCACGATCTGCGCTCGCCACTCGTTAACATCATGGGCTTCACCAGTGAGCTCGAAGAGCTCGGCGGCGACATTTTCCGCCGTATCGGCAGCCTCACCCATGTCCCGGCCGACGGGCCGCCGTTGCCGGACGGCGAGATCGCACTCGAAGGTCCGGACAAGCAGCTGTCAGACGATTTTTCCGAAGCGCTGGGCTTCATCAAGTCGTCGATCGCCAAGATGGACCGCCTGATCTCGGCGATCCTCAATCTCACCCGCGAGGGCCGGCGCGAGTTCCAGCCGGAAAAGATCGACACGCGCGAGCTGATCGAAGCCATCGTGTCGACGCTGGCGCATCAGGCCGCCGAAGCGCAGGCCGAGATCCACATCGCCCCGCTGCCGGATCTCGTCAGCGACCGCCTGGCGCTGGAGCAGATCTTCTCCAATCTGATCGACAACGCCATCAAATATCTCAAGCCCGGCGTCCCCGGCGAGATCAGAATCCGCGGGCGCACCAAGCTCGGCTACGCTATCTTCGAGATCAGCGATAACGGCCGCGGCATCGACGCCAAGGACCACCAGCGGATCTTCGACCTGTTTCGCCGCGCCGGAACCCAGGACAAGCCCGGTCAGGGCATCGGTCTTGCGCATGTGCGTGCACTTGTGCGTCGCCTCGGCGGCACCATGTCGGTATCATCGGAACTGAATACGGGCAGCACGTTCACCATCACGCTGCCCATCACCTGGAACGCCAGCAACCGGAACGCGGATCAATGACTCAACCCGTCACCATCATCATGATCGAGGACGACGAGGGCCACGCGCGGCTGATCGAGCGGAACATCCGGAGGTCCGGCGTCAACAACGAGATCATCTCCTTTGCCAACGGCACTGAGGCGATGAAGCACCTGTTCGGGCCCGACGGCAGCGGGCTCGTGCAAAAAGGCAATGCGCTCCTGATCCTGCTCGATCTCAACCTCCCCGACATGACCGGGATCGACATTTTGAAGCAGATCAAGGAGAACAAATACCTGAAGGCCTCGCCCGTGGTGGTGCTGACCACCACCGACGATTCCCAGGAAATCAAACGCTGCTACGAGCTCGGCTGCAACGTCTACATCACCAAGCCCGTGAACTACGAGAATTTCGCCAATGCCATCCGGCAGCTCGGCTTGTTCTTCTCGGTCATCCAGGTCCCGCCCGCCGCCCCATGAATCAACGTACGCCCACACTGCTCTACATCGACGATGACGGGGCGCTGGCGCGCTTGGTCGATCGCGGCCTGACACGGCGCGGCTACAAGGTCGTTCACGCCGCAAGCGGCGAGGAAGGCCTCGAGCACATCCGCCGCGCGGCCACGACCGGCGGTATCGACGTGGTGGCGCTCGACCAATACATGCCCGGCCTCGACGGACTGGAAACGCTGGAGCAGATCATGGCGATCCCGGGCGCGCCGCCGGTGGTCTTCGTCACGGCCTCGCAGGATTCCAGCATCGCGGTGACGGCGCTGAAGGCGGGCGCGGCCGATTATCTCGTCAAGGACGTCAAGGGCGACTTCATTCCCCTGCTTCACGTCGCGGCCGAAGGCGCGCTGCGCCAAGCCGAATTGCAGAAGGCGCGCGAGGAAGCCGAAGCCGAGATCCATGCCTCGCGCGACCGCTACGCTGCTCTTGCAGCCGAACGCGAGCTGCTATTGCGCGAGGTCAACCACCGCGTCGGCAACTCGCTGCAGATCATCGCCTCCCTCCTGCACCTGCAGGCCAGCTCCGCCGCGCAGGACGAGGTCAAGGCTGCGTTGACCAATGCGATGGGCCGCGTGGCCGCAGTCGCGCAAGTGCACCGCCGCCTCTACACCTCGCAAGACCTGAAGAGCGTGGTCCTGAACCAGTATCTGGACTCGCTGCTCGAGGATCTGCGCCGCTCGGCCGAGGGCAACCGGATGTCGCGCCTGACGCTGAAGGCCGAACCGATCGAGATCGATCCGGACCGTGCAGTCGCCGTCGGCATCATCGTCAACGAGCTGGTGATGAACGCGGTAAAATACGCCTACCCTAACGGCGCCGGCCCGATCCATGTGGAGCTGACCTCGCAGGGCGACGATCTCCTGCTCTCGATCAGCGACGATGGCGTCGGCGACAACGTCAAGGCCGATCCGCGCTCCACCGGCATGGGCCAGCGTATCGTCGCAGCTATGGCCAGCAAGCTCGACGCTTCGGTCGAGCGCGACCCCAACCATTCAGGAACCCGCGTCATGTTGATGTTCCGCCGTGTCCCGGCTGCCGCCGGCAAGCCGGCTGCTGCCGCAGCGAACTGATCCGCACCGCCCATCGCACCCGCCTTGCGATCCTGCTATTATGGCGCGCCATGACTTCGCGCGACTCTGCCCCGTCTGAAATCACGCCAGCCGTGCTGCTGCGCGCCTATGCCTGCGGCATCTTTCCGATGGCTGAAAGCGCCGATGATCCGACCCTGTTCTGGGTCGAGCCGGAGTTGCGCGGGGTCATCCCGCTCGACGGATTTCGCGTGGCCTCGCGGCTCGCGCGCACCGTGCGTTCGGATTCATTCCGCGTCACCGTTAATACCGCCTTCAAGGCCACGATCGCCGGCTGCGCCGCACCCCAAGCCGGGCGCGAGGACACCTGGATCAACAAGCGCATCCGCGACCTCTATGGCGGGCTGTACGAGCTCGGCCATTGCCACAGCGTCGAGGCCTGGCAGGGCGAGGACCTCGTCGGCGGCCTTTACGGCGTCAGCCTGGGCCGGGCTTTTTTCGGCGAAAGCATGTTCCACACCGCACGCGATGCCTCCAAGGTCGCATTGGTGCATCTGGTCGCGCGGCTCATCCATGGCGGCTTCGAGCTGCTCGACACCCAATATGTCACCGAACACCTGAAGAGTTTTGGCGCGGCCGAGATTTCGCGGCGGCGCTACACCGCGCTGCTCGACAAGGCGCTCGCGGGCGAGCCTGGCGATTTCCTGAGGCTCTCGGCCGGCGAAGCGATCCCGGGCGCGCGCGCGCTCGAGATCATCGCTGCGCGGCAATAATCAGCATTTACCGGCCAAACCCGGGGAAACCGAACAGACCCGGCCGCTGCTCGGGTGGTGGCGGCGGTGCCGGCTGCTGCTGCTGGATCGGCGGTAACGGCTGCGGCGGACGCTGCTGCACCTGCTTGGGCGCGGCCTTCTTCTGCGCGGGCGGCGGCGGTGCCGGCTTGGTGCCGGGATCCGGTGCCGCGGTCGCAATCGTTTGCTGCGGCTCTTTGCAGTCGGTGAGCCAGATATCGTAGATCGGGTGCTCGACGCCGTGCAGGCCCGGACTTGCCGCGTACATCCAGCCCGAGAAGATGCGCTTCACCTCACCCTGCAAGGTGATCTCGTCGACCTCGACGAAGGCGTCGGTGTTGGCGGCCTCGGTCGCCGGCCGCGTGTAGCAGGCGTCGGTTTTGACGCGCAGCGCCCCGAACTGCACGGTCTCGCCGATCTCCTCGTCGAAGTTGATGATGCGCCCGGTGATCTTGTCGAGGCCGGAGAAGGTCGCTTTCTTGTTCACGATCTTCTGGGCCGGCGGCTCGGTGACGACTTCGTCGCCCGGCTGAAGGCTCGCCGGCGTCTGCGGGACAGCGCCGCCCGGTCCGCCCTTCTGCTGTGGCTGACGCTGACCGGGCGCACCCGGGGCGCCTTGCGGATTGGGCGGAGCGACCGCGACGGGCGGCGGCTGGTTTGGCGGAGCGGCGCTAGAACCGGGCGGCGGCGCCAGAGGTTGGGTCTCGACCGGCCCCGGCATCACATTGCCCTGCCGGCCTGGCGGTGGCGCCATCGGACGCGACGGCAGCACACGGCCCTGCGGCGGCAGCTCCGGCACCTCTTCGTCGTCATCGGGGATCTGCGGCTGCGGCTGGGGCTGGCCACGCGGAATGGTGCCGGGCGGCCGCAGCGGCGGCGGATCGGAGAAGATCGTGCCGATCTGCGCCTGCGCCGGCGTCGCAGCCGTCAGTGCGGTGGCGGCCAGAAGCGCCGCAAGACCTGTCAGGGTAAATGTTCGAAACATATCTCGCGCGGCTTCAACAGCGAATCGGGCTTGCTGGAGGACATTCTACAGGGGATACCGCCGCTCGCAGGCCATCCGGTTAACACGGCGAATACGGCGGGGGAAGGGCGGCATCCCTGCCCTTCCCGGCCCGGTCTGGCCAGATCGGCCCCCGGATGGAATAGTCGAGCACTCCTCTCAGGGGTCAGGCGGGCATCGCCCCGAAAACGACGTCCAACGAACAATCAGAAACCCAGAGGTCGCTTCCCATGCCCGTCGTGCTCGATCCCGATGCCGCCGCCGTCTACAAGGCCTTTCAGGAGGCCGGCCGGCCCGCCTATGAGACCCTGACCGCACCGGAAGCGCGGGCCTATTACGCGCAGGCGCGCTTTGCGACCAATCCCGAGCCACCTGACCTCGCGCGCGTCACGCCGCTGTCGATCCCGGCACCGCACGGCGCCATTCCCGCGCGCCTCTATGTTCCGAAAGAGCCGCGGCGGTATGATGGCTTGTCCCCGGCGCTGGTGTTCTTCCACGGCGGCGGCTGGGTGATCGGCGATCTCGACTCCCATGACGTCGTCTGCGGCCAGCTCGCCGACGCCGGCGCGCTGATCGTGATCTCGGTGGACTACCGCCTCGCGCCCGAGCACAAATTTCCCGCCGCCATCGATGACGCGATCGCCGCGACCAAATGGGTCGCCGCCAACGCGCGCGAACTCGGCATCGACGCCTCCCGGCTTTCGATCGGTGGCGACAGCGCCGGCGGCAATCTTGCCGCAGTCGTCGCGCTCGCCGCGCGCGACGGCGACGGTCCGGCCATCGCGGGCCAGTTGCTGATCTACCCGGCAACCGATTTCGCCATGACGCACGGCTCTCACCGCGAACCCGAGACGAGCGTGCTGCTGACGCATTCGGTGATCCGCTGGTTCCGCGACCATTATCTCAACGGCGCCGCCGATATCCACGACTGGCGCGCCTCGCCGGCACGGGCGACAAACCTGGCCGGCCTGCCGCCGGCCTATGTGCTGACCGCCGGTGCCGATCCCCTGCGCGACGAAGGCGGCGAATATGCCGAGCGGCTGAAGCGGGCCGGCGTGCCCGTGGCCTACAAGCACTATCCCGGCCAGTTCCACGGCTTCCTCACGATGGGGAAATTGCTGCGAGAGGCCAATGTCGCCGTGAGCGAGATCGGCGCGTGGCTGAAAGGATTGGCCTGAACGCCATTCCCGATGCCGCCTGTTCTTCAAAGCATATTCGCCCTCCCGCTGCGCGGTCTGACATGGCTTGGCGGCCAGGGCACCCGCGCGGTGGCCGCCGTCGTGTTCATCGCGCTCGCGGTACCGCCGCTCGGGGCGTTGTTGCGCCCCTACGTCACCGAGGCGATCTTCGTTCTGCTTTGCATCTCCTTCATGCGGGTCGATCTCGCCGCGCTCACCGGCCATCTGCGCCGGCCGGCGCTGGTCGCGACCGCGACCGTCTGGACCATGATCGGCGTGCCTGTGATCATCGGGCTGATCGTCCATGTCACCGGGCTCACGGCGCGCGCGCCCGACCTTGCCCTGGCGTTGATGCTGCAGAGCATGGCCTCGCCGATGATGGCCGCACCGGCGCTGGCGGCGCTGATGGGCCTCGACGCAACGCTGGTGCTGGTCACGCTGGTGAGCGCGACGGCGCTGGTACCGTTCACGGCATCGCTGTTCGCAAGCCTCTTCCTCGGCGACATGCTCAGTATCTCGCCGCCTGCGCTGGGGCTGAAGCTGCTCGGCATCCTCGCAGCATCGCTGCTGGCCGCGACCGTGATCCGGCAAGTCTTCGGCGCGGCCGCGATCCAGCGCCACAGGCAGCCGATCGACGGCTTCAACATCGTCATCCTGCTGGTCTTCGCGACCGCGATCATGGGCGACGTCGCGAGCGATCTCGTCGCCCGGCCGGTCTCCACCATCGGCTTCGCGGCTCTCGCCTTCGCGATCTATTTCACGCTGCTCGCCGTGACCACGCTGCTGTTCCGCCGCATCGGCTATGAGCGCGCGCTGGCGCTCGGGCTGATGGTGTCACAGCGCAATCTGGGCCTGATGCTCGCCGCGACCGCCGGCGCGCTGCCGCCCACCACCTGGCTCTATTTCGCGATGACGCAGTTTCCCATTCACCTGGCGCCCTACATGCTGATGCCGATCGCGCGGCGCTTGACGGCGCGCGCACAGGCCTCGGGCGCCGCGGCGACCGGCGGCAAGGCCGCATCGGGCTGAACCAATTCGCAAGCCTTGCCAACACGCAAGTCATGTCCGCTCTGCCATCGCGAGGCCGCTGGTGACCAGGCGAATGTCGTCACGCAGCGCGCCAATGTCCCTTGTGAATGTCGAACTTCACGGCGCCTTCGTCACGCATCTTCAACAGGAGCGATTGGCAGTCGTCCTGATTCTTGATGTTCACGCGCTTCATGACTTCGAAGGTCTTCAGAGGTTTTTCGCGAAGGGCAATCAGAATCTTTTCTCGATCGGTCATTGGGGTTCCTTGCATCGGATCGGCGACGGTACGTGTTGTACACATCGTCTACAACGGGTGCATTCGCTTGACGAGGTCCGTTCCGGGTCCAAAGGGCGAAATGCCGCGCAATATGCAAGTCTGCTCAAATATCCAAGTGTGCTCACCCGCTCAAGCGGGCTCTCCAACTCGATCAATTCTCCCTACCCGGCCCTTGCCGCGCGCCGCAGCGCTTGCGGCGGCTGGCCGAAGGCGCGAATGAAGGCGCGCCGCATGCGCTCGGGATCGCGGAAACCGGTCGTCTCCGCGACGAGTTCGATCGCCTCGCGCGAGGACTGCACGCGCTCGCGCGCGACCTCGATGCGCAAGCGCTCGATGGCCTTTGAAGGCGTCGTGCCGGTCTCGGCGGCAAAGGCGCGGGCAAAATGCCGCGCGCTCATGCCGGCGCGGTCGGCGAGATCTTCGACAGTCAAGCGAGCGTCGAGGTTCTCGCGCGCCCAGGACAGCAGCGCGCCGAAGCGGCCGTTCGGCGTCTTCAATTCCAGAAGTGACGAGAATTGCGACTGGCCGCCGCTGCGGCGATGATACAGCACGAGCTGCCGCGCCGTGTCCTGCGCGATCTGCTCACCGTGATCCTCCGTCACCATCGCGAGCGCAAGGTCGATGCCGGCCGTGATGCCGGCCGACGTCCACACATTGCCGTCGCGGGTGAAAATCTGGTCCGGCTCGAACTTCACCTTGGGATAGCGCGCGACGAAATCCCGCGTGCGTCCCCAATGCGTGGTGGCGCGGCGGCCGTCGAGCAGGCCTGCTTCGGCGAGCACATAGGCGCCCGAGCAGACGCTCGCGACCCGCACGCCGCGCCGCGCCAGCCGCTGCACGAAGGCGCGCGTGACCTCGCAGCGCGCGGCATCCGTCACGCCCGCGCCTCCCGCCACGACCAGCGTCGTGATCGCATTGGCCGACTTGAAGTCGCGCGCCATCATCTCCACGCCCGACGAGCTGCGCACCGGCCCCGCGCTCACCGCCAGCACGCGGATCCCGGTCGTCGTCTTGCCCGTGCAGCGCGCCGCGATCTCGAACACGGAGATCGGGCCGGCCGCATCGAGCAACTGGAAGTCCGGGAAGATCAGGATGCCGATCATGGTCATGTCCGAAAGCGAGGGAAATACGCCATTCTGGACGGAAAGGCATCATGAGAGGCTGCTTCCGTCAAGCTCATAATTGGAGGCTCTCATGTCGTCCCCGCTCCAGATCGGTCTCTTGGTGTTTCCGCGCGTCACCCAGCTCGATTTCACGGGCCCCTTGCAGGTGTTCTCCTCCGTGCCCGGCGCAAAACTGCATTTGATCTGGAAACGGGTCGAGCCGGTGCCGAGCGATTCCGTGCTGACGCTGACGCCGACCACGACATTCGCCGACTGCCCGCAGCTCGACGTGATCTGCGTGCCCGGCGGCGGCGGCACCAACGATCTGCTCAATGACGAGGAGGTGCTCGGTTTCCTGCGCCGGCAGGCCGAGGGTGCCAAATACGTCACCTCGGTCTGCACGGGATCGCTGGCTCTCGGCGCCGCCGGCCTCTTGAAGGGCTATCGCGCCGCCACGCATTGGAGCGCGATGGAGATGCTCGCTCAGTTCGGCGCGACGCCGACCAAGACGCGCGTCTGCGTCGACCGCAACCGCATCACCGGCGGCGGCGTCACCGCGGGAATCGATTTCGCTCTGACCCTGGTGTCGATCATGGTCGATCGCACCACCGCGGAGGCGATCCAGCTTCAGCTCGAATACAATCCGGCCCCGCCGTTCAATGCAGGCTCGCCGGATACCGCGCCGGCGGAGGTGCTGGCATTACTAAAAGAGCGCGGCGCGCAGGGTCAGGCGCGCCGGCTAGAGGCGGTGAAGCGTGCGGCCGAGCGGATGACCTAGTCTCCACTCTCGTGTCCCGGACGCGATGCATCGCGTAGCGGTGCCGCGCAGCGTCCGGGGCACGCGAAATCCAGTCGTCCCTCTATCAAAGAAAAAGGCCGCCCGGTTTCCCGAGCGGCCTTTCCTGTCTTACGGCGGCTGCACATTTCATCGGGCGATTTCGGAGCTTCCAGACCGGGGGCCTATCTCCCGATCGAGTCCTGGTCGGCGGCCGCTGCATTTCGGGACAGTCGCGAACTGTTGCCCGAACCGAACGCGATGGTCTCCCATCTCCGTAAGATGCGACCATTGAGCCGCATCGCCCGCGTGGCTGCAATGCCCGCGCAGCACTCATCCCCGCTGTTCCCGTTGTCCACAGCAAAGCGAGGCGGATGCGGGTGCATCCACCCCCACGACAAGGGTTGAGACGGGAATCGGAAGGCTAGCTCGGCGTCCAGGGCTGATAGTCGCCGGTCGCCTTCGGCCGCTTGCCGCTGGCGAGCGTCGAGCCCGCGGGACGGTAGGCGTTGGCCGTGCCGGTGAGATTGGGCTGGTGCGGCTTTTCCCATTCGCGCGGCTGGTAGTTGTCCTGCGTCGGCGGCACGTCGACGGTGTGATGCATCCAGCCGTGCCAGGACGGCGGGATACGGCTGGCCTCGGCGTAGCCGTTATAGACCACCCAGCGGCGCTCGAAGCCGAGCACCGGGTCGATCGCCCCGCCGCGGGTGCGATAATAGAGGTTGCCCTGCTCGTCCTGGCCGACCAGCTCGCCGTAGCGCTTGGTCCAGAGTTGGGTGCCAAACGTCTGGCCATTCCACCAGGTGAAAAACTTGAGGAAGAACTGTTTCATGCGGCAAGGGCCCTGCTTCGTCGGGTCCTGATGCCATCCGGACGGCGAAATGTCCAGTTCGGCGCGGGCGGCAATGCCGCGCTGCAGATGCAGTCCCCGGCACGGAACGCTGCCGCAAATCGGACGCGATCCGTTCATGCCGGATACAGCGTCGCCATGAGAACTTTTCGTCGCACGCAAACCCCCGTGATCCCAGGAACTCCGGCCCTTTCATGGGGTTTGCTTCCGGGAAAAGGAGTTTTGATCATGAAAAGTCTGAAAGTCTTGAGCACGGCTGCGGCAGTGGCATTGGTTATCCCGTTGGCGACGCCGAGCTTTGCCCAAAGTCGGGCCGCAGCGGTCGGCGGCGGCGGAGCACACTTTGGTGGCGGCGGCGGCGGAGCACACTTCGGTGGCGGCGGCGGCGGGGCACATTTCGGTGGCGGCGGCGCCCGCATGGGCGGCGGCAACTTCGGCGGCGCGCGGATCGGCGGCGGCGGCGGCAATTTCGCGGCCGGCGCAGCAGTACGTCCGGGCGGTGGCAGCTTCGCAGCCGGCACGGTGAGCCGACAGGCCTTCTCGCCGTCCTACAGCGGTACACGCAGCGTCGCGACTGCGGGCAACTGGCAGGGTGGTAGCGGCAATTGGAGTGGTCGTCACTGGCATCATCGTCACGGCGGCGGCTTTTGGCCCGGGTTCGCGGCCGGCGCTGCGATCGGCGGCCTCGGCTCGTACGCCTATTACGGCGGCGGGTATTACGACGACCCCTACTATTACGGCGACAGCTACTATGATGAACCGACAGTGGCCGTGGTCCCCGATGGCGGCGGCGACTCCGCGGCCTACTGCGCGCAGCGCTACAAGTCCTACGATCCCGCGTCCGGCACCTATCTGGGCTATGACGGCCAGCGTCATCCCTGCCCGTAACACGACCTGAAACACTTGAAGAAGAAGGCGTCGCAGCGATGCGGCGCCTTTTTCATTCAGGCGCCTCACCTGTTTCGCTCGCCTCGTATTCGACATCGGCAAGTGTCGCGTACAATCGATGCGAGCGGACCTTTATTCACCGCACCGTGCATATCTACCCTTATCCAATCCCAAATTGACCCGACGCGCGATTCACCTGTATCAACTTGGCTGTGGGGACTTCGATGACTGGGAAGTGTCATGCCGCGCATTCTCGTGGTTGATGACGATCCGATGGTCGGCGCGACCATCGAGGTCCTCCTCCAACGTCAGGGCTTCGACGTCACGTTGACTGACGGCGGAGAAACGGGTTTGGCTGCGCTCGAAACACAGAATTTCGACGTGATGCTGGTTGACATCTTCATGCCGCATATGCGCGGCTTCGAGTCCATTCGCATCTTTCACGAGCGCGCGCCGGCGGTTCCGCTAATCGCGATGTCCGGCTACGCCTTCGCATCATCCGCCTCGCCCTCTCCCGACTTCCTCCGGATGGCGCTGGAGCTTGGCGCGACCCGCTGCCTGCGCAAGCCGTTCACGCCGGACACGCTGCTGACCACGATCCGGGAATGCATCGCCGTGCCGGGCGATGGCTCGCAGCCGAAGGACAAGAAAGAAGTCCCTTGATCCCAACGCAGCGCGTCATTCTCGGTGCTGGACTTGCCATCCTCCTGATCATCACCGCAGCCTCGATCGGCCTCGACGTCAAGTCACGGTCCGATGCGGCCTGGGTCAATCACACCGTCGGGGTGCTGAAGAAGATCTCCGACCTGCGCGTGCTGATGCGCAGTGCCGAGAGCGCCGCACGTGGCTACGAGATCTATCGCAACCCGAGCTTCAGCGAAGAATTCCAGGCGGTGCACGCCCGTATCGCACCCGCACTCGCCGACCTCAAGCGCAGCGTGCGCGACACTCCCGAACATGTCGCGCTGCTCGAGGGCACCGAGCCGCTGGCGCTGCGCCGGATCGAGATCGCCGCCGAAGTGATGCGCCTGCGCGCCGGAAACGATCAGGCCGGCATTGCCGCAGTCCAGGGCAAGGGCGAGGGCCGTGGCCTCATGGACACGGTGATGGGCAATTTCGATCATTTGAGCGCAGAGGAAGAACGATTGCTCGCGGCGCGCTCCCAGGATTCGCGCCGCACCGGCATCGTGCTGCTCGGCATCGACGTCGCCGGCGCGTTGGTGATCCTGCTGCTGGTCGTGATGATGATGCGCGAGAGCCGGCGCAGTGAGGGCGCACTCAAGAGCACGCTAATGGAGACCACGGCCGCCAAGCAGCAGCTCGAGGCCGCGGTGGCCGAGCGCACCGAGCATCTGGTCACCGCGCATGACGAGCTGCGCCTCTCGGTCAACGTGCTCCAGAGCACCTTTCACAGCATGGCGGAGGCGGTGCTGGTCATCGATGCCGAGGGCAATGTCCTTCTGTCCAATCCCGCCGCCGAGCGCATGCTGCTGCACCGGACCGGCATGAACCTGCGCAATCTGCGCGCGATGTCCATCGTGCTTCACGGCGACGGCGTCACCCCGCTCAAGGCCGACGAGTTACCGTCGGCACGCGTGCTGCGTGGCGAGCCGTTCGAGAACATGGAGATGATCGTCCGCCCGCACAGCGGCAATGCTCCCCGTCATCTCATGATCAGCGGCCGGCCGATGCTGGACGGGAAAGGCAACGTCTCCGGCGCGGTGCTGGTCTATCACGACGCGACCACCTCGCGCGAGACCGAGCGGCAATTGTACCAGTCGCAGAAGCTGGATGCCATCGGCAAGCTCACCGGCGGCGTCGCGCACGACTTCAACAACATGCTGACCGTGATCTCCGGCAATACCGAGACGCTGGTGGCGAGCCTGAAGCAGCAGCCCGAGCTCCAGCGCGTGGCACGCCTGATCGACGAGGCCGCCGAGCGCTGCGCCGAGCTGATTCAGCATCTGCTCGCCTTCGCGCGCAGGCAGCCGCTGCAGCCGCGCAACGTCGAGATCAACGCCGCGGTCGCGGACATCGCGAAACTCCTGCGCCCCACCCTCGGCGAGCAGATCGAGATCGAGACCGTGCTCGAACAGGGGCAGATGACCGCGCACATCGATCCGTCCCGCCTCACCAATGCCCTGCTCAACATGGCCATCAACGCCCGCGACGCCATGCCGAACGGCGGCAAGCTGCTGCTCGAGGCCCACCGCGTCGTGCTCGACCAGGCCTATGCGCAAAGCAATCCCGACGTGCGGCCCGGCCCTTACGTGATGCTCGCCGTCAGCGACACCGGCACCGGCATGCCGGCCGAGGTGCAACAGCAGGCGTTCGAGCCGTTCTTCACCACCAAGGAGGTCGGCAAGGGAAGCGGCCTCGGCCTTTCCATGGTCTACGGCTTCGTCAAGCAATCCGGCGGCCACATCAAGATCTACAGCGAGGAAGGCCACGGCACCACGATCAAGCTCTATCTGCCGCCGGGCGAAGGCATGACCGAGCCAGTCACCTCTGCCGCACCGCCGGCCGAGGGTGGCGCCGAGACCATTTTTGTGGTCGAGGATGATCCGCTGGTGCGCAACTTCGTCACCGTGCAGCTCCAGAGCCTCGGCTACCAGACCGTCGCCGCGCCCGACGGCAAGGCCGCGCTGGAGTTGATCCGGGCCGGCCAGCCGTTCGATCTACTGTTCACCGACGTCGTCATCCCCGGCGGCATGAGCGGACGCGACCTCGCCGACAAGGTTGCGACGATCCGCCCCGGCGTGAAGGTGCTCTACACTTCCGGCTATACCGACAACGCCATCGTCCACCACGGCAAGCTCGACGACGGCGTCATGCTGCTGACAAAACCCTACCGCCGCAACCAGCTCGCCGCGATGATCCGCAAGGCGCTCGGACACATGCCCACCGGCTAGCGTTTCTGCTTGGCGATATGTCCAATGGCGTTGCAGATGATCCGCGCTGCGCAGATCGCCCCAATATTCTGCAGATCACGCTCCGGCACCAATTCGACCAGATCAAGACCGACAATTCTGGCCTTCGAGGCGACGCCCGCGATCAGGTCTATGACGTCGAAATAGGACAAGCCGCCAGGTTGCGGCAGCAGCACGCCGGGAATGACGGACGGATCCAGGCCGTCGCAGTCGATCGTGATCAGGCAATTCGCGCTGTCCTCGATTGCACTCAGGACGGCTTGAACGCCCCGGCTTTTGAGCTCTCGTGCCGTAATAATCCTGGAGCCCCAATTCCGCGCGCAACTGAGCTCCTGCAGGCCCGAGCCGCCGATACCCCGTAAACCGACCTGCACAATGCGTTCGACCCAAGGCAACTCGCTGGCGCGCCGCATCGTGCTGGAAAACGTATGTGCTGAGCCGTCGCGCTGGTCCTTCCAATCCAGATGCGCGTCGATCTGCAGGATCGTCAGCTTGCCCATGTCTTCGAACGCCTCGAAGAACGGTATGGGGACAGAATCATCTCCGCCGAGCAGCATGGGTACCGCGCCGGACTTCAGGATCTTCCTGGTGGCGGACCTGATTGCATTCCGGTTTTGCTCGGGGGCCTCGGGTGACGTGGCAAGATCGCCGCCATCGACGACCCGGATTTGCTCCGGGTCGAGCAGGATTCCGTCTTGGTCGAAATCCCACCTGGCAAGGTCGGTCTGATAAACGCGCAAAGCATTGCGAATGGCCGCTGGGCCATTCGCGGCATGGCTGGTCCTGCCCTTCAAATGCGGCGTGGCGTCGGCAGCTCCGAAGATGACGACGTCGGCTTCGCCAAGAGGCAGGGCAAGGTCGCACGCCGCGACGCCGAGGAATGTGTTGCGGTCGCTCGCCATAGCCGTCTCGCTGGAGGCACTCAGTCCGGCCGACAGAGCCAATCCGCAACGCCTCCGCGAGTTCCTGACCTGCTCTTGGCCTGCCGCCGAGCCGAGCGGTCGAAGCCGCTCTCGCGGAGGACGTGACCTCATAAACGTCGGCTTACCAAGGCAAAGCGGAAGCTCCCACCTTCGGCGTGGTCGGCGGCTTGTGACCACAGCGGACTCCAGCGCGTCGAGCTTCCCCTGAGGGAGTGGACGAGTGGGCGGGCCGCTTTCTTCTGGAACGAAATTAAATTGATTTAATTCAGTTATTGTGATTTAATTTGGGCTTATCTCTGGACGGAGAAACGCATGCCAGATCAGGACGACCGTCGCGAGTTCTTAAGAACCTGCGGAAAGTTCGCGGCGGTGACACCTCCAGCCATCACCCTACTCCTGTCGACATCCCTTACATCGGATGCGATCGCGAAGTCGGGCGCAGGCGCGGTCCACGACGACCATCACCATCACGGCAACAACGGCTGGGGCAACGGCGGCGGAGACGGCAGCCCCAACGGCAAGGACGATAGAGGCCGCTGAGACGACGACACACGGCCTCCGGAAGGAGACACAATGCAGACCAGGCGCCGCGACGTAGATTGGCATTTCGCCAGCTTCGTTGTTTCGATGATCTGGCTCGCGATTGTTGCTGCCGCTCTTCTTGCAGTGCTCTTCCGAGGGCACCCTTGAGGAGTTATGAAGTACATTTTCATCGCGGTCGGCTGCTGGCTGCTGCTGAACCTGCTCTTCGTTGTGCTAGTCACGCCGCCGCGTAGTCGCCGGCCGCGACAGCTTGCTCGCACGATTCATGCGGTCAAGAAATTCATTATGAGCAGACGGCAGCCCCCTACCTGATGAGGGCAGTGACGCGCTGCAAAAAAAACGACAGTAAGGCTGGCTGTTTATTTCCAGCGACGCCGCACCGCAGTTCGCTGTATCGTGCCGTTCCGTTTTTTCCAACAGCGGATTTGATTGCCATGCACCACATCCAGAGTACGCATATTGCCGCGATACTGAAACTGACCGCCCAGCAGCTTGAAGCACTTCGCACCCGCCCAGAGATCCAAAAGGAATATTCCGAAATCCTCGTTTTGAGAGAGAAAATAAAACTGGCGACCGATCTGAAGAAGGCTCGCCGGCAGCTCCTTACTCGGTCCCTGCCAAGCGCCTGAAGGGAGAGAACTTCACCCGTGCCTTGCGCTGTGAGGCTCGAGCAAGGAGCTGCTCGTTGGCATTCCAGCTTGTGGACCCGAAGCGGACATCTTAGCAGCGCCGCACGGCATATCTCGTCGCTGTGGCAGCGCAAAACAATACTTCCCGAATGCTGATAGCGCCTTGTCGGTTATCTCCCTCACAACCGATGTTTTGTTTTGCGAAAGCCCTCGATGTTCTTGCCAAATTCATCCGCGAGCGATTTCTTTGGCTTCCGTACGCGGCAGCGATTTCCGGGTGTAAGCGCAAGTAGTCGCGAAACAGCAGGAAATCTCTCCAGCGTGGATTGCATTGCTCCATGATGTGAAGATGGTGTGTCCAGGGTCCAGGCATCCTCTTCCGAAAAAACAGTTCACCAGGTAACCATGCTTCGTACTCGGGGATGTAGGTGTATCTGAGTTGCGCGAATGGCCTCACAAACGTGGACTTCGCGCGCAACAAGTTCGGGAGGCCGACCAAGATGTCGATAATCGGTTTGGCCGAGAGGCCGGACACAGACGTACTGCCCATGTGTTCGATCTTGAGCGCCGGACCGATCATAAATCGCAAGCGACGGCACTCCTGCTGGAAACGAACCGGCCAGTCGGGGTCATAGTCACGCACCTCGATGGCGCCCCTCCATACTTCTCCATTCTGTCCCCTCGCTGGAAGCTACCCTTCTCAAACGGCCCTGTTGGAGCAGACCACCGTTCCTGCATGTGATCGGACTCACTGCAATGCGCGGCATCTCCCGATATACGGGTCAGCTTTTGGGGCTTCAGCGACGTCGTGGGCGCACCATATTGAGGTCCATCCAGCGAGGCATGGCGGAGTAGATTTGCTCAGGTTGAGTTCTTCGCACTTTGACCCATAAGCGACATGGGTGGCTTGAAAATCCTTGCAGTGCAATAGGCCGTGCGGCATCGGATGGCTCGCGAGGACCGGGCGAAGCTGATAGATTGCCATCGTCAGGAGCTGATCGATGACATCCATTGACGAGCGTCTTCTCGAAAGCAAGATGACGCAGATCGAGCAGGCCCGCACTTGGAGCCCGCGCGTAATCTCCAAGTTCGAAACGCTGATTCGCAGTGGTGACGAGGTCAGCCTGTACCGCGCCAATCCGCTGGCGTTCGCCCGTGATCGCAGTGTGGCTGAGCCGGAGTCGATCGATCTGTTTCTCCATGCCGCTCGCGCCGGGCTGGTCGACATGCATTGGGACATTCTCTGCCCCCACTCGGGTCTGGTGCTGGAAAGCTTCGGGAGGCTCCGTGCGCTCCGGAGCCATTTCGTCTGCGGGCTTTGCGATATCGAGGGTCACACCGAACTCGACGACTTCATCGAAGTGTCCTTCTCCGTCTCGCCGCAAATTCGGCACCTCGCCTTGTATGACGTCGACAATCTCTCGATCGAAGATCTGCACTGGAAGCTCAAGTTCGCCAACAGCGGACGGCTGCCCGGCGGACAGACTCGATTTGTCGATGTCTTGCGCGGTTTCGTTCGCGGAATGACTTATCTGCCGTCCGGTCTGACAACGACGCTGCAGACCGATATTGGGCCGGGCGCGGTCTCAGGCGTCAACGTCCAGACCCAGGCGGGCTTTACGCTCCCGGTCGCGCTCGATCCCACTGCCGTGCAGATGCCGAATACTCCGACGATCGTTCGTGCCACCTATGACGGGCAGCGGTTCACGCCCGCCGTTTCGGCCGTGCCGTCGGGGCCTGTGATCTTCGAGATCAGCAACACCGGCCCTAAGCGCGGTTCGCTGCTCCTGATCAACTGGCCACCTGAAATCTTGGAAATGCCAGAGAAGCCGACCCTCGAATTCGATCCCTACGTCTCGGGCGGGATGCTGCTGACGCGTCAGACGTTCCGCAAGCTCTTCCGCTCAGAGCGCGTAGATGAGGAGGAGGGCCTCGGCGTTCGGCAGGTGACGTTCCTGTTCACGGACCTGAAGGGTTCGACCGCGCTCTACGAGCGCCTCGGGGATCTTAATGCCTATGCTCTCGTCCGCGAACATTTCGCTCTCCTCGACGCAATTGCCCATCGGCATGCCGGTGCCATCGTGAAGACCATCGGCGACGCCGTCATGGCTGCGTTTTTCCGGCCGGTGGATGCCGTGGAGGCAGCGCTGCACATTCTGCGGGACATCGGAGAGTTCAACGCCAAGCACGGCCAGCCCGCCGTCGTTCTCAAAATGGGGGCACATTGCGGTCCTTCCATCGCCGTGACCCTCAACGAGAATCTCGACTATTTCGGCCAGACCGTGAATATTGCCGCGCGGGTGCAATCATTCGCCGACGCCGGCGAAATCTGTCTCACTGAAGCACTCTACACCGCGCCCGCTGTTCGCCAGCTGCTGGCGGGCCACCATGTCGAGGAGTTCGAGGCGCCGCTGCGCGGCGTCGAAGGCGAGGCGCGAGTCTACCGGGTCACCGGCCGATTGTAGCCTAGGCTCTGCGGCAGTCCGCACTAGCGTAGTGATCGAAATGTATTTCCGACATCTGGCCGCCGCGAGGCGGCTTTTCTTGGACACGGCAAGAGCAAAGGAGTCTGTTCGTGGCCCAGAGCTGACCTGCCTGCGCAGCCGGTCGAGGACCGCTTGTGACCCAAAGCAGCCTTTAAAGCGGCTCGAAAATCATCTGCCAGCCCTTTCGGGTGTCCATGTATTCGCGAACCAGCTTGATCCGCTCGCCGGAAAGGACAAAAGCGAAGCAATAGTCATTCTCGTAGGGCTTGCCTCCAGGAAGAGTGGCTCGCATTCGCTCCTCGACGATCACAGTATCGCCATCGGCATGAATGCCCCGAAACGAGATGTCGACGTTCGAGAACAGATGATGCATTTCCGAGGCAATAAACTGTGCGATTTGGTCCGGTCCAATCATGTGGTCGGTGTGCTTGAGAGCGACCGCCGTGGCATTTCCAGCCGGTGCGATCCATTCGGCATCGGGAGTAAACAACTCCGCGATCAACTGCGCATCACGGGTTTTAAAAGCCTTCCAGGCATTGATGACGATCTCTTTAGGATTCGTGCTGTTCATTTTTGCTTCTCCAAGTGCTCAGCGAAGTTGGACCTTCTCTATAAGAAGGGCGCACCGATATCGCTGGCCGGAATCGGACCTGATCATCTCAGGGCTATTCTTCTGGCTGCGGCCTGCGGTAAAATGAGTCATGCTCAGTTTTGAGGTATGCAACACCGCGCGCTTGCAGCGCGATCCCCGCTATGACGGCCGTTTCTACACGGCAGTGAAGACCACGGGAATCTACTGCCGCCCGGTTTGCCCGGTGAAGCAGCCGTTGACCCGTAACGTGACCTACTATCAAACTGCAGCGGCCGCCGAGGCCGCGGGGTACCGACCTTGCCTGCGTTGCCGTCCGGAGACCGCGCCCTTCTGTGCTGCCTGGAATGGCACGCGTTCGACAGTCGCG
>NZ_JADPJF010000146.1:0-919 GCF_023073295.1 Bradyrhizobium sp. 23 | reverse complement strand
ACCTTTTTCAAGATGCTGACCTGCGAGATCGCGCCGAGCTCCGGCCAGATCGTGTTCGAGGGCCGCGACATCACGGGATTGAAGGTCACCGAGGTTTGCCAGCTCGGACTGACCAAAAGCTACCAGGTCAACCAGCTCTTCACCGGGTTGACGGTGCGGGAGAACCTGACGATCGCAGCCCTTGCCGAACTGCGCGGAAAATTCCGGCTCGACCTGTTCCGCACGCTCGGCGGCGTCAAGGGCCTGACGGAGCAGGTGGCGCACACGCTCGCTTTGGTGAACCTGACCCGTCGTGCCGACACGCCCGTGTCCGAGCTCGCCTATGGCGAGAAGCGCAGGCTGGAAATCGGGCTTGCGCTCGCCACGTCGCCGCGCCTGTTGCTGCTTGACGAGCCGCTCGCCGGCATGAGCCCGCGAGAGCGTCTCGAGACCGTCAAGCTGCTCAAGTCGATCGCGCGCGGCCGTACCATGATCATCATCGACCACGACATGGATTCGCTGTTCGAGTTGGTCGAGCGCGTCACCGTGCTCCAGGAAGGCTGGGTGCTGGTCTCCGGCACGCCGGAGGAAATCAAGGCCAACGCCGCCGTCCAGGAAGCCTATCTCGGTGGCGTGCACGGAGAGATCGCGGCATGAGCCTGATCGAGGTCAACGGCCTGAACAGCTATTACGGGGACTCCCACATCCTGTTCGACGTCGCCATGCATGTCGAGCGTCACGAGGTGGTGGCGCTGCTCGGACGCAACGGCGCCGGCAAGAGCACCACGCTGAAGAGCCTTATGGGCGTCGTGACGCCGCGTAGCGGCAGCGTGAAATTCGACGGCATCGATATCGCCGGGCGCAAGAGCCACAGAATCGCGCAGGCCGGCATGCAGCTCGTGCACGAGGAACGCCGCATTTTCGGCAGCCTGTCGGTGGA
>NZ_JADPJF010000094.1:0-2134 GCF_023073295.1 Bradyrhizobium sp. 23 | reverse complement strand
ACGAGGTGCTCAAGAGCACGGGGCGGCGGCAGGAGCCCTTCGTCTACGGATCGCTCGGCGGCGACACCGTGGCGCTGGTGCCGCTGATTGCCCCAAAGGTCGATCCGGACGCGGAGTCCCAGCGAGACTACGAATTTGCGGCGCAGATCGGCACAAGGGAGGCGTGGACCTCGTTTCTCGGCGTTCACGGTAGCGGCCCCTACGCTGTGTCTGCTCATGCGGCCCTCGACAAGCTGGATGCGGCGGAGAAGGCCCGTGAAAAGGCAGACCTGCTGAGGCGGCAAGCCGAACAGCAAGCCAGGCAGAAGAACGAGGATGTCAAGAAGCAGATCGAGGAGCAGGCTGCGCGCCAGGCCGAGCAGGCGAAGCTCCAGGTCTCAGAACAGGCCCGGCGCGATCTGGAGAAGGAGCGCCAACGCATCGCCGAGCAGGCCAAGCGCGAGCTCGACGATGCCCGGCGGCAGGTTGCGGAGGCGCGCCGGCAGGCGGAGGATGCGGCCCTTCAGGTCGAGCAGGCAAAGAAGCAGGCCGCGCTGGACGCGCAGCAGCAGATCGAGGCCGCAAGGCGCGAACAGGAACAGCGCGAGCGGGAGCGACAGGCCACACTCGCCGCGCTAACTCCGCCGGCTGCGCCTGCCCCTGCGTCGGTTGTCGTGCCGGCAATGGATCCGGCGGATATTGCACGCCTGCTCCAGGCCCATCTGAAGCGCGTCGGCTGCGATCCCGGGACCACCGACGGTGCCTGGACGGCGCCGTCGCAAAAGGCGCTCGACAATTTCAACCGAAACGCCGGCACCAGATTCGACGTCAAAGTTGCCAGCCTCGATGCGCTCGATGCGGTGCGCGGCCGGCCCGATCGTGTCTGTCCGCTGGTGTGCGCCAAGGGACAAAAGGCAGAAGGCGATCGTTGCGTCCAGATCGTCTGCGACGGCAATGACGTGCTGGATGCCCAGAGCACGTGCCGCCGGCGTCCCGATCCGCCGCCGCAGAAGCCAAAGGCGGTATCGCGCCAGGAGCCGAGCCCGCGCGGTCGCGCACGTCCGTCCGGCGGAGCCGATTCATGCGGAGGCAGCTGTGAGGGTGATTGAGACCGGTGCCGAGAGCACGGTGCTTCGGCAGCTCACAGGCTGGGAACGACGTTGACGTTGACTTTCAGATTCAGGAACGTGCGCTTGCCGGCGCCGTCCTCGAAGTAGAGTCTGCTCTCGAAATGGTCGCTGCCGGTAAAGCCGGAATTCGGCCGGTACACAGCCTTCGTCGAGTTGACCAGGCTGTAAGATCCGTTCGCCGGAGAGACGACGACGTCCTGGCCCACGAACGGACCCAGGGATTGGAAATTGAACCCGCAACCGCGGTCTTGCGCGACCCGCATCGGGATGACGACATTACAACCCTGGCAGATGTTGAAATGCGGGCGACGGCAAGCTGCGTTGGCATTCAAGCCGTGGGCGTTTCCGTAGCTCTTGTAGCCCGGGCGCATCTTGTCGGCGCTCGCAGTGCCGGAAAGAAGCAACGAGGCGCTGGTTACAATCGACAATACAACTGTCATGAAAGGACGGATCATTCTGAAAACCCCTTGGCGGCCAACGAAGCAAAAGCGATTTATGCCGACATAGAAGCTCAAGCGCCCCGGGGAGGCAAGTATCTGCGGAAGGTTGCTGGACAGCTTCCCAATGCCATGCCCCTTCCACTATCATTTCGAACAGGGAGTCGCCCGGCAGGACACTGCGCGGCGGCAACCGTCTCGCCTGACGGCCGGGCCTGATGTGTGATCGATGGCACAGACCCGAGGGCGGACCGCTATCGAAATAGTACTCATATCGATTGCAGCCACATTGCTGACGCGTGGAGCGAAGCCTGCATCATGATCCGATTGAGCCCTTCAGTCCCGATGTTGCGTTCAAGCCGGTTGGTCTGCCGGCTTGCGCTGTCGATGTTGTGGATGCTGGCAGCGGCGACGACCGCGCAGGCCGACAAGCGAGTGGCGCTGGTCCTTGGTGTGTCCAACTACCAGAGCGTCGCGCGGCTGGCCAATCCCGACAACGACGCCGCCGCCATCAGCGACGTGTTCAAGCGGATGGGGTTCGATATCGTGGAGCTTCGCCGCGATCTCGGCGTCATCGAGATGCGGCGG
>NZ_JADPJF010000105.1:0-3633 GCF_023073295.1 Bradyrhizobium sp. 23 | reverse complement strand
GGTGCACAAGCGTCTTGAAGGTTGCAAGTTCGTTTGGCCAACGATCGCAGACGGCGTGATACGGATATCGCCGGCGATGTTCGCTGCCCTGTTCGAGGGGCTGGATTGGAGGTTGGTCCGCCCGGAAGAAGCGCGGCGTCCCCAGGCAGCCGGATAACTGCGGCAGATTGACTCGGGAGCTATTTTGAACGTGGCACGCGCAGTGTTGATGTGCTCGAAATAGCGCATGAGCATTGCGGCGCCGCGCGACGAAAACGACCGCCTGAAGGCGCTTTTTGGCGCAAACGCAGGCAGCCCTGAGCGAGCATCAGGGGGCGCTGGCGGCGTCGGAAGAAGCGCGACGTTGGCTGGAGGTCATTCTCGGCGAATTGCGACGCGAGAAGTTCGGCGCGAAATCCGAGAAGCTGCGGCCAGATCAGTATCACTTGGTGCTGGAAGACGTAGAGATCGCGCAACGCATCCTGGACGCGGCGCAGGAGAGAGCCGAGGCTGTGATCCAGGGCCGCTCGCGGAGCGCGCCGGATCAAGGTTCTCATCGCAACCCCGGCTGCTTGCCTGCCCATTTGCCACGGGTGGAACGGATCATCGAGCCTGCGAGCACGCTTTGCCCGTGCGATTGCGGTGCCATGACGAAGATCGGCGAGGACGTCAGCAAACGCCTCGACGTGATCCCGGCGCAATGGCGGGTGTTGGTCACGCGCCGCCCGAAATACATCTGTCGCCATTGCTCGGGCCCTGTCGTGCAGGCGCACGCACCGGAGCACGTGGTGCCCAGCGGGCTGCCGACCGAAGCGGCGATTGCGCACGTGATCGTCTCCAAGTTTGGCGACCATACGCCGTTTTACCGCCAAGCCGAGATCTATGCGCGTCAGGGCATCCGACTTGATCGGGCGACACTGGGCAACTGGTCCGGCCGCGCCTGCTTCCATCTTCAGCCTATCGCGGACCACATGCGCCAGCGCCTAGCCATGGCGGATCGTCTGTTCATGGACGAAACCACGGCGCCGGTGCTCGATCCCGGGCGAGGCCACACGAAGAAGGGGTACTTCTGGGCGATCGTCTCCGACGACCGCGGCCACAGCGGCCCAAGTCCGCCGATCGTGCTGTTCCGATATGCCCCCGGTCGCATCGGTGCCTTTGCGGAGCAGTTCCTGGATGGCTTTTGCGGACACTTCCTGCAATGCCACGCCTATGACGCTTATGACCGGCTGACCGAAGTCGCTCGACCGCAAGGGCCGTGGACGCTCGTGCATTGCTGGAGCCATTTGCGCCGGCGCTTCGTCAAATTGGCCCGTAACAGCAAATCGCCGATCGCCGAGGCCGCCGTTCGGCACATCGCACAGCTTTACGCCATCGAAGCCATGGTGCGCGGCTCATCGCCGGACATCCGGCTGGCCGCGCGCAGGGAGCACTCGCTGCCCATAATCGCCGCGTTAAAGACTTGGTTCGAGAAACAGCTGTCGATGATCTCCAGCGGTTCGACGCTCGCCGAGGACATCCGCTACGCGCTCAATCACTGACAGGGGTTGACCGCTTCCTCGAAGACGGGCGCCTCGAGCTCGACACGAACCCGGTCGAGAACGCCATCCGGCCAGTCTGCCTGACCAGAAAAAATGCTCTCTTCGCCGGACATGAGGTCGGGGCTGAAAATTGGGCCTTGCTTGCGTCGCTCGTCGCCACCTGCAAGCTCAACGACGTCAACCCGGCCGCCTACATCGCCGAAACACTCGAGGCCATCATCGACGGCCATCCCCATAGCAGAATCGAAGACCTCATGCCGTGGCGATTCCGCAAAGCGTCAAGCCAGCTCCAATAAGGGTCCCGTCTAAGCGCTTACGAACGTTGCGGTGTTGGGATCTGAAATCCATGCAAAGCGGGCGATTCCTGCAAGCGAGAGCAGATACTTAAGGATCCCGCTTTGCGGGTCCATCATCGTCGTCCACATGAGCGCTACGCTCATCGGAGGCAGCACGAGGGGCGATCGCGGGCGCCGAGGAGTCGCATCTTGACTGGTCGAGCATCGCCGCGATAGGGCCAGCGATCACCGGCAAGAGGATGACCGGTCGCATCAGCCGTGCAATGACGACTTCGGTCGCGAACAATTTTGCAAGTGCAAGACCGAAGGAAGCCTCCGCAACCACCCCCGATCCGGCGTAGACAAGAATGGCGCGGATGCTGTTCCCCCACGAACTGGACCAGCGGCCGACCGAACTTGAGATCAGTCAGCGACTGAAAGACGCCATAGAAGAACAGAAAAAGAAGCCGAGCAATATGATGCTGAGTTTGCTGCGCCGTGAAACGCGATGCGCCCGGCGCCACGCTACAAGCTCTTTGGCTGCCTTGTGATCGATGTCGGTGAGCAGCTTCGCCTCGCCGAAATACGTGACCAGCCGCGCGAGGTTGGTCTCAGTGGCTTTCGGCTCTGCATCATACTGCCCCTTCTCGTTATAGAGCCGAACGGCAACGTCAACGCGCGAGCGAGGACTTGGATCGCGTCGTCGCCTTCAAGTGCTTCTTGGCGTTCTCTCGCTCGTTGGATTCGAATCATTCGGCTTCTTTGCGAGCCGTGCACTTCGTTGAGCCATGAAACCGACGACCACTGCGCTGGAAGTCGTACTTGTAATATGGCGATCGCTTGTCCTTGTATACTGACATGGTCGCGCCTCTCGCTGCCGTCGGCGTGCTTCGAACTCGACGATATCCTGTTCGGCGTATCGCCGGCGCGGGCGCTTCTTCCCCCGCCCCACGTTGATGTAGCTGATCTCGCCGTCCTGGACCAACGCGCTTGGTTGGTCCTCGGTGACCTTGAGCCGGTGGGCGGCTTCGCGCGGCGTCAACAGCGGCCTTGTCCAGACATACATGCCTCTCCCTCGCGAAATTTGGGGGATCATGATGGAAGGCAAAGACACCGTGGACAGACGCAACCAATCATAAGATTGGAGCGCGCGATAGTCCGGTAACAAGCAAAAACCTGTGGGCGGCATGGCGCTCACAGCAAAAAGGCCCCGCCGAAACAGGGCCTTTCTCTTCGAGAGCTCATGCCGGGGGTTACGCCTCGCTCATTCGCTCGGCGGCAGGAGCGACAGGCGGGGATGCCGGCCGGTGTAGGATTCCAGCAGCCACTTCGCGCGAGCCACCGTGTCTTGAGTTTGGCGCATCGCGGCCAGCTCGCGCTCCAGCCTCTCGAATAGCGGCGCTCTCTTAGGGCCGTCCCGCTCCACCAGCTACGCACACAGTGCAAGAGCGCGGTCAAGACGTTCAATGGTCACTGTGTCCTGTGGGTCCGATGCAGGTCGGGGCGCGGTGCTGTGAACACCGACGATGATGGGGTCGCCCTTATCAATCGACACGTTCCGCTTGGCTTTCTGCGGTACGTTCCCGTTCTTCGGAGCCCATCCATGCTCAGGCGTCCATCCCTGCAGATGCTTTTTAGGCGTCCAACCTTTCATGTCAGCTTTCTTGATCATGCTGCACCTCGTGACTGACGCTGCAGCTCGCGTAGCCAATTCTCATCGCTGTGCCCCCTTTTGGAATGCCGAATAGTGGAAGCTAGCATTACAGTTGTCTTTTTGATTTGACGTGAGCGCGTTGAGCGGCAGCCTGATGAGCTCTGCGCCAGAAAGACCATGCGAT
>NZ_JADPJF010000065.1:0-531 GCF_023073295.1 Bradyrhizobium sp. 23 | reverse complement strand
TGTACCTCGCATCTAAGCTAACGTAATCTCCACGCATGCCGAAGCGTGCGGCTCGAGCTCAAGAGCGAGAGGCCACCAAGCGTCATCAGCAGTACACCGAACCAGGCCGTCCAGCTGCGCGCTTCGCCGTGCGCCTCTGCAGTGCGCGCGCCCAGCGGCATATCTTGAGGTGCGTCGGCGAGAAGCTGCCCAACGTCGACTTGGCCCGGCACGGAGTGTTCGGAGGTGATCTGGTTGGGAAGATCGACAATGGGGGCCGCCGACCCCGTGCCGAGATTGGAAGCGGCATCAGCTACCTTCATTTCGGGTACAGGCGGCTGAGATTGCTCGGGCGGTGCGGAGCGCAGCACCTCCGCGCGCGCATCAACGACCGCGCTCCACCTCGTCCCGTTCTCGTCCAAACTGGCGCTGCGGTCTTTGGCCATGCGAGCCCGAATGGGCTTCTTCACCGTCGCGATGCCCTCGGCCAGGAACCAGCATTTGCGGCGACCGTCCATTCGGTAGACCCAATGCTGTCCACCAGTGGTCGAG
>NZ_JADPJF010000084.1:0-4605 GCF_023073295.1 Bradyrhizobium sp. 23 | reverse complement strand
CCGAAACCTCCGTCCAAGCCGGAGGCTTCTTTCGCACGTTCATTCGAATTCTGAAGCAAGGGTATCGGCTTCGCGCTTACGGTTAGACCCTCGGCCGGCGATGCGTATCAACGTGCGGAGCCGCCCCTCACATTGCTGGCGGTTCCCTGGCTCTCGTCCAAGGCGCGGTAAGCCAGCGCTTGGAGAGGTTTTAGGAGGAAGCCCACCATCCGTCGGGGAATGGCTCCAGCAAAGTCCGATTGACTTGGTTGTCGTTGTCAGGGGCTGATAGCGCCTGCATTCCAGCTTGGTGGCGCGCGGCGACGGAAGCGGACAGACAGGGCGCCTGGTTCACGAGTTCGAAGGCGGCGCGAAGCAAGATGTGTCAAGCGTAATGGAGGCACACTGCGGGCGCTTCGCTCTGCTTCTTCGACTAGACCTCGAATATATTCCAATTCTGAGAGCTGAGAGGTGAGTTCGCTAAGTCGTTGGGCATAAAGGATTGCGCGAGAGCTTCGCATGAATGTTCTCCCCTGCGCAAAAAACTATCGGGAAAAACCAGCAAATCAATTTAACTATGTTAACGGGCTCGGTCACGAAAGTGCGCCCATAAGTTGCTCCAAGGCTATTCGAGGCTTCGCTACTCCCTCAGGGGCAGCGCGATGCGCTGGAGTCCGCTTTGGGTCCACAACCGGACCTGCACCGCAGCAACTTTCAGCTTCGCGTGTCCACACGGAAAACAATGCAGCACGACGGGATGGGACCGAACGCTGTCTGGGACCGACCATAACCCGATAACCTCGTCGCGCCCTGAAGTAGGCACGAGGCTGAATGTATGTCGAGCGTGCGGGCGGTCTTGAGCGACGGCTCAGGCCAACAAACCGTCTTGATGTGGCGCGAAGATAAAATCCTGAGGTCTGAGTGCTTGCTGGCTATGCACCACCACGTCGTTGCCTGGACTGAACGTGACCGTGCTCTCGTGCGTGACAGGATCGAACGGTGAGAAGCTCAGATCGCTGAAGTTCTCGATACCGAGCGCAGAGACGTCGATGTGATCGGCGCCCTGATTCGAGAGTCCCTGTCCGAAGTCTTCGACTTTATCGTGCCCGTTATCGAAATCGAACACGAACGTGTCGTTCCCTCCTTGGGCAAAGCCGAGCATCATCTGGGCATCGCCCCATATGTCATCGTTTCCCGTGCCGCTAACCAGCCTGTCGTTGCCGCCGCGCGCGTAGTCGGACATGGATTGGGCATCGCCGACGAGAATGGTCTCGTAGCTGCCCACGGCATGCGGATTCGGATCATTGCCGCCGACCAGGGTGTCATTGCCGCCATGCGCGCGGCCCGACATAGTCGACGCATCGCCATATGCTTGATTGATGAGCTGGGAAAATACGTTGCCACCGAAATAGGTGTCGTCGCCGCCAACGGCCTGATCGCCCATATTGCCGCCGGCATCGCCGTAGAAGAGATTTTGGTTTTGCGTGCCCGAGGCCTGGAATGTGTCATTGCCGCCCTGGGCACGACCAGACATGTCGCCCGCGACTTCGCCATAGAACGTACTTCCTCCTAAGCCGGTCTTGTTGAACGTGTCGTCCCCTCCGTGGGCAGAGCCGGACATGTTCCCGCCAGCATCGCCGGAAAAGACATTTCGGTCAGCGAGTGTTGCGTCGCTAGAGTCGTCGAACGTGTCGTTTCCCCCGGCGGCGGAAGCGGACATATTTGCACCGGCATCGCCGAAGACAAAATTGAACGGATTAATCCCGCTCACAGCGAAACTATCATTGCCGCCGGCCGCATGACCGGCCATGTCGCCGCCGGCGTCACCATAGAGATAGTTGTTGTACTCGGATCCGCTCGCAGTGAAGCTGTCATTGCCGCCCCGGGTATGCCCGAGCAAGCCTCCGCCAGCGTCGCCATAGAACACAAAACTGCCATCCGGTCCGATGTGACCAACGAATGTGTCATTACCGCCGACCGCGCAATTGATCAGGTTTCCACCCGCATCTCCATACACGATAATTGTTTGATGTCCGCCAGCAGTGACGCCGAAGTTGTCGTCACCACCCTGGGACTGACCAGACAATGTTTCGCCAGCGTCGCCATAGGCATTCACCCTCACTCCGGGCGTAAAGGCCAGGGGCAATTCGACATTGAACATGTCATTGCCCGCAATGGCCCAGTCCGAAATGTTGCCTCCAGCATCACCGTACATATCCAGGCTGAAGGTCTCGCCGGGAATGATAGCGGGCGCCGATACTTGAGCGGACAACGTGTCGCTGCCGCCCCGGGCATGATCAGAAATGTTTCCGCCCGCATCACCATATAGGCTTCCAGAGCCGGACGTCAGCAACGTGTCGTTGCCGCCGATCGCGCGGCCGAGCAAGTCCACGCCAGCATCCCCGAACAGTGTGTTTGTCGGATCGGAACCAACCAGTGTTTGCGCTACGCCATGCTGTCGGCCCGTGAGTGATCCACTTGTGTCGCCAAAGAGAACAGCCATGTGAACCTCCCTCGTGGTCCGCAGGTTGCCGCGGAGATGCGTCCAAATGACTTACAACGTTTCGTTGTTATGATTAAATCACATTTTTAAACGAATTTAAATCATATATTTGAAATCGACAGCTATCGTCACGAGAGAAGGTTCTAGCCCGGATTGATCGAATTCGGGGCCAAATGCAGTACCGTGCCTAGTCCGCAACGTCTCTAAAACGGGGGGCGTCTCTCAACGTGAGCAGCCCATTCGGCATTCCGGACTTTTTCACGCGGGTTTTGACGTTGGAAGGTCGATGGCGTCCAGCTCGGATCATCGGGCGCAAAGACGTGCAGATTGCCTCGCGTTCGAGAGAGTCCTCCGAAACCCGAGCGCCGCAAAGGCTCGCCCGATCAAAGCTCCCGGTGTACTGCGGGATGATCCGGTTCTTGACCTCTTCACCCAGTGCTTTTGCCGCCCTTCCGGTATGGCCGATCGCGTGCTTAGAAGGCCCGAGCGCCTTGAACATTCTTCTGGAGGAGATCGGCCCTTTAATTGCGGTTTGTTGTCAAGTTACCATTCTTCCTCTCTCCAGTGACACGCCCGTAGCGATTGCTCCGTCGGAGCTGGTCAGGTTGCGGAGACGGAGCGATCGCGGATGGCGAGACGATTGCCTAGCGGGATTGGCAATCGACATCGTTGGCGGCTTCAGCGAGTTGGGTTGATGTCGTAGATGGGGTCATGGTCCTTTCCGAGGTCGCGAGCGCCTCATGATGATGTCCGGATCGGGCGCCTCAACGTCTGCAGCGGAGTGCGGGCGAACCGCCACCAGCCGATTGACCGAGGTCACCACAACCACCGTCCCAGCGGGACATCGCCAGTCCGGCGGACCGGACCAGGAACTTGCGAGCAAATATTAGATTGGCTTCGGCTGGACCCAGTCGAACGATGTGCCATCGACCCAGATGCAGTGGAGAATCACGGCGATCTTTCGGGCAATTGCGACCTTTGCCTTCTTCATGCCGATCCGGTTGGCGAGCTTCATGCCTCAGGCCTTTAGAGAAGACCACTTTTTGGTTCGAGAAAGAAGGACAGTGGCGGCCTCGAACAAGTAAGTTCGGAGAAGCCGGTCGCCCCGTCGAGATATCTTTCCGTTGGTGTCGGTTTCGCCGGATTGGCTACGTCGCGGCGTAAGGCCGAGGTAAGCGCCGACTGTCGACGCCGATCGGAAGCGCGAGGGATCATCGATCGTGTGGCGGAACGTTAGGGCCGTGACGGCGCCGACACCCGGGACCGTCATCAGTCGCCGCGTCGTCTCGTCCAGCTTCGCCAACTGGCGGACCTCGTTGTCGAACTTTTCCTGTTCTCGACAGATGTTCTCATGGATCGAGAGCAGCGGCGATATCACGTTGAGGAGTAAATGATCAGCGCCTAAGAATTCGCTGACCTGGTTGCGGAACTGTTGGCCGATCGCGCGAGGGAATAGTAATCCAGATTCCTTGATCAAGCCACGAATCTGGTTCTCAATGTCTCGGCGCATCGACACTAGCCGAGATCTGGCGACAAGGATCGCTCGGATCTTTTGGCTTTCCTCACTTTTGACCTTGACCTCTCGATACCATCCCACTCGCACCAGTTCTGCAAGGCCTCGCGCATCATTCTGACCGCTCTTGTTCATACGGACCGACAAAGCTGCGTGCGCATGCCGAGCGTCGATGCAGACCACCGGAAGCTCAACCCTGCGGAGTTCATGCCATAGCCAACTCGCCATCGCACCCGTCTCGAAGCCGATACGCTCGGCTTGAGGCGCATGTTGCGAAGCAGGTCGGTCAAGGCACCAGGATTAGACTTGGCTTTTCCTTCGAAGATTACTTGGCCAGTCTCGTTGACAACGCATACGGCGGTTTCTCTCTGTGAGACGTCCAGCCCGACGTACTGCTTCATGGGAGCTCCTTCGAATCAGGTGATTGCGAGGGCTCGACGATAATGCGGCTTGCATGCCACGAGCGCCGACCGCAATTACGTCATCGTTTGCAAATTTGCCCCCTCATCGGCGTCCAATTTTGGGGCTGACTCATTTCCGATGAAGTTTGCCGGGCGACTGTGGTTCTCAAACGGAGAATCAGCGCCATGCGGACGGGCTTTCAAATCTC
>NZ_JADPJF010000142.1:0-14532 GCF_023073295.1 Bradyrhizobium sp. 23 | reverse complement strand
CCCTTCCCCTTCCCCTTCCCCTTCCCCTTCCCCTTCCCGGGACATGAGAAGGACCGAGGAAGATGATGGAGGACGGTTGCGTCGCCGACGTTACATTAGATTGTTCGGTAGCTCGGCGCCGGCCTGAATCGGCACTGCCACTCCGTTGACTTGCTCAGGGAAGTCACTTGCAAAAAGTGCAGTCGACTCCTGCTGCTTCTTGTGAATTGGCGAATAGGCACCGACCCACGGGACCCATCGCTTGACCGGATCATTCTCCGAGCACGCGGCGCGAAGGATGATTTTCGCCTCCTCATCGGTGAAGCTTCGTTTGCGTTCTCCTTGTTTGGCTTTGACATCCAGCGAAACGCCTTCTGCAGCATTGGAGCTAAGCAACTTGTTCTGTAGTCCCCATTGCAGGATCGCGCGCACCGGCGACAACTTAGAACCTTGGATTGTCTTCGCCCGCAATCCCGCGGCCACCAACGCCCGTTTCCAGTCGACGAGGTTGTCCGCGGTCAGGCGATGAGCATCGGTATGTCCGAGGTATTTTTCCAGTTCTCGGATGACGCGCGACCATTCGTAAACAGTCTTGGCGACTGGCCGTCGCTCGGCCGCCCAGCCATCCAGAAGATCCTGGAATGTAACAGCTCGCTCTGGCGAGCGAGCGACTGATGCGCCTGGCGATACGGACAAATTCGGGAAGGGAAACGCTGGAACGGTTTCCCCTTTTGCCAGCTTGGCTAGCACCAGACTTGCACGCTGTATGGCAGCCCCAACGGCGCGAGCCATGGTTCGTCGATTCTGCCAATCCTTAGAAAACCCGTGAGCGCTCAGGTAGCCGTCCGCGGCTTCGAAGCAGGCCTGCTCCATTTGCGCGATCTTGTACAACTCCGGCTCGGGAGAGAAAACATCGACCGACTGCGCACGAGCGGCGTCTTTTTCTTCCCTGGTCTGGGGTGGACCAAAGAGCCGATCCCCAACTTCGACGTCCCAACCGGTCTGCTGACTCGGATTATCCCGGTGCTGCTCCAGCCACCTCTCATACGAGACCACAGCCAGCTGGTGCGCCTCACGCTCGGTCAGAAGCTTCGGCCCTGCACGCAGATTGGCCCATCGAGCCTCCAGCTCGGCGAGCATTTTCGAATGCCGGACTTTCGCCTCTGCAGGATCGCGGGTCTGAAGGCTAACCTTTTCCTCGCGTTTGCCGACGAGCTTCCGCAGGTCGTCCGGGACGACTTTTCGGAGCTGATAGATTCCGGTTTTCGGATGCTTCCAAGGACGTGACATAGCAAGGGGCATTGTACCACCGGGTTGTACCAAAACCGTAGCGGTAAGCCATTGAATTTGCTGTTTAGCTTTGGATATCAGGCTCTTAGAAGAGCCGTGGTGCCCAGGGGCGGAATCGAACCACCGACACTGCGATTTTCAGTCGCATGCTCTACCAACTGAGCTACCTGGGCGTGCTCCAAAGAGGGGCCAAAGCCCATCGAGCGGGCGGTTTATAGTGGGCTGAAGGCTGCCTGTCCACCCACGCTTCGCCGATGGCTTCGCGGGGCGTGGCCCGGCTGTGCACAAGGCAGGACGTGGCTCGGAGGCAACGCCGCGTAGCGGTGCATCTACAATTTAAATGCTTGATAGAACAGGGTTATTCCTCTCCGTCTGCCTCGTCATCCCGGCCGGGAATGACATAGGAGCCTTTCAGCCAGCGGTTCAGATCGACGTCGCGGCAGCGCGAGGAGCAGAACGGGCGGGTGGCCTCGGACTGCGGCTTGCCGCAGATCGGACAGGTTTTGAGGGGGCTTGCGGGCTTTTTCACCTGGTCGTCCATAGGGTGCTCAGCTTACACGAGGTGAGAGAGTTCAAGAGCCCGTCGCCAAAGGGGTTCCTCCGGCGGAAGCGCAGGCGTCCCGGCCAGATTTCCGCGGGGCAATTCTACTGTGCATGGGGTTGTTTTCGCGATTTTTGCAGGAGCGGCTTTTCGGCTCAGACGGCGGTGGCGTTGAGCCAGCCGAAGCGGATCGGGAAACCTTCGCCGCCCAGCAGCGTGGTGGTCTCGTAGAGCGGCAGGCCGACCACGTTGGTGTAGGACCCCACCATCTTGACCACGAAGGAGCCGGCGATGCCCTGCACCGCGTAGCCGCCGGCTTTGCCGCGCCATTCGCCGGAGCCGATATAGGCCTGAATGTCGTCCTCCGAGAGGCGCTTGAAGCGGACGCGGGTCTCGACCAGGCGCTGGCGGAAGGCCTCGCGCGGCGTCACCAGGGTGATCGCGGTGTAGACGCGGTGGTTGCGACCCGACAGCAGCCGCAGGCACTGCGCGGCCTCGTCGACGAGGTTGGCTTTGGGCAAGATGCGGCGGCCGACCGCCACCACCGTGTCGGCGGAGAGGATGAAGGCGCCGCGCAGCTCGTCGTCAAGCTGCACCGATTTGAGCGCCGCATCCGCCTTGGCCCGCGCGAGCCGGTTGGCGCAGGCGCGCGGCAGCTCGCCCCGCTTCGGCGTCTCGTCGACGTCGGCGGGCCGGAGCGCGTCCGGCTCGATGCCGGCCTGGTTGAGCAGCGACAGGCGCCGCGGCGAACCGGAGGCGAGAACGAATTTGGGGCGGCCGAGCATCAGGTGATTTGGGGAATGAAGCAGGGGGTGAATTGCGCGCGGAACCTATCGGACGGGGGCTGATTTCACAACCCGGGAACCCGGACTTTACTGATTCGACGGGTACAGGATGCGTGTGCCTGCAGTCTGTGACGCGGGTGTTACGGGCGCCGAATGCTACCCGTTCGCCGCGCCCACCTTCGAAAACCGCCGGCGGATGCGCAGCAGGAGCTGGTCGCAGACGTCGCGATAGGCAGCCAACTTCTGGTCGCGGCTGCCTTCCATGGTGGTGGGATCATGCGTCGGCCAATACTCGACGTCGGCGGCAAGCGTGCGGGTCAGCTCCAGCGCCTTGTGATGCGCCTCCGGCGACAGCGTGATGATCAGGTCGAAATTCAACCCCTCCCAATCCTCCAGTTCCTCGAAGGTCTGAGGCTTGTGGGCGGAGATGTCCTGGCCGAGCTCGGCCATCACGGACACCGCGAACGGATCGAGTTCGCCGCGCCTGGCGCCGGCCGATTTCACGTAGAGCCCTTGCGGAAACATGTGCCGCAGCAGGCTCTCGGCCATCGGCGAGCGCACGCTGTTCATGGCGCAAGCGAACAGCACCGATTGCGGATCGCGTGCGCGTGGCGGACCCGCCATCGCGCTTAACCCTTCCAGTGCAGAACGGTAATGAGCGTGAACAGCCGGCGCGAGGTCTCGAAATCGACCCGCACCTTGCCCTTCAGCCGCTCCTGCAGCGTGCGCGAGCCCTCGTCATGGATGCCGCGGCGGCCCATGTCGATGGCCTCGATCTTGTCCGGCGTCGCTGTGCGGATCGCCTGATAGTAGCTGTCGCAGATCATGAAATAGTCCTTCACGATCCGCCGGAACGGCGTCAGCGACAACAGATGCGCGACCACGGGCGTGCCGTCCTCGCGACGGATGTCGAACATCAGCCGGCTGCCGGTGATCCCGATATGCAGCGTGAACGGCCCCTTCCCGTCGGCGCCCTCCGGCGCGAACAGGTTCTGCTCGATCAAATCGTAGATCGCGATCGCGCGCTCATGCTCGATGTCAGGCCCGGAACGGCCGATCGAGTCCTCGTCGAGCGTGACGCCGACGATGCGATTGGTCGAGTCGTCCTGTTCGGGCGGCTGGGTCATGACAAATTGAGGCGCAATCCAATCGAGCGCGAATGGGCATCTAGCCCCTCCGCCTTGCCGAGAATCATCGCGGCTGGTCCCAGCGCACGCAGCTGATCCGGGCCGCATTTCAGGATCGAGGTGCGCTTGAGGAAATCGTGCACCGAGAGCCCCGACGAGAATCGTGCCGAGCGCGCCGTCGGCAGCACATGGTTGGAGCCGCCGACATAGTCCCCGATCGCCTCCGGCGTATGCGGCCCGAGGAACACGGCGCCGGCGTTGCGGATTTTTGCGGCGAGCGCGTCGGGATCTTGCGTCATGATCTCGAGATGTTCGGCGGCAATCGCATCCGCGAGCGGAATGGCGTCGTTGAGGTTCTTCACCATGATGATGGCGCCGAAATCGGCCCACGAGGCGCTGGCGATTACGGCGCGCGGCAGCGTCTTCAACTGCGCCTCGACGGCTTTTTCGACATCGGCGGCAAGGCGCGCGGAATCGGTAATCAGGATCGACTGCGCGCTGGCATCGTGCTCAGCCTGGGCCAGCAGGTCGGCGGCAATCCAGTCGGCATTGCCGGTGTCATCGGCGATGACGAGCACCTCGGAGGGACCCGCGATCATGTCGATGCCGACCTTGCCGAAGACCAGCCGCTTTGCCGCGGCGACATATGCATTGCCGGGGCCGACGATCTTGGCGACGGGCGCGATCGTCGCGGTGCCATGGGCGAGCGCGGCCACCGCCTGCGCACCGCCGACGCGATAGATCTCGGTGACGCCACCAAGCTTTGCCGCCGCCAGCACCAGCGGATTGAGCTTGCCGTCGGGCGAGGGCACCACCATGACGAGACGCGTCACGCCGGCGACCTTTGCCGGCACCGCATTCATCAGCACCGAGGACGGATAGGCCGCGGTGCCGCCGGGCACGTAGAGGCCGGCGGATTCGATCGCGGTGTAGCGCCAGCCGAGCTCGACGCCGAGCTGATCGGTGAAGCGCTCGTCCTTCGGCAGTTGGCGGCGGTGATAGGTCTCGATGCGATCGCGCGCGAGCTTGAGCGCATCCAGCGTCGCTGCATCACAGGCTTTCACCGCGGCCTCGATCTCGGCGGCGGTGACGCGCAGGTCGGATGCATCGAGCGTCAACCGGTCGAACTTTGCCGTGGCCTCGAGCAAGGCGGCATCGCCCCGCTTCGCCACGTCGTCGACGATGGCACGCGCGGCCGCCTCGACATCGGCCGAGGCCTCGCGCTTGGCGGCGAGGAAGGCCCCGAATCGCTGGTCAAAATCGGCGCTGCTGCGGTCGAGACGAACGGGCATCTTGGCTTCTAACTGGTTTTTGGGGGCGCGGTTTGGCTCACCAGGCCCCTGCTCAATGGCGCGGCGGGGAAGCTGCGTCAACCCTTGAGCCGGGCCGCTCCCCTCCGGCGTCGTCCTGGCGAAACCGGAAGGCGTGGCGTTGGCATGCCACCTCACCCCTCGCCTTCAGCCTCCAACCCCGTCCCCAGCTGATCCGCCCCCAGATCAGTCAGCTCGCATTCCAGGCATTCGACGTCGAGGCGGATGGCGCCGCCTTGGGCAAACAGCAGCAGGGCGCTCCCGCCGGGGGCGTCCTGGCCGTGGAATTCGATGCCGACAAGGTCCAGGACAGTGTCCGGCGCGTCGAGGTCGATGTCGCGCGACTTGCAGGCGAGCACGCGGTCGAACCGGAGAGCCGCCACCAGCCTGCGCGGCTCGGCTTCGCCGTCCAGCGTCTGCTCCCAGTCCAACCGGCTCATGCCGACGACCAGCCGCTTTTCACTTTGCCGCCAGATGATGTCCGAGGGCTGCACGCGGGCGTCCTGGACGTGGGCCGAGATTACGGAGAGGTCGTCGGCGTCGAGTGCGATCAGTTTGAGCTGGGGAGACATCGACGGCGCTTTCTCCTTCGGGCGGATAGGGCTCAACGCGCGCGGGCGGCGAAATTTCCCTAGAACTAATGCCCTACGGGACTAGAGGCTATTGATATCCTCCATCTCCAGCACCTTTCGCGGATACCCCTCCCGCGCAACCCGGATCATGGCGCGGCCGATCTGCTCGGTCGAGGTAACGAGCCGCGGCGAGAGCCGGCGCAGCACCGACCACAGCGGCCAACTTGCTGCATACACGGCCTGCACCCACGCAGTCTTGGAGCGGGCACCGTGGAGCGGTTGGATCGCACCGGGCCGGAACATGTAGGCCGCCTTGAATGGCAGCTTGAGCAGGTCGTTCTCGGTCTTGCCCTTGATCCGCGCCCACATCCGCGAACCCTGCTCGGTGGAATCAGTGCCGGCGCCCGTGACATAGACGAATGTCATCTGCGGATTGAGCCGTGCCAGCGCGGTCGCCGCTGCGAGCGTGATGTCATAGGTCAGATGGCGGTAGCGCTCCTCGCTCATGCCGATCGAGGAGACGCCGAGGCAGAAGAAGCAGGCATCGAAGCCGGTGAGCTGCGCTTCGATCGCCGAGTAGTCCGTGAACTCGCCGTGTGTGATCTCGGTGAGCTTGGCGTGGCGCACGCCGGTCGGGCTGCGGCCGACCACGAGCACGCGATCGATGCGGGCATCGATCAGGCATTCGCGCAAGACGCCCTGCCCGACCATGCCGGTCGCGCCGAAGATGATGATCTGCATCGGGATCTCCCCGCAGCGCGCCTTCCGCGGCAGACTGACTAATGAAAGGCTGCAACCACCGGCTCACACGCGACTGGAACGTGTTCGCACCCGGCCGGTTCGAAATCAGATCGGTCCGCGCGTGGACTGAGGCCGCTCACCCCTTGAAGAACGCAAGCAGGTCCGCGTTGATGGTCTCGGCGTGCGTCGTCGGCATGCCGTGCGGGAAACCCTTGTAGGTCTTCAGCGTGCCGTTCTTCAAGAGCTTGGCCGACAGCGGCGCGGAATCGGCGAAGGGCACGATCTGGTCGTCGTCGCCGTGCATCACCAGCACCGGCACATTGATCTTCTTCAGATCCTCGGTGAAGTCGGTCTGCGAGAACGCGACGATGCCGTCGTAATGGGCTTTCGCGCCGCCCATCATGCCCTGGCGCCACCAGTTCTGGATCACCGCTTCCGACGGCTTTGCGCCGGGACGGTTGTAGCCATAGAAGGGGCCGGCCGCGATGTCGCGGTAGAAGCTGGCGCGGCCGGCAGCGAGCTGCACCTGGAAATCGTCGAACACGCTCTTGGGCAGGCCGCCGGGATTAGCCTCCGTCTTCAGCATCAGCGGCGGCACTGCGGAGAGGATCGCGGCCTTCGCCACCCGGCTCTCGCCATGGCGCGCGATGTAATGCACGACTTCGCCGCCGCCGGTGGAGTGGCCGACATGGATCGCGTTCTTGAGATCGAGATGGGCCGTCACGGCTGCGAGATCATCGGCATAATGATCCATGTCGTGGCCGTCGGCGACCTGCGACGAACGGCCATGGCCGCGACGGTCATGCGCGATGACGCGATAGCCGCGCGTGACGAAGAACATCATCTGCGCGTCCCAGTCGTCAGCCGACAGCGGCCAGCCGTGACTGAACACGATCGGCTGGCCACTTCCCCAGTCCTTGTAGAAGATCTCGACGCCGTCCTTGGTGGTGATGGTGGGCATTGCTAGGCTCCTTGTATGTTCAGGCGACCGCCATCGGCTTGAAGCGGCGCCAGGCGCCGATGGTGAACACCACGAAGAACACCAGCACGAGGCCCTGCACCACGGCGAACACCGGACCTCCGGGCGGCGCCGGCGCCACGGCGGGAGCGAGCGCGGCGAGCGCCGGCACCTTCAGGAACGACTGGATCACCAGCACGAAGACGTTGAAATAGAGCGAGATCATCGCGGTCACGATGTAGACCGGGCGCCACACCCCAGCGAGCTTCATGCCGTAGAGCGCGACGCAGGCGATCGCGAGCAGGACCAGCGAGATGATGCCGATGATATGCGACGGCAGCAGCTCCTTGAACGGAAACAGGAAGCCGGTGGCGCTGGTGAGGATCGTGAACGCTAAGAAAATCGTGGTGAGGCGCGGCATCGGCTTCGAGCCGAGCAGGCCGAACATCACGACAAGGCCGGCGGCGATGCCGATCAGGCTGATGATGACATGAACCAGCGTGAAGGCGGGCAAGCTCAACCCAAGAACCATGACATCTCTCCTACTCTCCATATTGAGGTCGGGATTGATATTACGGTCCTCATCGAATTGCCACACGCGCTGGCGTCACACATGCGTGCGCAGCCATGCGTCGTCGTGCGAATAGAAAACGCATGGCTGAATTATTTGCACCGCTGTCACAAACGACGGCAGTTGTAGCCCGGATGGAGCGAAGCGAAATCCGGGGCTACGAGTCGACGAAGTCGAATCGCGGTTCACACTTCCTTGGTGTCGAAGATCAACAGGTCGGCGCCGCCACTGGCGAATTTCGGCACGTCGGCACCGGTCGCCTTGCCTTCCGGGCTAGCGAATGCCGCCTGGATGTCGGCTGTGCTGTCGAAGGTGAGAATGGCGACGAGATGGATTCCGGAAGGTCCAGCGGGGGAGCCGACCGGCCCCTTGCTGATGGCGTACTTCTTCAAGCCTGGAAGTTTCTTGGCGAGCGGAATATGGGTCTCGGCATAGTATTTGTCGAAGGCCGCAGCATCCGTGGGCGTTTTATACAGCACGACGATTTCAGCCATTTAGTCCTCCCGTTAAGCGCTTCTTTGTCGATCCTCATGGTGAGGAGGCGCGCGAGCGCCCCTGCGGACTATGCTTGCGCATCGCCGCGCGAACCATGCAGGCCCGGCTTTGGCAGCTGGGCCTTCATCCTTCGAGACGCGCGCAATGCGCGCTCCTCAGGATGAGGAGATAGTCACGCATCACACCGCAAGATGGCAAGCCTCATTCGACTTGCCATTTACTTGCCTTGTCCTTGACTAAAGCGCCGGTTTTGCGGCGTCGCCGAGGAAGCCGTGCAGGGAGGCCACGACCTGGGCGCCTTCGCCGATGGCGCCGCCGACGCGCTTGACCGAGCCGGAGCGGACGTCGCCGACGGCGTACACGCCGGGCACCGACGTCTCCAGCGGCGCAACCAGCCGGCCCTGGTTCTGCTCGGACTGCGCGCCTGTGACGACGAAGCCGCCGCGATCGAGCGTGATGCCGCAGCCGTCGAGCCAGCTGGTGGCGGGATCGGCGCCGACGAACAGGAAGAGATTGCGGATGTCGGCGAAATCCTCGTCGGCCGAGAGCCGGCTCTTCCAGCGGATGCGCCGCAGCAGCGAGGCCTCGTCGCCTTCGAGCGCCGTGATCTCGGTGTTGAACATCAGTTCGATGTTCGGCGTGGCTTCGATGCGCTCGATGAGATAGCGCGACATGCTGGCGCCGAGACCGCCGCCGCGGATGATCATCAGCACTTTTTTGGCGTGCCCCGACAGGAACACAGCGGCCTGCCCCGCCGAGTTTCCGGCGCCGACCAGCGCCACTTCCTCGCCGGCGCAGAGCTTCGCCTCGACCGGCGAGGCCCAATACCAGACGCCACGGCCTTCGAACTTGTCGAGGTTCTCGATCTCGGGCCGGCGATAGCGTGCGCCGCTTGCGACCACCACCGCGCGCGAATGCAGGGGATCGCAGCCGTCAAGCGCCACCGAGAACGCGCCGTCCTTGCGCGTGCAGTCGAGCGACTTCACCGTCACCGGGATCATGATTTCCGCGCCGAACTTTTGTGCCTGGTTGAAGGCGCGCGCGGTCAGGGCCTGGCCGGAAATGCCGGTCGGAAAGCCCAGATAGTTTTCGATGCGCGCGCTGGCGCCGGCCTGGCCGCCGAAGGCGCGGGTGTCGAGCACGGCGACGGAGAGGCCTTCGGACGCGGCATACACGGCCGTGGCGAGCCCGGCTGGCCCCGAGCCGACGATCGCGACGTCGTAGATACGGTCGTTGCGCGGACCGCCGATCATGCCGATCGCGCGCGCAAGCTCGGTTTCGCCGGGATTGCGCAGCACCGCACCATCGGGTGTGACGACCAGCGGCCAGTCGTCCGGCTTGGGCGAATAACGCGCGATGACGTCGGCGGCGTCGCGATCGCGCGCGGGATCGAGCAGATGATGCGGCTGGCCGTTGCGGGTGAGGAAGCCCTGCAACCGCACCACGCCTGCCGAATGCGACGGACCGATCAGCACCACGCCGCCGACGCCGCCCTGGAGCAGATTGACCCGGCGCAGGATCAGCGCGCGCATGATGCGCTCGCCGAGTTCGGCCTCGGCGACCAGCAGCGCGCGCAGCCGCTCCGGCGGCAACAGCAGCGTCTCGACATCGCCTTCGGCGCGGCCGTCGACCAGCGCCGGCCGTCCGGAGAGCTGGCTCAGCTCGGCCAAAAATTGCCCCGGCCCCTGATCGATCAACGGCGTGACATGGCCGAGGCCGTCGCGCTGGGTGATGGCGACGTGGCCCTTGAGCACGACGAACATGCCGGGTCCCGGCTTACCGGTCTCGAACAGGAATTCCCCATCGGCATAGTTGCGGACCTCGCCGAAATGCCTGACACGCCCGATCTCGGCTGGTGTCAGCGCCGGAAAGGTCTGTTCAGGGCGGGTGAACCGCGACATCTGCGCGTCACTCTCGGGTCGTTGCGATTCGTCCTGCCCCATTGCCACGTCCATGCACTCCAAAAATTCTAGTCGCCGGTCTTGCCGGCTATCTCGCCGGCGGCCCCCTCATCTAGGGAACCATCTTCATTCTGCGAGGGGTCGGTGCTTGCGGCGCGTTCGCGCGCCTGCATCTTCCGCCGCTTCAGGTTTTCGCGCAGCGCCGATTTGAGCCGGTCGTCGCGGAACGCCCTCGCCTGTCTGGAGTCCTGCTTCGTGCTCTTGTCGTTCTCGTCTGCCATCACCGGTCCATTACAGCGATCGGCGATAACATGCCCGAGGAATAAGGCGGCTCAAGAGGCCCGCGCGATCCGATCGTGCGAAAATCGAAATGGATCGAATCCGGCGTATCGGGCAACTGGCCAGTTGGGTGGGGATATCGGAACCTATTCCGCGGAAAGTCGGCCGTTTCGCGCCAGAACAGGCATTTTGGCCCCGATATCGACCCGATTTTATCGCTTTGGCGGAGCTAGCAAGCTTGCACAGGAGGGGGCCTTGTGGCAGATATCGGCCCGCTTGGTAGGCCCCTCGTGGCGGCCGATTCTTATCCCAGCACATGCTGCCGTAGCTCAGTGGTAGAGCACTCCATTGGTAATGGAGAGGTCGACAGTTCAATCCTGTCTGGCAGCACCACTAATGTCCATGTGACATCAGCAACTTACTGAACATGTTGAGGCTTTCGCGCTGCGCCTGATACACACAGGTGCTACACGATGATCTTGAGAATGGCTTGTCCTACTAAACGCCCCGGCTCCGACAACTGGTACTTCCGCAAGCGTATCCCTGCTGACGTACAAGCGATCTTGGCCAAGCTGCCAAGAAGTCAGCGGCCTGCGAACTGGTACAAAGACCAAATCAGTATCTCGCTCAAAACGGCAGATCGTGCTGTCGCCAAAGCGAGGTGCCCCGATGTCTCGGCCCAAGTTGAGCGCACCATGGCCGCGCTCCGCGCTGGCCCAAAGCCGCTTAGACCCAAGCAGATCAACGCGCTCTCCGGCGAACTCTACGTGGGCCTTGCAGAAGCCCTTGAAGGCACGCCTGTCGTGACGGCTGCGCAGTGGTCACGCGTGGCCGAGGTCAACGAGCAGGTTCGTCGTGGTCAGCACGGCACGGTCGCGAAGTTGGGCATTCACAGATCACCGGCAGACCGCATCCGCGCCGCTCTGGAGCAAAGGTTTGGCAAGATCATCGACGCCTGTCTCGTCAGACGCGGCATCGTCACGGACGAAGAGAGCCGTTGGAAGTTGATCGACATGGCGTCTCGCGATTTGACCGTGATGGCTAACAGATTGGCTCGCGCCGCTGACGGTGACTTCACGCCAGACGAATATCCCAAGCGGTTCGTGAAGTTCGAGGAACAGGCGTGCAAACCTTCGACGCAACGCTCTCTGACGGGCCTCATAGAGGCATGGCACAAGGCCGCGCTTGATCGCAACGTACGAAAGCGGGATGCTGGTCGCATCAAGAAGCGTTTCGAGAAGCTGATTGAGTTTCTTCAGCATGACGACGCTAGTCGCGTCAGCAAGCAAGACATTGTGCGCTGGCGGGATCACCGTCTCGCACAAAAGGTCAGCATCAAGACGATCAACGATAGCGACATCGCTTCCTTCACCAACGTCTTCAACTGGGGCGTCGAGCGAGACTGGCTCGCCAGCAATCCGGCCGAAAAGACAACGATCAAGACGAAGCGGAAGGTGACGATCCGAGAAGAGTTCTTCACACACGAAGAGACCGCGATTGTACTCAATCTCGCTGCATCGGTGACGGGATCGAAGCGAGAGCGTCCCAAGACTACCGCAGCGAAACGATGGGTGCCTTGGCTACTCGCCTACTCAGGCGCTCGTGTCGCTGAGATGATCCAGTTACGAAAGCAAGACCTTCGCAAAGACCCAGATCATGGTTGGATACTTAGGCTCACGCCTGAGGCAGGAAGCATCAAGACAAACACCTTCTGCGATGTGCCGGTGCATGAACATTTGGTCGCCGCCGGGTTCATAGACTTCGTCAACCACTCGAAGGCGGGACATCTCTTCTGCGAGCCCGCCAAGGATGGCAGCATCGAAGGGCCGGCTGAGGGGGTCTACAGCCGCATTTGGAAGATGGTCCGAGGAGTGATCAAGGGCGATGTTCAGCCGAACCACGCATGGCGGTACACATTCAAGACCTATGGCCTCGAAGCTGGCATTCAGGAGCGCATCTTGGACGCGATCTCGAACCACACGCCGAAGCACCAAGGAGGCAGGTACACGAAGGTCACGCTCAAGGCTCGCGCTGATGCGATTGCGAGGTTCCCGAGATACCCAACCCGCTAGTGCGCTGCGCGTGTTTCCCTGTCCGCTGCGGTACTCATTTGGAACTACATGTTCCGATCCCGACTTGCTGGAAGCGCAGGTCCGGTAAGCACACGGCGAGCAGTCCTCGTGAAGGCCAAAACGAATGATTGCCGCATACAACGAAAGGCTGGTCGGATACGCGATGGCGGTCAACGACTGGGATTATTTTTACAGCTACATCGCTGAGCCGAGAACCCGGACAGAGGTTGATGAATTTGTTCACCTTGAGACGCTGGAGCTGCATGGCAAGTTGATCTCGCCCAATCACCAAACTGGGCGCAAGTTGACCATCATGCTCGCTTGCGAGAAGGCACCTGCGGAGGGACAATTAGTCACCTATGACCGTCCCGTGTTGGGTAATCTCGATACCTCTAAGAGAGCAATGGTGGCTTACTTGTTGCTACCCGCTCCTCACGTGAACAGAATAGTTAGCGTCGTGGCGTCAAACAAACCACTTGAAGCCCTTCTCATGACGACGAAGATCTACCGCAACAAGGCTTTGGTGCGCAGCGTCAACGTTTTTACGAGGCAGTGCAACGTCCCGCCATCGCGGCGAGTTTAGGTTCTTAGCGGGCGACCTTCGCGTTGACGGGTAACAAGATCAGCTCATGGCCCGGCGTCAGGCCGTTTGTCGCCTGCTCTTCGGGGCTCAGCGGACATCATTGACGAGACTGCAGCAGCCTGCGATCCTGCGGGAGGTTGATGTCCCCTGCCATTCGTAGACGGTCTACTGATGGCAACGCCGTCGAGATGACCACTGGGGCCTCACATGACTGACATCTTCAAGATACCGCTATCCCCACTCTCCACGCCCCTCGGGCGCATCGGAGCCGCCCCCTCGCGCCTAATGAGTGTGCGCGAGTGGTGGTATGAGATGGACGAACCTGTAGCGATGCTGGAAGACCCCCAAGAAGCCTTCAGGGCAGACGAGCGGACGCTGCTGAGGGTCTGCCTGGACAACGGCATCGCCTATCGAGCGGCCACCACCCAGCGCCCTGCTGCCTTCCCAGCTTGGCTGTTCAGGGAAGTGTATCGGGTACTCTGAGCGCCCGCGCTGATCTCCCTCATGAGTTCCCCCGGATAGTTGGCGCAAATCCGCGAAAGCCCCATTCTGAGTGGGTCTGGTGCGAGCTTTCCCCCGCCGGGGGCCTTCCTGAAGCACAGCACGTTCACCGAGGCATTCTGACGATGATCCTACGAAGACCGTATGCGCCGACATGGTTGACGAAAGAGCAGATCAAGCGGCGGCTCGATGTGCTTGAGACGGTGAAGGGCTTGCTCTGGCATCCGACCACAACCATTCACACCCCTGTCGAGAAGCGCTTCGACGAGGCGGTGGCAAACGTTGTGAAGCAAGCAATCCGTGAAGCGCAAGGCGCACTGCGGTCAGCATCTGTTGACGCAGAGGAAGCCGGAAAGGCCCCTGTGGAACAGCAGGTCATTGACTTCGTGAAGTCGTTCAACTGCATCGGTCCGGCCCGTCTGAAGCGGCTTCATCGCTCGCGACGGGAACGCTCAGGCGCTGCACTGTAGAGGTCACCTCAAGACCCGATACAGCTGGCTGTAGAGAAGAGCCCCACAACGCATCCTTCTATGCGCCTTGGAAGCCCTCGTAAGGGCCGCGCAGGAAGCCATGCGGGGCTTCTAGGAGATTAGGTTGCGCCAAAGCCTATGGAACGACGCTATCCCGGCTGGTCAGTTAGGTTGCAGTTTCGCCAATGAAGACCTGTCCTCGGCGACGGTCAAATAGGTTGCAGTAAAGCCCTACGGAACGCCACGGCTCTCGCGGTGCGAGGGAGTGTGCGAACTGAGCTGCTGCCGGTTTGATGGACACCGAGATTGGGTGTTTTATCGAGCCAGAGGTGGGTCATGCAGAGACGGAAGTTCAGT
>NZ_JADPJF010000133.1:0-630 GCF_023073295.1 Bradyrhizobium sp. 23 | reverse complement strand
GCATCGTGGGCCACCGCCTCGCGCACGACTTGCGCAAAGCCGCCGCGCCCGACCCGGTTCAGCCGGATGCCAAACACTTTCAGCGAGTGCCGGATCGCATTCTCGAGGTCCACAAACTTGCGCTTCAGATTGCGCCGGTGCGTCAACAACAGCCGCAGCCGGTAGCAGGCCTCGCTCTTGATATGGGCGCGCCGGAACCAGCCGGTGCGCATGATGTGGGCAATCCCGAGCGCATCTGCCCGGTCGGTCTTGTTGCGCTGCGCCTTCAGCGCCGCGCGAACATGCAAAGTCTCCAGGCAGACCGCCGGCAGGCCCAGCCTGAGCAGCTCCGGATGCAGCCAGGGCGACAGCGATCCCGCCTCATGACCAAGGCGTCGCAAGCGGCCAAGATAGGGCGTCAGCGCCACCTTGATCGCGTCCGGATCGGTCACCACCGCCGTCTCCAGCATCACCTTGCCGGTCGCATCCACCACGCAGATCGCCGTCTCGTCCATGCCGACGTCCAAACCACAGAAGAATTCCATCACACGCCTCCCGCGTTGCTGAGCCGGTGCAGTGTGCGCAATATTCATCGCGCAGACCATCTGCTCCGCCGCCGCAAGTTCTGCAGGAGACCGATTACGGGCGGCC
>NZ_JADPJF010000035.1:0-575 GCF_023073295.1 Bradyrhizobium sp. 23 | reverse complement strand
CACGCCGATCTAGCCGGCTTGACCTCTTCCGCATCAGCCACGCGTTCGCTGAGAGGGCGGCTTAAACTCCACGACCTCGTGCTGGTCGCACGGATTAGCTCGCTCATTTTTCTTGACGATTAGCTCAAGCTCGAGAGCCTCGAAGGCGAGTTCATCCGCCAAGCGCTTAAACAGCTCGCGCTTTTCTATGTCCGTCGCCTGCTGACTCATCAGCATAAACTCTCTGGCGTCAGCGCGGACCTTTTCCAAACGTCGTCGGAGGTCCTTCATGTGTGCCGGCTTAGCTTTTAAACTTATCCTTGGCCCGAACAAATCAGTTGCTGGTTCGGATCCACCCGGAGTCAACTGCCGAAACTCGATACTGGTTCTATGCGGACCGCCAAATTCGCCGCTCTTCGTGCTGCGATATTTGGGCCATGCTCCATGACCCAGCCCCTGTTCAGGGATTGCGGGCTGAGGACGGCCGTCTTGGCCGATGAGCCATCCCTGTCCGGCTCTCGCCGGATGATGCATAGAACTAGCATACCTGAAGGGGGCATGAATGTTCGAAAGCGCACAGACGCGAGTGTTGCGCC
>NZ_JADPJF010000131.1:0-5862 GCF_023073295.1 Bradyrhizobium sp. 23 | reverse complement strand
GATGCCACGTCATCGACTTTCAGGCCCACCACGTCGCACCCACGAAGCTTGCTGTCGATTGCGATGTTGAACAACGCCAGATCAAGGATTCGCCCCTCAACCTGGAGCTTCGTCCGGATAGACCAAACGTGCTTCGGCCGAAGTGGCGGCTTAGCGCCAACGACCTTACCCTTGTTCCACGGGACGCGCTTTTGAACGTTCTCTGCGGATTTTGAGACATCGGTCATGATGACCTCCTCAGTTGATGAGGCTGGTCAGTTTCGAACTCTCTTACGTCGGCTTTCGGACCACAGGAGGCGTACTTAGGTCCAATTCGATGACTAGAGGTCGCAATTTGACCCGAAGCGGACCACCAGCATCTAGCCAAGAGGCGGGTGCATTCTATGCCATTTTGCACGCGCGGTTTCTTCTGATCCGCCGCGTCGTACTTCATCTTCTCTGAAATGTTTCCAATACCGGCGGGTGCAATATGTCCCGCACAGCAAAAGGAAGACGAAAAGCAGGACAAGCGGAAGAATGACGCTTTTCGCGAACTCGGTTGGATCGAAAATCTTCAGAAAGAAAATCAGGGCGAGACATACAACTCCAGCAACCGCAAAGCCTCGCACTCGAAATCGCCAAACTCGGACTTCGTCTGAAACAGTCATCCTGTTCCTTCAGGATACATACGCTCTCGCGGTTTAACCGGCTCTGCGGCTTTCGTCTTCGAATGGCGGACGACTGAGATGTCTCGTGAGACGCCCCTCATTACCCCATCCGTATCGCTTAGCGAACGGAATGTATACAAGGCAGGCTAAGCCTAAGGCTATCAGTACCACGACGAGGCTGAGGCCGAGAAACATGTACGCGCTTGACGTGCCCGCGACGACGAGACCGAGCATAAGGGTGGAACGAATGCTGAAAGGCGACATGCCCGCTAAAGTAGCACGACGACCTCTCAGTAGGCAGCTCTCTGCCGATTAGGGTTTGCAGACCAATAAGTCAGCTTCTGGCCCTTCGGCGAAGTGGCAGCATCGCTCCACGAGGTCCGCTTATTGAGGCATGGCGGACAAGATTTGCTCAGGTCGAGTTCTTCGCATTTTGACCCATATCGGACTTCGATTGAATTCGGACGCACTTCGTTACCAAGTCTTAGTCACTTTTGTCTGACAACTAAGAGCTGCATGCGGGTAAACTCTGGACCGTCTCGGTGGAAGTACAAACGACTAGAAACCTCCTGAAGACTATCGGCTTTGCGTTTGGACTATTTTGCCTCCTCATGGCTTATGCTTCAGGCATTCGACTTTGGGAACATTTGCTATTGGTTCGATCGGCCGCGCCTCAGCTGAACATCGCGCTCGACATTGGCGGCAATGTTCTGCTGTTGATCATGAGCGCCTTCGGGGTGCTGGCAGTATCTCTCATCGCGCGAAGGGGATTGGACGGGATCGTACGCAACTGGCCATACGTACTTCTCGGCATCTTGGTTGCGGTATTTTGTGCAACCATCGCCGTAGCGTTGGGCGCTCGACGAATGACTTGGGTTCTTCCCGCAGCCGGACTTTGGGGCCTGATTGGGCTATGGGCAGGTTGGAGCGTTCTAAGGCAGCACGGATTGCCGATCAGTGCGCGAGTATCAGATGTCTCTGCGGCCAGGAGGCAGAACGAGCCGAAGCAATGACGAGGCATTCCGAACGTCCGGTTATGGCCCATTGCGTCGGTTGGCGCAGTGCAGCGGCAGGTCTGGAGTCGGGGGTAGAGCAGAAGTCATCGCCGCCGGTGCGGACCGCCGCCTTTGACCCTTAGCGGAAATCTCGGCAGAGGATTACTCAGAAACGTCAGATCGATTTGGCAGCCATCCCTTAGAGTCGAAGTATTCTCAAAATGCCACGCACGGCGAGCGGGATGGCTGCGAGCAACAGGAGAAAATCGGGAACCAAAGCAATACCGGCAAAGCCCAGACCTTCCCATAGGCTTACCTTACTGAGGTCAGCTCGTGAGCCACTTCGGACATCAGCCCTCGGGCACCCCAGCCATACGCATGCCCTGGTAGATGCCCTCGCGGCCGGCAAGAAAAGTTGGATGGTCACTCGGCGCATTGGCACGAAAGCGACGCAGCGTGAAGCTCGGATCTAGCGTAAGCCCCATTTTCGCCGCAACTCGCGCTTCCTCCGAACGTCCCAACTGGGCCAGCGCGGCGGCCAAGTTGAAGTGTGCAAAGGGCATATTCCGGTTAGTATCGATGCTCCGACGCAGCCAGACCACTGCCTCCGCGTAGGCACCGAGAAACGATTTGGCGTTACCTGCGAACATCATCCACCAAAAGGCGCCGATGTCCCGAGGGGACAGTCGGAGAGCCTGTTGGATGTGGCCCTCAGTTTCTGCGGCACGGCCGATGTAATTCTTGCCGACGCCAATGCATGCGTGCGCATAAGCCAGATTTCGATCGAGTGCCAACGCTTGTTCACATTCAAGGATGCCTTCCGCAGCCCGATTTGAAAGAATCTTGGCCACGCCAAGGAGTGCAAGCGCGCTGGCGTCACGTGGAGACAAGGACAACGCTATGACCAGATTCGCCTCTGCGGCCGCGAGGTGCCCGGAGCGGTCGTCAGCAAGAAAACCGCCAACCGTGGTCAGGTCAACCAAGGCCATCGATACAAGCGTAGGGATATTTCCGGAATCGAGCGACAGGGCACGCTGGAAAAAGCTACGTGCTCGCGACAAGTTCTCGGCAGTGTGCCCCTTATTGAAGCTCGCTCGTCCCAGGAAATACAGGTCCATGGCGTCAGGACTGGGTGTCGTTTCTGATCGTTGTGCCTCTGCAGCCAGCAGCTGCGCCTCCAGTGCCTGAGCGAGCCGGGAGACGATTTCGTCCTGCATATCGAACAGATCGGCCACGGGCTTGTCGAACCGTTCGGCCCAGAGATGATGACCCGTTTCCGCGTCGACCAGTTGCACATTGACCCGAAGTTGATTGTCGCTGCGCTGCACCGAGCCTTCGAGCACGTAGCGGACGTTCAACTCGCATCCGATCATTCTGAGATCGACCGCCTTATTCTTGTAGGTGAATGCGGTATGTCGGCCGATCACGAACGCTCCCGAGATGCGTGACAAGTCCGTGGTCAGACTCTCGGTCACACCATCGACGAAGTAGTCTTGGGATGGATCACCGCTGAGGTTGGCGAATGGCAGCACGACGATGGAAAGGCGTGGTGCTGAAGGTGGCGTCTCTGCAGCCGCGCCAACAAGCGTCGCGGAACCGGTCTGCTCAGCTGGGCTTCCGCGCCTTTCTTCCTGCACAGTACCCACGAAGCGAAAACCCTTGCGCTGCAGCGTCTTGATCAAAAGCTGCTTCTCACCCGAGTCGCCGACCGACCGCCGGACGGCGTTGATACGGGTTGTAACCGCAGCATCGGAAACGATGCGGCCGCCCCAGACCGCGCGGACAAGGTCATCCTTGCTGACCACGCGCTCCCTGTTGCGGACCAAATAGATCAGAAGATCAAAAACCTGTGGCGCAACAGAGATCGCCTCGGCTCCCCGCCGCAGCTCCCGCCGGTCCGTATCCAGCGTGAAGTCCGAAAAGGAGTAAAGCAAACGCCTCCTCCCAAGCGTGGGGTCCCGTGCCCCGTTCACCGAGTTCCGATGTAAGCAGACGGTAAGAAGAATGGAAGCCGTTTGTAAAGCGTTTCCGATGACCTCGGAGCATCCTGGTGCACGGCTGAGCAGTTGCTACGGCTTGCCGCTCTCGCATTTGGAGGGAGGTCATCATGAGGGGAATCGTTGCGATAACGGACGCTGCGTGCGGCGAAGCCGACCACGCCGCCGGGCGGCGAATAGCCGCGACCTCACATCGTTCGTCAGGTGGGGGGGTAGCGGCGATGCTTTCGCTCTGTGTCGTGTGCATTCTCGCATCCGCGAAGCACGTTAGCGCTCAATGCGCGGCGCGCGATGTGTTACAGAGGCAGTTGACGCATAAGGCGGCGCCCATTGTCCCGAGAGCAAACGCTTCAGTTATGTCCGTTTCGGACGTTGCTGGATGGAAAACGATAACCATCGGGAATTTCCCCGACACGTTTGCTCTTCTCACCGCGCTGAGAGCGATTGGTTGCAGCGCCGGTGACTCGGCTGCGGCGCTTCTTGCTCGGCCGGCATTTACCGTCAGCGGCACCAGAACTGCGGTAGAGCTTCTGACGGTATCTGCGGCCGAGCTGGGTTTCGAGGGTGAGACCGCGTTGTTGCGGCAAATCTACGAGCACGCGCAGCAACTGGGCTTCGAGCTTGCTCCGCCCGAAATCGCTCCTCAGCTTAGACTTCAATATCTGGACCAGCCCGTCGGTGAGTTTCTTATTATCGGCATGAAGCCGGTCCGGACATGGCCAGGTGAAGACGTCATCCTGACCGTGGCCAATGGGGGAGCGGGTCTCATTCTCATCGGTCAGGATGGTCACGCCGATGCGGAAATACCGGTGGGCTCCCGCTTCGTATTCCTGCGCTCCTTGCCCACGACGCCAGCGGCGCTGGTTCGAAAGTGACATTCCAAGATAGCCGAGGTCAGCAAATGCATGCGATAAGAGCGATGCAGCAGATGGCGATTCCGATCTGTCTGCTGCTGCCGTTCACGACCGCGACGATTGCGCGAGATGACGGTCGCTATGCTAATTCACCGCTCAAGCCCTGGTTCGAGAGTCTGCAGAGTGAATTCGGGAAGTGCTGTGAGGATTCTGACGCCTACGTGGTCTCCGAACCGAACTGGAAGTCCGATCACGGACAATATCGCGTTCGCATCGATGACGAATGGGTGCTTGTGCCAGACGGCGCTCTCATCAAGCAACCCAATCTTGCCGGTCGGACACTGGTCTGGAAGCACTATGTCGATGGCCATCCTCGTGTCCGCTGCTTCATCCCGGGGAGCATGAGTTGACTCTTTGCAGCGCGCGATGATGGAACAAGCGTGCTTTGACCGCTTCTGGCCCGTTGCCGACCTCCGCTTTACCGCTCTATGTCCGCCTTCAGGAGCTTAAGCCGACCCAGTCAATTCGGCGCGGAAGTCAGCCTGTGACCCAAAGCAGCCTTTAAAGTGGCTCGAAAATCATCTGCCAGCCCTTTCGGGTGTCCATGTATTCGCGAACCAGCTTGATCCGCTCGCCGGAAAGGACAAAAGCGAAGCAATAGTCATTCTCGTAGGGCTTGCCTCCAGGAAGAGTGGCTCGCATTCGCTCCTCGACGATCACAGTATCGCCATCGGCATGAATGCCGCGAAACGAGATGTCGACGTTCGAGAACAGATGATGCATTTCCGAGGCAATAAAGTGTGCGATTTGGTCCGGTCCAATCATGTGGTCGGTGTGTTTGAGAGCGACCGCCGTGGCATTTCCAGCCGGTGCGATCCATTCGGCATCGGGAGTAAACAGCTCCGCGATCAACTGGGCATCACGGGTTTTAAAAGTCTTCCAGGCATTGATGACGATCTCTTTAGGATTCGTGCTGTTCATTTTTGCTTCTCCAAGTGCTCAGCGAATTTGGACCTTCTCTATAAGAAGGGCGCACCGATATCGCTGGCCGGAATCGGACCTGATCATCTCAGGGCTATTCTTCTGGCTGCGGCCTGCGGTAAAATGAGTCATGCTCAGTTTTGAGGTATGCAACACCGCGCGCTTGCAGCGCGATCCCCGCTATGACGGCCGTTTCTACACGGCAGTGAAGACCACGGGAATCTACTGCCGCCCAGTTTGCCCGGTGAAGCAGCCGTTGACCCGTAACGTGGCCTACTATCAAACTGCAGCGGCCGCCGAGGCTGCGGGGTACCGACCTTGCCTGCGTTGCCGTCCGGAGACCGCGCCCTTCTGTGCTGCCTGGAATGGCACGCGTTCGACAGTCGCG
>NZ_JADPJF010000091.1:0-6264 GCF_023073295.1 Bradyrhizobium sp. 23 | reverse complement strand
TGTCATCGCAGCATGGTCGAGGATCAACTGCGTCATCAGGCTTGTGAGGGCCGCCCGGGCTTCCGCCGGCAACTCCGGCCATGCCGGCGCGCCGATGGCGCCGTTCGACAGGCCGCTCCCGAACAGATCCATCTGCTGCTGCGGCCGCGGTCGTTGATTGTGTCGGTATCCGCTCCCTGGCATTGCCGTCTGGCTTGACATGAGTCGCTCCCCGATTCTGGACGTGAGAGCCTCTGGATGCGCCAGAAAGCGGGGGCAGCTGATGGCGTTCGATCCTTCAACGCTACATCGAGAAGCGCAGAAAGCGCCGCAAGTGCATCGATCCTAACAAGCGGCTGAGCTGTCAGAAACCCGGCGTCATGGCATGCCGTCCGGTCGAACATCCATGCGGGAACTTCCAGCCAACGGTCTGCTTGCGATCCGTCCAGGGTGCAGCGAAAAACGACATCGTCGGCCTTGTCGATGGCCCCATGAACGCAAACTCGGCGCCCAAACCAAGGATGATGCCGATAAAGAACCTCGCGAAGAACGGTCCTGTGGGCGTTCTCAAACGTCGTTGTACAACACGACCCGACGTCACTCGACGATCGGTTACCTCAGCCCTGTTGAGTTCGAGCGCAAGGTGGGATTAGCTTAACCCGGTGTCCATCAAACCGGCAGCAGCTCACATCCGCAGAATGCCATCAACTTAGGCAGCAGCCAGATCGCAGCGGATCTCCCATCCCTTGGAGATGTCGGCACGCACGTCTATCTACCGGTTTGATGCTTCTTATCTCGTTACTATCTCGCGCCTTCATGCAAGCTTTTGGTCGAGACGGTGCGAGGACAGGGCAGTTCAGTCCAGGAATGCCGAGCGACATTGGCATCGCTTGCTCGCTGCAGCGGCTAGTCGCCTCACCTCAGGCGGACCATGCTTCTCTGATTTCTCCAGGAACTGGACACAAGCTAGGAATGCTGCGAGGCTTCCAAACAAACGAGTCCGACGGAAGCTTGGCCGAATTCATTTGTGCGGCCTGCGACTCTCCTTTGCCATGCCGTCGTTCCAACCCGAGAAACCTGGAATTCCCGCGCAGAAGCCACTCTCTGTTAGCGTGTGAGGGGTTTTACCAGGTCCGGCCTGGCTGCTGCGCGGATCCAGGCTCGCCGGGCTGCGCCTCGCAACCCACCAAATACCGCAAGGTGCTCTCCTTGATAAGCCGGAGATGATGCCGGTCACCCATTCTATCTGTCCTGACCATTCATTTGCGCGGGAAGTCGGGAGGCGCCAAGGGCACCATGGCCGACGCGTTGGTTTCACGACGCTGTCGCGCTTGCGACAAATTGCATTTACCAAAGATCGCCTGCTTTCAGCGATTCTGGCGTGGCATGCGGGTTGCAAAAGCGTGGTCGGAAAGACAAAGAGGGTGCCAGCCATGATTTCCGCCATACCATCTCGTCCGAGTGCGATGCGACATGGGCTAAGCGATCCTGTTGAACCAAATGACGCCCTGTAGTGGGTAATCACACGCTTGGCTTGCAATAGCAACCGCGGAGAATGTGCTTGCACGGCGCGCTAGCTGAAGGACTGAAGCAGGGCCGGCTACAATGGAGGATTGACCAACTCGCTGCCACCTGCGCCCCAGAGAGGCTCACCTGCCGCTACCACTATGCTTGATACTGGTTGCCACACCCACGATCTACCCTGCATCAAAGACTGCTCTACCCCAAGCTAGGGAATTCGGTTCTAGTCCGGAATGCTTCGTCAATGCCCCCGCAACTATCACGCTCTCTCGGAGTCCTGCACCTCGAACGTGGGGTGCCATCCGGCGCCGCGCAACCGAAGCCCGCGCCCGGCTCCATGCTAAATTCGGCCACCTTCGATTTCCCGACCATCTTCGAAACGGTCGCGGGAGCGTGGGTAGAGAATGTCGTGCGCGGCGATCCTGCTCTTGAGGCATCGTTTATCGCGGCCGCCCGGCGGCTCGTCCAGCGAGGTGCCGTCGCGATAAGCTCGACCTGCGGCTTCTCTATCCGACATCAGCCGGCGGTGGCCGAGTCGACGAATGTGCCCGTGGTGATGTCAAGTCTAATTCTGCTGCCCGCGTTGCTTCGGCAGCTGCCGGCATCAGCCAAGATCGCAGTCTTGACCTACGATTCGACGCATGTAGCCGAAGACCTGCTCGGGGTTGATGATCGAGCCGGGCGGGCGAGGATCGTGATTGGCGGCATCGAACGCGGCAAGTTCTGGCATGACGAGCTCAAGCGTCCGCCACCACCGATCGACGTTGCGGCCATCGAGAAGGATGTCGCTGCCTGCATCGAGCGACTTTGCATCGCGCATCCAGAGATCGCGATCATCCTCTTCGAATGTGCGGCGTTCCCTCTGGTGTCACCGGCGATCCGTCGTATCACGAAGTTGCCTGTCTACGACATCACAGACCTTTGCAGACTGACGATGGCGTCTATCGCATGATAACGGCGGCAATAGACTTAGACGGATTCGTCGGAACGAAAGGTCGGCTAAAGCAACTTTTCGCTGCTACGTCGCCTCCATGCCGAGCATTGCCATCATGCAATGAGTTCAGGAGAAACCGTGATGCCCGCATTTGATCAACAGGAATATCGCGAACGTACGGCTCGGCTGCGCCAACGAATGGCGAAGCACGGCGTGGACGCAATGCTCGTCTTTAACGAATCGAACATGAATTATCTCACTGGCTACGATGGATACTCAGATTATGTCCCGCAAGTCGCGCTTGTGAGACAAGACGAGGAAGATCCGTGGCTGATCTTGCGCGAAATGGACGTTGCATGTGCAACGGTCACATCCTACCTGCCACGGTCACGCCTACTCAGTTATCCCGAGAGCTACATCGGTTCGAACCGGCGGACACCGTGGCAGCCGATTGGAGATATGATCCGCGAACGCACTAAATCGGGGCACATCGGGGTCGAATTGACGGCAAAAAATTTCGGGGTGAAGGCGCAAGCAATCCTCGCCAAAAACCTGGACCTTTCAAAGAGCATCGATGCCGATGGCCTTATTTCCAAGCTGAAGCTGCTGAAATCTCCTGCTGAGATCGCCTACATGGAGCAGGCCGGAAAGATCGTCGATAGGGCCATGAGAGTCGCCCGATTAGGCGTCGCTCCCGGAGCGCGAGAATGCGACGTAGCCGCAGCCATTATGCACGCGTTGTGTACGGGCACACCGGAATTCCCGGGCCATGCTTCTCGCATTTATCCGACCATGCCGACCGGACGCCCGGCGGCTGCTCCGCATCTCAAGTGGACCGACGCGAGCTATGCGATGAATTGTCAGACCAATTTCGAACTAGGAGCTTTTCGCCACCGCTATTGCTGCGCATTGTCCCGGACCGTGTTCTTAGGTGAGCCGTCCGCTCGGTCACGGCACCTGCACCAGGCCGCGCTTGACGGCTTTTTGGCTGCCTTCGAAACGATGCGGCCTGGAGTAACATGCGGAGATGTCGACCGAGCGTTCCGGCGCACCTTTAGCTCTCGGGGCGTACGTAAAGACTCTCGAATCGGCTACTCCCTCGGGAATGATTGGCCTGACGGCGGCGCGAGCCTACAGGATGACGATGAGACTTTGCTCCAACCCAACATGACTTTCCACTTGATCATTGGCATCTGGGAGAAGGACGACGGCTATGTCTTTAGCGAGACAGTGCGCGTGGCTGACAACGGCGCAAAATCGCTGAGCAGCATGTCGCGCGACCTGCTGGTCAACCGCTGAGACAACCGTCGTGCAAGTCAGATGACGTCAGCGACGTTTGATGAAGATGTTCCAAGGACTACTTCACTTGTGCAGCCTTGACTGGACTCCGAATGAACGATGCCATTGTCGACGCAGCGAATAAGCACTTCGCATCGGATTACTTCGAAGCACGTCAAAGATTCCGTGACTACGTTAGGAAGGCCGCAGTCGGTGAAGCCGCAATCTATCCATCGCCAGCCCGTGGGCCTCGTGGAAGAGAACTCTCAACGGATGTTGCGTGGTTTGGCGACCGACGCGCCCCAAAGGTAGGAATTTTGGTATCGGCTACACACGGCGTCGAAGGATATTGCGGGTCTGCGGCACAGCTCGACTGGTTGGCTGAACGTGGTTACGAGAGGCTCAAATCTGATGAAGCCATGTTGCTGATCCATGCTCTCAATCCTTATGGGTTTGCCTGGGATCGGCGCGTCACGCAAGAAGGCTGCGACCTCAATCGTAATTTCGTCGATTTCACGGCACCGTTACCCCATAACTCCGCTTACGACCTCCTTGCTGATTGTCTTGTGCCATGTGAGATCGACGGTCCACTTTTTGTTGCTGCCGAGGCAACAATAGAGGAGTTCCGCAGAACACACGGCGAGATCGCTTTGCGACGGGCTCGGACTAGCGGGCAATACCGACATCCCACCGGAATGTTTTTCGGCGGGTTTGCCCCTACAGTCGCACGGCGAACGCTCGAACGGATCGTACGGGATTACTGTTTGGAATCTCGTCTGCGTGTCTTGATCATCGACTATCACGCGGGCCTCGGGCCTTACGGTTATGGTGAGCTGCAATGCGAGCAGGCTTCAGGTATGTCAGGGTATCAGCATGCGCGAGGCATCTTCGGACCCTCAGTCACGTCGCCGGATCTTGGCACCTCATCGGCTGTTGTGCTCAATGGCACGCAGGATGACTACTGGCAGCGTCTCCTTGGTGATCGGCACGTCTACGTTTGCCTCGAGTTTGGAACCTACCCTCTGGAGGCAGTCAGATCTGCAATACGCGCTGACCATTGGCTCTACAAATATCGCCAAGCCGACATTGAAACATATCTTGGGTATAAAATTCGCCGACGCGTGCGACAGCGCTTCTATCCGGAAAGAACCGATTGGAAGGAAATGGTATTATATCGCAGTCGTCAGGTTCAGCGACAGATGATCGAAGGTTTTTAAACATGAGAGCGTCTAAAATATGAGAGCCGCGATGGCTCACAATACTGGCGCCTGGCGCTTACGAAGTAGAAGCGGAAGCACGGCACGCAAAAGAGTTAGCAGAGAGTGTGGTTTGGATTTGACCTTGCCCCCTGGACTTTAATTCTGATTGAAGTTCGCCCTGGCCATATGAGGACCAGAGCATGAAGCGCACTGATTTACGGAAGGAGCAGATCATCAGGACTTTGAGGGAGCACGAGGCCGGCGTGCCGGTTGCCGCTTTTTGCCGGAAGCATGGCGTCATCGATGCCACGATCTACAACGGAAAGCCAGTTAGGCGGGATGGAGGTCTCAGAGGCCAAGCGGCTGAGGACGCTGGAGGACGAGAACACGCGGCTGAATCCGCTTTTTGGCCGATTCCATGCTGGGCAATGCCGCATTGAAGGACCTCCAGGAAAAGAAATAGCTACGCCCGCGGGAAAGCGCGCATTTCATGGAATCGTACGGGATGGGCGAGCGGCGGGCGTGTAAAGCGATCAGCTGTTGCTGCATGACCATCAGATATCGGACGACCCGGACGTTGACGCTGCCCTACGCCAACGCATGAAGGCAATGGCCGAGTTGCCCCGTCGCTTCGGCAATGGCGCTTGCATGTTCTGCTTAAACGGGAGGGCTATCTGGTCAACCACAAGAAGCTGTTCCGGCTCTATAGAGAGTCTCCTGGTCCATCGCCTTAACGGCGGCAAGCGGGCGCTCGGGACCAGGGCGCCGATGGCGGTGCCGTCGGCTCCGAATGACCGCTGGTCGCTCGACTTCATCTCGGATCAGCGCACCCATGGCCGCGGCTTGCGCATTCTGACCGTGATCGACGAGTGCACGCGCGTGTGCCTGGTGACGTTGCCCCCATTGTTTATCCAGTGGGACTTAGAGTCTGACGGTTTGGTGAAGTGCTCCCCAAAACTAGGCCAGCTGATGCTGGAATTTTCCGGGGTTTAGCTCATGCCGGCGGGGGCGCCGATGAGCCATTCAACAGCGATATCGGCGCCTTGTTGCCGATCGCGCTATGGGGCCGGACTTCGTTGTACAACGAGGTTTGAGAACGCCCACAGGACCGTTCTTCGCGAGGTTCTTTATCGATATCATCCTTGGTTTGGTTGCCGAGTTTGCGTTCATGGGGCCGTCGACAAGGCTGGCGATGTCGCCTTCCGCTGCACGCTGGATGGATCGCAAGCAGATCGTTGGCTGGAGGTTCCCGCATGGATGTTCGACCGGACGGCATGCCCTGAGGCGGAGCTTTTGGCAGCTCGGCCATTTGTCAGCATAACCGCACTTGCAGCGCTTTCTGCGCTTCTCGAT
>NZ_JADPJF010000127.1:0-567 GCF_023073295.1 Bradyrhizobium sp. 23 | reverse complement strand
TGGCGACCAAGCCGGTAGACTTCCGCAAGGGCATGGAGGGTCTTGCGACCCTGGTGCGCGAGAGCATGGGTGCAGATCCATTCTCGGGAGCTGTCTATGTGTTCCGGGCCAAGCGGGCGGACCGGATCAAGCTGGTGTTCTGGGATGGAACGGGCCTGTGCCTGTTCGCCAAGAGGCTTGAGGATGGGACCTTCCGCTGGCCGAAGATCGAGGACGGTGTGATGCGCCTGTCGGCAGCGCAATTGTCGGCGCTGCTGGAAGGACTCGACTGGCGGCTTGTGCACGAGGCACGGGGGACGCCGGCGCCAGCGCAGCCCGGGTAGTTGTTGGCAGCGCTGCGGCGAAGTGAATCAGGACCGTCGGATGCGTCGCCAGATGGCGGCGAATATGCTCTGATTTGGCTGTGAGCGACGTCCTGCCTGACGATCCGGAGACGCTGAAAGCGATGCTGCTCGCCGAGCGGTGCGAGAGCGAGCGGCTGCGTCAGATCATCAAGGAATTGCAGCGGCATCGGTTTGGCCGACGGGCAGAGACGCTGCCTGAAGACCAGATGCTGCTGGGCCTGGA
>NZ_JADPJF010000012.1:0-15988 GCF_023073295.1 Bradyrhizobium sp. 23 | reverse complement strand
TTTGAAAGCCCGTCCGCATGGCGCTGATTCTCCGTTTGAGAACCACAGTCGCCCGGCAAACTTCATCGGAAATGAGTCAGACCCCCGATTGGATGCCGATCACCCCGAAAACGGGGTCCTTATTCCATGCCGAAACACACATGTCTTGCCTCCGCTAGGCTTTGCTTAAGGATAGACCATCGAATTACTTGTATTGATGTCAAGTAAATGGCAGCCGCGCTTCCCTGGGCAATCGCATCCACCGATGTACCAGCGCGTTGGGCTCTCACGCGCATGCAAGCAACGCGGTCCAAGTGAAGGCCGTCTAGGAGTGCTCGATCAGAACCGCGGCACCTCGGGCGGCCATTTTTCCCAAAACTTGGCGAAGGCGGAGCAGCATTTCAGCGACTTTCCGGAAGGCAGCGCAGCCTTCCGGCGCGATGCAGCTGCGCGTTGGAAGCGCCTCCAGGCAAGCGTGTACACCAGGTACTACCTTTCTTCGTTGCTTCGCGACGAGCAGCGCCGAAACGATAAGCTCCTCCCAGGCGACATGTATGGCTAAGACTATCGCCACGTTCCGCGATTGAAAGTCGTTTCACGATCATCTCTCTGCGGTGATCAGCCGAAGAGCGGAATCAACCTTGAAGTCACGCGTCGATGTCATCGCTTCAGGGGCTGGCGGCGGCCTTCCCCCTTCTGTTTGGTGACCCAGCCTGTATTCAACGAAGGAGCGCATTTTGCTGCAGTTCTTATGCGCCGATCCTGCAAGTGAGACCGTTTCATGCACGAGATCCGCGCGAAGCTAATGACCGTCGACGGAAGCATCTACTGAAGTTGTCCTAGCGACTATGATCAGGCGGTTCCTTACTTCGATGCAGAATTTCGTCTCAGAGATTGTCTACCTTGCGTAATAGCGGAGGAAGAACAGCGAGCTAAACACCCGCCACCGCGATGGTGCAGGGCTCCTGCCGTGCAGTGGCATCTGAACGGCTGCCCGAGGCTTGCAGCTTTGCGATGAGGCATCTGTCGCTTTGGGCGAAGTCAAACCGCAATGTTCGCGATTACCGACAGTCATCTATGATTCGACACATCGTATTCTTCACCGCAAAAGATTAGGCGCATGTCGACAAAATAATCGACGGCCTTTCCGTACTCGCCAAAATCCCGCACGCACGCCGGCTTGAGGTCGCTCGCAACCGCAAGAGTGACCGGCCTGGCAACGAAATTGACGTGATCGTCTACGGTGAATTCGACGACGAAGTCGAACTCGTAGCCTATAAGGCGCACGAGCTTTACCAGGAATCGATCCGGCAGGTAAGACCGCTCCGAGAGCTACGTCTCGCGGCCGATTACAGCATGTCAACAGATGCCGAGCCATTTGGCAGGCCCTACCCGCGGGCGTAATTAACCTGGCAGGCAAGTAGGGGTTTTTGGGTGCCCATGAAGCACGCCTTCGCCGGACGGGATTACAATCGGCCATGTATCGCTGAGCGACAGACTAATGCATGTATTGGAACTGCAGTGGATTGAGCCCTCATAGCCATGCGACGCCTCGCGCATCGGAGGCACCTCACGTTCCTGGATAGCGCATCGAGACACGCGGTGCTCGGGCAGTACTCGTATGTGACGTGCGATCCCTTCAGCACTTACATCATCGCGGACGGGAGAGGTATTTGCAACGGAGAGTCCATTGTGGGCGATCCGTGGGCGGCACTTCGCGCTCTGCTAGCCAACTATCCGCAAATACATCGCGCCGATCTCCGGGCATTCCAGGGCGGCGCCGCCGGCTTTTTTGGATACGAGCTGAACAGGACGCTGGAGCGATTGCCGGTGCCGACCATCGGGGGCATCGCTTGCCTCAGGCACTCCTACATCTTTACGACGTCGTGATAAGCTTCGATCATCGCCATGATAGATGCTGGATCCTTTCTACCGGGTGGCCGGAGCAGGATCCAGTTCGCCGGCGTGAGAGAGCTCGCCAAAGAGCCGAAACAATTGTTGGGCTGCTTACAGTCTCAGCCCCTCCTCCTGATTTTAAACCAGGCGAGGCCGGCTCATGGCATTCAAACTTCAGTCGCCAGGGATACATCGCGGCGGTACAGCGCGTGATTGATCTCATTCTGTCGGGTGACGCCTTCCAGGTCAACATTGCGCAGCGCTTCAGCGCTCGCCTGGCGAACTCGTTCGATCCGATAGCCTTCTATTGTCAGCTGCGGAAGATGAATCCGGCTCCCTTTGCCGCCTTCTTCGGTATGGCAAGCTCACCATTACATCGAGCTCGCCCGAGCGTTTCCTAAAGTTTGACAGGCGAGTAGGTCGAAACGCGACCTATCAAGGGGACGGTGGCGCGTTCTGCTGATTGCGAGGAAGGCCGGCGTCGCGCTGAGACGCTGGTACATTCGGAGAAAGACCGCGCCGAGAACACCATGATCCTCGACCTCCTGCGCAATGATCTCTCGCGCGTTTGCACGCCTGAATCAGTCCACGTCCCGTCCTTATGCAATCTCGAGTCCTATGCCTCACTGCACCATCTCGTGTCCGTCGTTACGGGTGAGCTAGCACACGGAGAGGATGCCGTAGGCCTACTTAGGGCCTGCTTTCCCGGCGGCTCAGTTACCGGAGCTCCCAAGGTACGCTCGATGGAAATTATCTTGGATATCGAGCGTGTGGCGCGAGAGGTGTATTGCGGGGCCATAGGCTACATAGGATTCAATGGACATATGGATGTAAATATTGCCATTCGCCACCGTAACGATCGGCGACGGCCAGGCCGTTCCATGCAGGCCGGGATAACAGCAATGTGCGATCCGGCCGCCGAATATGAGGAGAGCCTTGCAAAGGCAGAGCGCATTTTTCGCGCATTCATTGCTGAAGACGCCGGTGCATCTTGATTGTCATTATCGACAACTACGACTCTTTCGTCTTCAACATTGCGCGATATTTTCGCAAGCTTGGTGCAGCAACACGTGTCGTCCGGAACGACGCGATGGACGTGAGCGAACTTGCTGACCTCAGGCCCCGCGCGGTTGTCATCTCCCCCGGTCCGTGCACTCCAATTGAGGCTGGAATATCGACAGCCGTCGTTCGTGAACTTTCGGGTCAGGTGCCAATTCTCGGGATTTGTCTCGGACACCAGTGCATTGGGACGGTGTTCGGCGCACGCGTAACGCGCGCCCGTCGTCCTATGCACGGTCGGTCCTCGTATGTCACACATGAAGGCGGCGGGCTTTTCAAAGAAGTACCGTCTCCACTTCGTGTGGGGCGCTACCATTCGCTTATCGTCGAATTGGATCCTTCATCTGCCCGTCACCTGACGGTGACAGCACGCTCGGATGATGCGGAACTCATGGCCCTCGCCCATCGCGATCAACCAACATATGGCGTGCAGTTCCATCCAGAGTCGATACTCACCCCACAAGGGGACGTACTGTTCGCAAACTTCCTACGACTTGCAGAGCTTTCTTGAGGCGGCTGGAGAGGACTGGTGCAGCCATAGCGTTCGTTTCGGCTGTCGGACATCGAGCCGCGGTTCGTTTGAGGCGTCTGTGGCCGGCTCGGCGCCGAGGTTCGGAACTTTCCATTTGAATGTCGAAGGGTCCATCGGCGCCATGGGGCCATCGGTAGCCTTAAAGACGGCCTCGGCCATGGGGACTTTTGGGGTCGTGGAGGCCGAGGCCGCTGGAGGCGCTTGAACCTTAGAAGGGCCAAGCGAGCGCGAGCTTACTCACAGGCAAAATGGCTGTTCTGTTCGCTTCCGCACATCGGCGATACCATTCCGGTCAAGAACCGCACAGGGGAGCTGCGGCTCACCCTGGTTTTGCGCGGTGTGAACAAGTCGCCGCGATAATCTCTCTTGCCTCCGTTGACCTGGCGATCTCGGGCATTCTTGATTCATCGAAAGCTCGCAATCCAGATGCCGCAGCGGCACCGTCCTTACGATCTCCTTCGGCTCCCCAGTGGGGTATGCCCAGGGCGCCGTCGGGGATCGCAATCTCTGTGCAAACCTCTCTCGTCCGCTGCACCAGTTTCTCGGCCTCAGCTTGCTCCAAAGCATCCTCCCTTGATTGCCGCCGCAGCCTGCCGAGAATTTTATAGCTGTCGTGATTGGCAAGCTTGGCTTGATAGCTGCCTGGCGTGTGGAACTCCACTTCGAAGCGATAAGAGTCCGCCGTGGTGAGCACTGTCTTGATGCCGACGAAAGTCGGACTGCGCATTCTGAACCAGTTGGTTGTCTGGCGTTCGGTGTAGTCCCGCTCCTCGAAGGCCAGCATGGCTTTCTTGAAGGCACGTGTAAAATCCTTGTCAGGAATTTCTAAGACGTGGCGTACCGCGTTGCTGAAGAGCTGTGGGGCGCTGCTGGGTGGGATGCTCATGCCGGTGAGCTGATCTGTCATGGAGGCATGCGATTTCAAGCGGCGCTCCAGATGGGGCATCTTCACCTCGATGCCGGCTTGCGCAAGGATTCCGGCAACCTCGCGTGCCGCTGCGGTGATTTTCCTCTCTTCGGCTATAGCTCGGCCAGCCTCATTTTGAGCGCGTTCTGAGGCCTGCTCGCGGGTCAGCGTGATCATGTCAGCATCGTCAGCGGCTGGCCGGAGGCCGGACGGTTTGCGCAAAATGCCCTGCTCCGCAGCGAGTTTGATCGAGCTCTCCATGATTGAAGCCGCCAGAGTGGGGTTGTCCCTCAGATCCTCCAAGGTCGCATCGACATCAAACCTTCCGCGGGCGAGGGTCGCCGCCACGCCCTTGACGTAGGGCACGGACTTCAAGCCCGGCGTCTCGTAGAGGAGCCGCTGAAGATGACTGCTCTTCTGGAAAAAGAGGTTGGCGCCAGTATCGGATTTATAGGCGTCGGTGCCGACCTTGATGCCGAGGCTCAGCAAGTTGTTTGCGCTTTTTACGAGGTCGTCCGCATTGTAACCATCCGGGCGGGGATCGATGCGAGGAGGATAGTGGTCGAGTAAAAGCTGGATGCGGTCTCGTGGCTGAGGCGTTGCCGGATAGGTCTCCGCCAGATCCGGGAAAAGGTTGCAGAGCCTTGCGCTGAGGCTCGGGTTTGCGGCGTTCGAGCTTTCGATTATTTCGGGCAGGGGTTGCTCATTCGGCTTCACTGCCCATGCCGCTAGGTCGTCGACGAGCAACTCGGCCATTTCGCGAGCAACCAGATGTTTGGCGACCTCAATCTCGCTCCTCGCTCTCGCAAACGTGTTCTGGATATCTTGGCTACTCACCTCTTCCTGGCCCAACAGCTGACGGATCTCTCGCCTGAGCTCGTGGTGAACGCCCTCATAGGTGCCAAAGACAGCACGCTCGGCAAACCAGCGTTGTGCTTCATGGGATTGAGCCAGAAAGTTTCGCTGCAGGCAGCTATAGGTTCCCAGGACATCCTGCGTGGCGGCGAGGATCTGGCGGGCGCGACCGAACTGGTAATTGTCGCCCTCAAGCGCCGGGGTATGCGACTTTGGCGGCTTCAGCGACGGAAGTCCGAGAGCTTGCTCCTTGCGATCGAACTGGCGCACATGCTCAAAAAGCTGCGGCCGGTCGCCGACGATGACGACGGTGTCCCCGTCGAAGTCTCCGTCAAGTTTTTTCTGTTCACCGATCGGGACGGCAACCAACGAGCCCGGAGCGAACACCTCGGTAGCCTGCAGGATGCCGACGCACTCGAGCGGCGTGTCCACCTTGGCGCGGTCCTTGCTCGAGGTCCAGCTCGAATGGCATTTGACGTCCTCGGCAGACAACACCAGCCCACGGTCGGCGTAGCCGGCCGGCCACATCTTATCCGGCACAACCATCAGAATGCCTTTGGCAAAAAAAGTCGGATCGTCGCCCGCCAGTTCCTTCCCCGACTTCTGCGCGACATTGAAGCTGTATTGGATGGCTGTGCAGTTTTCGAGGAACACAGCGGTCGGGTCCCCCTCAACGGCCGACTTGACTCGCTCGGCGGCAAGCGGGCGCAGATTGGGCTTGTCGTAGGGCGAGCGCCCGATCAGCACGCCGCTCGCCCCCATCAACGTCTCGCTCTTGAGCGTCGGCACATGGAGACAGTCATCGCTGGACGGTACGGCAACCGCGCCGGGACCGTCGATGTGTCCGGCCGTCACGGTGCGAAACAACTCTTCAGACGTCAACTCTCGCCCTTGTCTGCTCTCGAGCCAGGTTTTGGCCTTCTCCCGCGCCTCATCGGTCACCGGCTCGCTTCGGGGATAGTGTTGCAGCGCCGATGCGGGAACGGACATTCTTCTTCCCTCAGCAAAGGCAGGCACCCGATCAGGACCTTCCTGTCGGCGGGCGCGATTTACAGCTGGCATACGGTTGGCCAGCGAGGCCTTGATAAAACCGCAACCATCATGCGGCCGCAAGGCGATCGGGCCTTCTGGCCCGGTCAGCTTGAAGGGATGCTCCTCGCTGGCAGGACGGTCCGGCAGCAGCGACAGTTTGAAGGCGCCCTCCAGCGCGTAGTCCCGAGGACCTAGGTCCTTGATTGCCGGCGGCGCGGCAAAACCCCTGCGCTGAGTGTAATAGTATGCCTCTTTGAAAGGGGCCCAGGCACGTGACAGCTGCTCGAACGCTGTGCCCGGCGCCGTTTCGGCATACGGAATCGCCAGCAGCTTTCCCCCGGAAGACTCTGCCCTCGCCACACCTGGAAGGCGGCCGGCGATCTGCGACACGGGCTTTTTGGGCGGCTTTAACTTGCTTCCGCCGAACAGGTCCATGCGGTATGGCACACCCTCGACGGTGACCGTACGCGCCAGCATGAACGCGCTCGGCTTTCCTGGCAGCTGGACCGCGACGACGGGCAAAACCCCCGAGGTCAGGCGATGAAAAATCGAATAGCGTGTCTCGGGTTCCGTGGCCACTGGCCGGCCCTGCATGTCCACCACTGACAACTGCATAAGTCCCGCGTCACCCTGCGGAGGTCTGGGCTCGTGGGCCATGGTTCGCAACACCTGATGGACGTCGAACACGGACGCTGGATGTTGGGCCTGGACCGTCGCCGCATTCTTCGCCAAGAACGTGTCCAGCGCATCGACCGGACTCTCCGCCGCGATTTCCGCCATCAGGTTCCAGCTCATGTTGGAAAGATCGCCTTCGACGAGGCCGCCCGTTTTGTCCAAAATCTCCTTAGTCTTGCGCTGCAGCTCTTCCTGCCTCACCCGTAAATCGGACTTCTTGCCTTCGACATAGGGCCGGCGGAACAATGCCGCGAAAACCGCACGGGCCTTGAGCGTTTGATAGATCGACAAGGCGGGGCAACGGCTCGAGTACGGCCCTCTGGCTCGCTCGGCATCGCTTGCTTTGAGATGCCCCTCGATCTTGTGCTCGACGATCGGTTGAATGTCGTTCAGCAAGTTTAAAGCCCGCCTCCGGTGCCAGCGCAGGTGCGGACTGCGCGCCAGCGGCAGCAGAGCGACGCAGAGAGTACCCATGGTTTCGAGGTCGTTCTCAGCGGCAAAGCCAGGGGCACGATGCAGTTCCGTCAGCCGGTCTAACCCCGTGGGTGCGAGCAAACCGAGATCGTCAAACAATTGAGCCTTAGCCAGCGCTTTGAAAATCATGGCGATGTTCAGAACCTGGGTCTGCTCCAGGCGATCACTGGCATAGTGAAGGTAGTGGGCCATACCGTGCAGCCGATTCTTCAGCAGAGCGGTCTCTATGATCTCTCCAGTGCCCTCTCCCCTCGTGACACCTCGCCCGAGAGCATTGGCTATCATGCTGAGCTGAGTTGTGGTGAACGCTCCGAATCGGAGGTCTCCCGAGCCGAGTTTGCCCGCTATGTCGATTATCGCCCCATGGCACACCGCCTCTTCCGGCCACTTGCTAAAGCCGTTCACCAGGATCGCCAGTTCCCGCGGAGTAAAATCAGAGAGCCGGTTGTCACGGCGAGAGACCTCGTTGGCAATCGCGACTGTGGCTTGGCGAGCGTCCTGCTCTTGCAGCCACTTGCTCAAACCGTTCACCAGGTTCGCTAGACCCTGCGGAGTGAAATCAGACAGCCGGTCGGCGCGAAGGACCTCATGGGCGATTACAACGGTGGCCTGACGTGAGTTCTCCTCTTGTGGGTACTTGCTAAAGCCGTTCACCAGATTCGCCAGGTGCTGAGAGGTAAAATCGGAGAGCCGGTCGGCGCGGCGAAGCACCTCACCGGCGATCACAGCGGTGGCGTGACGTGAGTTCTCCTCTTGTGGCCACTTGCTGAAACCGTTCACCAGGTTTGCCAGACCCTGCGGATCAAACCCAGAAAGCCGGTCGGCGCGGCGACAGACCTCACCGGCGATCGCCAGCGTGGCTTCGCCACAGCCCGTCTCGTCAGGCCACTTGCTGAAACCGTTCACCAGGTTCGCCAGACCCTGCGGATCAAACCCAGATAGCCGGTCGGCGCGGCGACAGACCTCACCGGCGATCGCCAGCGTGGCGTCGCCACAGCCCGTCTCATCAGGCCACTTGCTGAAACCGTTCACCAGGTTCGCCAGACCCTGCGGATCAAACCCAGACAGCCGGTCGGCGCGGCGATGGACCTCGTCGGCCATTTCAACTATAGCGCTGCGGCAGTCTGTCCTTTCCGGCCACCTGCTGAAGCCGTTCACCAAGCTCGACAAGTGCCGGGGAGTAAAACTGGAGAGCCGGTCCGCTCGGCCAGCGCGGCGACGAACCTCGTTGGCGATTGCAAGTATAGCGTCGTTGCACTTCACCCCCTCGGGCCACCTGCTGAAGCCGTTCACGAGGTTCGACAAGTGCTGGGGAGTAAAATTGGAGAGCCGGTCGCCGCGGTGATGGACGACCTCGTCGGCGATTTGAACTATAGCGTCTCGGCAGTCCTGCGGCCACTTGCTGAAGCCGTTTACCAAGTTCGCCAACGCCTGTGGATCAAAATCAGAGAGCCCGACATCGCGGCGGCCCGCGCGGTAACGGACCTCGACGGCGATTTGAACTATAGCATCTCGACAGTCCTGCGGCCACTTGCTGAAGCCGTTCACCAGGTTCGCCAACGCCTGTGGATCAAAATCAGCGAGCCAGACATCGCGGCGACCCGCGCGGCGACGGACCTCGACGGCGATTGCCCTCATTGCACCGCGACACTCCGCCTCTTCCGGCCACTTGCTCAAACCGTTCACCACGGTAGCCAAGTTCTGCGGACCAAAGTCAGAGAGCCAGACATCGCGGCGGCCCGCGCGGTGACGGACCTCGCTGGCAATTGCCCTTATAGCACCGTGACACTCCGCGTCTTCCGGCCACTTGCTCAAACCGTTCACCACGATAGCCAGGCTCTGCGGACCAAAATCAGAGAGCCCGGGAGCGCGGCGGCGAATCTCAGCGGCAACTGCTATTGTGGCCTCACGAGAGTTCTCCTCTTCCGGGCACTTGCTGAAGCCGTTGACCAGCAGGGCGAGACTTTGAGCGTTGAGCTCCGAAAGTGCTCCGCGTTGCTCACGAAAAAATCTGGCGATTCGGATCATTCCATTGCGACATTCCGCCACCCCGGGATATCGACTGAACGACAATACGAATAGGGAAAGCGTTTTGCTTTCGACGTCGTTTAGCGCATTGCCGAGGCTCGACACCTGAGCTGCCATGGCCCTGCAAGCTTCCACGCCTGCCTGACCTCCAGCCTCCCGGCTCATCGTGTTGCATGAGGTGGCGTACCCCCATGTATTCCGGGCGCGGATATCTTGTTCCCATCTTGGGACAAATTCGCGTTTGAACTCGGAAGCGGCCTTTTGCAGGAATGTTGCGTGGTCCGCTCGACCCTGCAGCTTCCTGTCATACTCCACCACAGCGCATGAGAATTTAGTGATGTCGCCAGCGAAGGAAATGTCATGTAAAGCGTTATTAAGTAGGTTTTCCGAGTATCCACGCTTGAAGCTCTGTTCGGCTACATGGACGAAACGCCGCCTTCCCGGTCCTGCACCCGGGTCGGACTCCGTTTGCCTATGGGGTAGCACCGTGTCTGGTTGCGAGCTTCTGGATTTTTGCTTGCCGAGCCAAGGTTTGTCATCAGAACCTAAAAAGGTTTCTTCTCGACCTGGCGCCTCCGGCACTGGGGGAAAACCGCCCCGTCGTGCAGTGGCTTCACCGGGCGCAGCGCCCAGGATCCGATGTGTGCCAACGGAGGGTCCGGAAGATCTGTCGCCAAGGGCATCATCGGCACCGCGCGCAATGCGAGCGAAGGACTTCCTTCTATCTTGAGGCCCAGAGTGCATCCGCTCGGCGGAATCGAACGATTGGCTGCCTTCCCCAGGGGCAAGACTTGATTCCGGGTTCGCCGCGTTCGCCAGTCCCTGCGCCTCGGACAACTTCATCTTGAGCCGGACTGTTTTCTCGTGCACTTCGTGCACATGCGCAGGCGTGAGCAGGCCGCGTCGACCAGGCTCTTCCAGCGGGTCCAGACAGGCCTGCATCTCGGCGGGCGGCGTCTGCAGGCGCTCGACCACGATGCCCACTACGTGATCGGCGTCCTCGGGCTTCATCTGGCGCGCTTGCGAGACGGTCCTTTGCTGACCAGCCAGATCGAACTGCAAAAGTTCGTCCGACCGCTTGACCAGTGGCGCCAACGCCTCCGTCGATGCCGGGGCCTGCCAGACCGCCGAGTGTGCCGCCGCCGACGACGCACTCGCATGCGCCTCCTTGGCGCTCACAAGCTTCTTCGTACCTAAATCCGAGCGCACGAGAACCTTGTCCGCTGGCGCGGTGTCGCTGTCGCCCGCGGCGACTTGCGGCTCGGGCCGCCCGGCCGAACTCGCGGCATCAGCAGCCGGCTTGCGGTTGCCTTTCCCCTCCCTGCGCGCAGCGGTGCCTTTGGCCGCCGTTGCCTTGCCGGCAGTGTCGGCCGGTACCGTAGCGCCAGCGTCGGCAGGCAATGCAATGATGGCTGACGTTTTCAGCTGCAGTGCCAGGAAGTGCACGACCTCATGCGCAGTGATCCGTGCGTCGTCTACGATCTGGCCCAACAGTTCGAATGGGAGGCTGGCACCTGTTCGGTTATCGCTTAGCTTGGCAAGGATGTCGTCGTGCAACGCCAACGCAAATTCCGAAAGCCGTTCCATGGCTCCTTCCAGAACGGTGCAGTGCTCTGCGTCGAGTGCCGCTCCGTCGTTGTGCAGAACGGCTTCCTCCGTCGAGAGGAATGCCGGATAAACATCCTGGACAAAGGTCCCGAGCAGATGCACCCCCCCGTTCTCACCCATGAGGGCGTCCCTCACGGCCGGTTCAAACGTGCTCGCCTGAGACTCAATCATAAGCTGCGTGAGCGCAATCCGCGATTGCAGACGCATGTACCGCGCATGAAGTACCAAGCCGGTATTCAGGCGTAGTGCGGCCTCTTCGGGCTTCCGCATCTCGGGCGTCGTGCTTGGCAAGTTGGCGGTGGCCTCGCAGACGGACACCATCCGTTCCGAGCGCAACAGCTTCTTTCCCCACCACTCCACGCAAGCCGCATGCTCCTTCGCCACACTGGAAGCCACTCGGCTCAGCTGGTCGGGGGTAGCGTTGGATTCGAAAATCCGCTGCAACAGGTCTGCCGAATTCTTTCTGCGGTCTTGCAAGGCGGCGATAGTCGATGAGGCCAGTGCGTTGCATTGGTGGGCCGCATCGAGCACGGCGTAGCGGTATCGACGGACCTCAGCGTCCGACAGAATGCTCCGCGCCACGGCCGGGCGCAGCCTCGCGTAGTACTCCAGAACTGCCGAACCTGCTTTGATGAACCGATCGCTCAGCTCTTGCGCCTCCTCCGAGTTCTGGGCGTGCATGGCCGCATTACGGCAAGCGTCAAGTTCCTCAACCAGGCGATCCATGTGCCGCCTTGTTGCGTTGATTTCTTCCTCTGACGAGGAAATGGAGACTGCCACACCCGAAGTTGGCGGCTGGCTGGTGACCGGCGTCGTGTCTCCACCCTCCGACACTGAGGGAAAGCCGCGCCGCCGTGCAGTGGCTGCACGTGGCGCAGCGGCTGCCCGTGCCGCAGCGCCTAGGATTCGATCTGGGCCAACGGAGGGACCGGAAGACCTGTCGCCAAGGGCATCGTCGGCACCGCGCGCCATGCTAGCGGAGGGCGTCCCTCTATCTTGGGGCCCAGAGCGCATCCGCTCCACGACGGAATCGAACGATTGACTGCCTTCCCCAGGGGCTAGGCTTGAGTGCGAGCGTGAACTGCTCGATCCGGCTCCAGCATCCCCAATGCGCGATCTGCCAGATCGGCCAATGCCCGTCATATTCCATCTCTGATAAAAGGGGAGAATCGCTGCTTATGATGTTGCGGGCTGATGTCGCTCAACCATGGTGCATCAAGGCTTTGGCCCATAAGTGCAATCGCCCAGATGGCGCATGGCATGAGGTCTGAGGAACCTGCGGCATGTTTTCGTCAACCGTCATGGTCAGCCCGGACCCGAGACGGCGCGGCCTACTCCTGGCCAAAGTACACGCCAGCAGCCCAAGATCGGCCGAGACTGGCACGCGATCGCATCACGCCGCACTCGCTATCCTCAGTTTTTCAGAGACAGAGTGGAGGTTTGATTGCGCGCTGCCATTCACCGGGACCGTTCTTCGTCCACCTACGCGAAGATGAATTGCCGGTAGAACCACTCCGGCCAAATGCATCCGGGCAAACATGTTCGCGAATCTTTGGCTTCCTACATCCGGTTGCCCGGTGGCTCCCGACTGATTCGCTTCGTCAGCTTCGCCGCTGTAGAGGACATCGAACGAGGCACCAATTCGACCATACATGCTGATTCGCACTCCTGCGTTTGCATTGGGTTCAGGCTGATGAGGCGCGGCAGGCCTAGATACACCGCCTGGCTGACGATTGGCTGACGAAGGCGTTCTCCCGGACCGATAAAGAAAATCCGAGACCTGGCTCAAGCGTTAACGAATCGGGCTGCGGCCTACACCGGCCGGCGAAGGCCGCAGGTCAGGCCGCCTGGGCCTGCGATCAGGCGCTGTCAACTTATCTAAGGAGCGGGAGCTGGCTTGGACGAAGAGATTACGGAAGGTTGAGAATATCGAGACGAAGCGCTGCAGGCTTCCCCGGCGAACGGAAGCCCTGCATCGTCCGCTCCCGCTTTCGCAGCGGCACATGGCAATTCTCGGCCCTATTGTTGAAGCCCCTGTGCGCGGTGCTCGGCATCCGGCATGACCTGCCGTTTCGTCGCTCAATAGGACCGCAGTGTGATTTTTCATGGAATAAGGACCCTGCTTGAGGGGTCGTTTTCATCCAAACGGGCCCTCCTTAACGCAAGGGCGTGACACTGCTTCCGGTTTCATCGGAGGCATTTGTTTTGGATGTTGGTTGTGAAGCCGATTGCAAAGATGCGCCGGCTTTCGCTGGTTCAGATCGATCAAGCAGATCTGCCGGGAATTGGAGGTCTCTCGGGAGGTGGTCCGCAAGGTCCCTGCGTTCGGGGCAAACGGAGTTCCGCTACGTGCGCAAGCATCAGCCGTTGCCTCGGCTGGGTGCATGGCGCGATGAGCTTGAGCGGCTTTTGGCGACCAATGCGACGAAGCCGTCGCCGGAACGGCTGACGCTGATCCGGATTTCTATCTTGTCGAGCCGGTGGCCTGCACGCCGGCGTCGGGCTGGGAGAAGGGCCAGGTCAAGAACCAGGTCGGGCTGTGCGCGAGCGCTTCTTCACGCCGAGGCTCCGCTTCAAAAACCTGGAGGAACTCAACGCCTGGCTGCTCGACCATGCATCGCTGTGCGAAGGCCTCGCGAAGCCTGAACTTGTCCAGCGCGCGCAGCGACGACAGCCGGAGGATCGATTGATGACACTCGTTCGCCGGCATTGCCATTTCCGATCCGGACCTCAGTCTGCGGGCGATCGCGGCACAGCTCGAGACAATGCGGGAGCGGACGCCGGGCGGCGGCTGGCAATGGGCGGCCTCGTCGGTCGAGCATCTGCTCGATCACGCGGGGCGTCTCGGTTTAACGGTGCACGAACCCGCTGATGGCTGAAAGCGGGCATCCGCCGCCGTTCTCCCGCCCTCCCGTTTCGTCCTGGTGTGACAAATAAGGAGAAATTCTACTCTCCCTCTGGCGTAACGTCGGAGCCTGCCCACAAGCGCGGAAGACGGCGTTGTGATTCCTGATGTTCAAAGCCTTCCATTGCAGCGCGGGGAAGTTCTCTATCGCGTGCTTGACGGCGGCATCGCCTTGGAGACTGCTGACGTCGATCCGTCCCTCTTCCTAGAGAGCATCAAGGAACGACATCTCGCCGCGATCATGTTCGAACAAGGGCGCCAGTCGTTCTTGCCATTTGGCCAGCACGAGCTCGCGCCAGGCTTCCGGGCGGCCGTCCTTGTCGAACATGTCGCTCTTCACGACGGTTAGCAATTTTCCGCGGAGTTCGTTGGCGTCGTAGCTATATCCGTCCAGCGAGGCCGTCCGCCAGTTCAGGTCCCGTGTGGCCGCCCCGATCGCGAGCGTAGCGAGGTTGACCTGTTTCCAATCCAGCCCGCGGACGTGCAGCAGGCGCCATGCGTCGTAGAGATCGCGCAATGCGCAGCGCGCGGCCATCGCGACGCTTTGTCCGGCTGCGATCTCGCGCAGATCCACGACTGGGATTTTCTTCGCGGTGTAGCCGCCCAGAGGAACGGAATTCATTAGCGACGTCCCGAAGAACGGCGTGCGGTACATGCAGTTGACGTCGACCTCGATCGTGCCGGGCCGCCGATGGGCCGTCCCAGCCGTTGCCCAGCGGTGTGCACGGAAATCGGCGTTGCTCAGTCGCGAAAGAAGTCACTGACAGGCACGCCGCAGCGAGATCGACGGCCGGCCGCTAAGCGCATCCGCGACCTGGCCAGACGACCTTTTGGGGTATCCCGCTTAGAGGCGGCGCGCCATTGAGAGGTGGTGCCGCAAACGGGGCAGAGCGGTCCACGCGAAGCTGACGAGACGCGTGCCGTCCCCGGTCGCTGCATAGGAGGAAAAGAGCGCGACCGCCTTCCGATGGCCGGAAATCATGAGGGTTCCCCCTGGTTCGACAGCTTTGAGCCGGAACGGCGCTCCGGTTACTCCGAAGCTGCGGAATTTGCACACGCTGGCACCGCGATCGCAAGTGTGCTTGCCACGATGGCGATGGCAAGAGTGGATTCCTGAAGCGTTTTCACGGGCATCCTCTCTCGGACTTGTGAATTCATTGACTTCGCCCACTCATGCGGCGAGGGGAGCGATCAGAAGCTCAACTGGGGCGATCACAAGGGATTGAGACAACGGAGCTACCTCACTTGGCTGAGGCTCCCAATGCTGGCGCCAATAAACGGAAGCCCCGGCTTGGCGCGCGCCGCTCCCTTCAGTCTCGGACGTCTGCGGAGTCCACTCCCTCAGGGGAGAGTAGGCCAAAATACAACCATAGTCGCAGTACAGAACAGAGAGCGGCGGCACAGAGCGCCGGCCGACTGCTGCGGCCCGACTGCGGCGGGGTTTCTCCTCCTTTACCCCGCCGCGCCCGAAATCAGATCTGCTGGAAACGGCATCCTCTTCTTTTCTCGCGCAATCAAGGAACAGAATTGACAGTTCAAATCGGCGTCAATGGCCACTCCATGTTCGCCTCCGGGGCGTACCGCCAGATCAATGACGAGGACGTCTTCAAGACGCTCGCCGCACATAAACTCAAGCGATACCGCCTGACCATTCCTCTGGCGGCTGACACTGATCCATGGGCAGCGACGCGCTTCACCTCGATCGTGGGCCTTGCCGCCAACTATGGCGTCACTCTTGAACCTGTTCTGGCGCTTCCGCTAATGTGGGGCGACAAGACCGATGCCGGCAAGTATCCTGCCGGCGACGCTGCTGCGATCTACTCCCAGGGCTACAATCGGACCCTGGCGTTTGTTCGCCAGTTCGCATCTTCAGTCGGCGACTGGGAACTTGGTAACGAGATCAATCTGACCGTCCGTGATGCCAACGGCTCTTCGTTGTTCGGCAAGGGATGGACCTCTGCCGAGTTCGCTGCATATCCGTCGATGGTCGACTTCGCCAATCTCTTGCGGGGAATGTCGGACGCGATCGAGCAGGTAC
>NZ_JADPJF010000110.1:0-908 GCF_023073295.1 Bradyrhizobium sp. 23 | reverse complement strand
AGCGGCGCCGATAGTGTGACGCACGAAGGCGCCGGCCTGGAACAGGTCGGAGCGTCCGCCGCCGCCGTTGACGACGCTGAAATTGGTGCCGCCGCCGGCAAGTGCAAAGCCGACCAGCGTGTCGCGCGAGATGCGATAGTCGGCGCCGACAGCGGTGCCATAGAGGCTGCTGCTGGTGTTGTTCGAGCCGGCGATCGAGTTGCCGTCGGTCTTCTGCGAGCCGCCGAAGCCCGCCGCCCACACGCTCCAGCGCTGCTGGAACGGCACCGCAGCTGGTGCCTTGGTATAGATCGCCGCCAGCGCGTCGTTCGGGCTGCGCTTCCTCGCGGCATAGGCGAGCGCTTGCTCGTCGGCGTAACCGGTTGCGTTGCCGCCGGCGGTTGCACCGTCACCGCGTCCGGCGACGAACGGATCGGTCATCACCCCCATGAACTGGTTCATCGCATTGAAGGTGGACTGCTGCGACCCGGTCGCGGTTTCGCCGGAGACCTGCGTCAGGGCGGTGGCGAGACCGGAGCCGGTCAGAGCGAACAGCGCGTTGAAGCCCGCCGGCATGTTGGCGCCGGCCAGGAGCGCATTGTCGATTCCGGCCGCGACGTTCTTCTGGTTGATATTGGCATTGGCGGGCAGGTTCGGCGACAGCAGGCCGGGATCGACCGTCAGTAATACCTCGTTGCCGACATAACTCACCCGCGCATTGCGGGCGAAACTGTTGCCGGCGAGAACGCCCGCCGTGTCGAAGGTGCCGTTGACGGTGCCCGCGATCATGATGGTGTAGGTGGTGGTTGCGCTGATGCGCGCCAGCGGATCGACCGTGACCTTGCCCGCAAGGTTGGCGGTGCCGGTCACAACCGTCATGTCGCTCGATGCGCCCGATATCTGCACCAGATAGGTCGATGCCGCCGTCA
>NZ_JADPJF010000009.1:28281-50603 GCF_023073295.1 Bradyrhizobium sp. 23 | reverse complement strand
CGTGGCCGCGATATCCCTTGTCGACATAGGCCCGCTCGATCGGACAGCCGGTGAGCGCCTCGGTGCGGTCGATGACGTCCCGCAAGGTATGACCGTCGTAGGGATTATCGGGCAGCGACCTGGCGTGCAGTACGAACAGGCCACCGGGCGCCCGGCGGTTGTTGCTGACGATGGAGGCCTTCACGCCGAACTCGTAAGGGGCTGCGGCCTTGCCTTTGCCGATGCATTCCACCTCCGGGGCATGGAAGGAATAAAGCTTCCAGCCGCGCTGGCGCTGCTGCTGCGAGCGGATTTGCACGGCCCGGCCAAGCGGGAGGGCGAATGCCTCCTCCAGTGCCGGCTGGCCCTCGATCTTGCGGCGGATGTCGCGGATGATACGGCCGAGCCGGCTGCGCAGAATGCGCAACTGCCGCTGATGCCGGCTGAACTGTTTGGCATGGGCGTAGCGGCCCGCCATCATCGCGGCGGCCTTGGCCACACGAGAATAGGATTGCCGCAGCCTGACGGCGTGCCTTCTCGCCAGGCGGTTGAGCCCCTTGATAGCCGCATGAAGCAGCTTGGCGTCGGTCGGAAAGGTGATGGCCTTCGGCTGCACCGTGGTGTCGACGGTGACGCGCTTGAGGTCCTGGCCGCGTAACGCGCCGGCCTCGTGCGCCACCCGCAGGCTCTCCGCCAGCAGCAGCTCCAACTTGTCGCCGAGCCGCTTGCGCCAATGGCTCAGGTCCGAGCGCTCGTGCGGGAAGGCATGCTGAAAGAACTCTTGCCCGGTGAAGAACTGGAAATACGGGTCATGAACCCAGCGCTCGCAAACGCCCTCATCGGACAGCCCATAAGTGTGCTTGAGCAACAGCAGCCCGATCATGAACCGGGTCTCGATCCCGGGCCGGCCATTCTCGCTATAGAGCGGCGCGACCTCGCCGTCGATCCAGTCCCAATCGATCTTGCCGGCGAGCTGAACCAGCTCGTGCTTCATGTTGATGATCTGGTCCAGCCGCGCCCGGAACAGATCGTTCGATCCCGTCGTCCTGTGCTTCTTCGGTCGCATCGGCCCCTCCGATGCACACAGAATCATGGTCCGCAGCAAAAGGGAATCCACAAACCAAAATTGCAAGGTTTGGGGGCCTCAAGCCCCCAATCCCTGCAATCTCAAATGCCGCCGCAACCGGAAAACTGACTCCTGCTCAATCGCTTAGAGCCTTGTTCACGGACGACTTTCTGATCTCGGGCCGAAGGCGCAGAAGTCCCGCTTGCTTGGGCCAGCGAGTAAGGTGACTCCAACTGGCTGCGGTATTGGTCTCCGTAAGACATTTGGTCCACTACCCGCGTGGGCCTTAGCATGAGGCGCTGCCCAGGTGATCCAACGCCAGCGCAGCGCGGTTCGCAGCGTGATATGGATTGTCATCCTTCAAGCGTGTTGGCCGGACTGGCGCATCCTCTGATACGCCATGACCGCGGACACGCGGTTGGTCGCGCCGCACTTCTGCATGATGCTGCTCATGTAGTGCTTGACGGTCTTTTCGCTGATCTTGAGCTTGTCGGCGACCATCCTGTTGGTGGCGCCGCTCTCGACCTCCGCGATGATCTGGAGTTCGCGATGGCTGAGACCGACGTCGATGGACGTCGCCTCCTTCTGCTGAACCGCCGAAAGCAGCCGCGCCGCGAACTCCGGCGAGACGAACGAGGACTCGTTCTTGAAGACCGCCCAGATCGCCGCCTTCAATTCGCTCGCGCTGACCCCCTTCAGGATGTAGCCGTGCGCGCCCGCGTTCAGGGCGGCGATGCCGGTCTGCGGATCGTCGCAGGCGGTGAGTATGACGCAGTGCGTTCCGGGAAATTCGACGCACAGCTGCTTGAGAGTCTCCAGGCTATCGCCGGGAATGCCGAGATCCAGAACGAGGATGCTCGGGCGATGCGTTTTTGCGATGTCCAGCGCGTCTGCCGTAGAGGCGCCTTCGGCTACGACTTTGAAGCGAGCCTCCGCCCGAAACACGCTGGCCAGTCCTTGGCGATAAATCGGATGATCGTCGACGATGGCAATAGTGGCCTGCTCACTCGAATTTTCCATATGTACTCTCACAATTAAAAAACACTGCGGAAAAGTGGCATTTCAGAATGCTGCGAGAATAGGCATCGTAAGGATAAAGTTTCAATCACTTTTGATCGGTTGACTATCTTTCGAGTGTTCATCGCCAGTTCCTGCGGTGGAACTTTGGACGGGAAGTTCGCACAGGATCTCCGTGCCTTGGCCGAGATTGGAGATCACGTAGAACGTCCCGCCCAATGCTCTCACTCGGGAGGCCATCCCGATCAATCCAAGACCTGATCGAGACTTGGCTGTCTTGCCGGCAAAGCCGCATCCGAGATCGCTCACCGATAGCCGCAGCGTCCCGGCGAAGTAATTAACCATTACGGTCTGGCGGTCGCTCCCCGAATGCTTGAAGGCGTTGTTCAACGCCTCCTGCGTCACCCGAATGAGGCAGCGCACCGCGTCGCGAGGCAGTTTCTCAGGCACTCCGGTCATCTCAAAATCGACGATGCAGGCGGCGCGGCCTTCATGCGCTCGTATGATTTTGCGGAGCATCCGGATGAGATTACCGCTGTCTCCGAGATCGGGAAGAAGCAGATCGGCGGCGATCGAGCGCAGCTCCTTGAGCGCGTCCTTAAGCGCGCTCCGGAATTCCGTCAGGAGAGCTCGCGCTTTGGGTGTCGGGCCTTCCAGCTCCTGTTCCAGACCTTCGAGCCGCAGCAGGGCGAAGGATATCAGCTGGGCAGGGCCGTCGTGGAGCTCGGCTCCGAGCCGCGTATGGATAAGATCGTCGATGCGGGCGGCAGTGCGAAGAGCATCTTCCGTTTCAGATTTAAGAACATCGTTCTTGCGATGCAGCAATACTTTCTCCCGGAACCGCTGCTTGATGGCCGAACGTTGCTTTTTGATGGTCGTGCTTGCTCGATGGACGACGATGAACAGAGCCAAGAGGGTGACGAGACCCACCGACCCGACCACCAGCCATGCGCCGCGGATGGCGCTTGCCTGGTCGCGGAGAAGCGCGCGGGCGTCTTCGTAGATTTCTGCGACCGCGATGATCCTTTCCGTCTCGTTCTTGTAGAGAGGCAGGAACATCTCATAGAGGGGCATCGACAGAGAGCGTTCGAACTCGCTGTCATCGTCCTCGAGGTCGGCCATCCCAGCACGAATTTTCCCTTGCAGCGAAGGCGTGAGGTCGGTCGTCGGAAATCGCTTTCCGATTAGCCCCTTTTGCGTGCTGTACACGATGGTACCGTCGCGCGCCCAGATCTTGACGGAGGCGACATGCCGCCTGGATTTCAGCAGTTCGGCGACGGACTCGAGCCCGCGAAGGTCTTCCGCGCTGAGTGTGCCTCCGCCGTCCATCGACTGAACGTAGGGCTCCACGAAATTCGTCATGTACAGCGCGGCGGCGCCACTCGTTCCGCGCAGAACGCCATCGGCGATACGATTGCCGACCCATCCTCCGACCGCGGCGACGGAAAGCGATAGCACCAGCGAAGACAACAATGCGAACTGCTCGAAGAGGGACCTTCGCATCCACCAGCGACGCGGCCGATCCGTGGCGACTTTGATGAATGCCCCTAACGCCCTCCTGGTCTCGGGCTTGCCTTCACCGGCTCTCAACAAGGCACTGTCGACGCGACGGATGTGCCCATCAGCTTCATCGGCGACGGAGACTTCCTCCACGACTGGCTCCATGAAGAACATTCTCGAACAATGTCATCGGTGAACAGATGCTTAAATTGGCGACATCATATGCATCGATCGTATCGGCTTTCAACTTCCTGGGCAAACATGGTGAAGATCGCACGTGCCCACACTGCTCCTTTGAAGCAGCGGATCAGGGTTAACACCATCGCCGGCAGCAGCCGCGCCGCCGCAGAAAGACCGATGGCGCTTCGGACTAAAGTCCGAAGCAAGGGACTTTCGTCGGGTGCGGCGCATTCGACCATCGACGGAAATTTTCGCTCGACCTTCTGCCCTACCGCGCCCGCGAAGCACTCGACATGCTTCTGAAACGTGGGAGATCCGGCCGTTCGGTTCTCCGTTAATCCTGGCAGGAGCGCATCATGTCGAATTATCTCAAGCCGTTCGTAATCGACCAGAGCGACATCGACTTCATCCTCAGCCAGGTCAACTTCCGCCCGTTGTTCGATGCGGCAGGCAACGCCATCATCCTGTGGGACGGCACGGGGGCGGTCTACGATGCACACGGCAATCTCATCGGCACCGGCGGGTCGGCCGCCGGCGACGCGGCATCGACCGTGGCCATCGCGCAGTGGGGACAGTCCTACTATTCCGAATTCGACTTCGCGGGCTTGAGGGATCCCAGCGGTCTCAACAACAACCTGTCGCTCATCAACGCCACCTTCGGCGCGGTCGACCAGATCTTCACGCGCACGGCGGCTGCCGACTACGCCGGCTACTCGTCCGTGATGCAGGCGGTCGCCGACCGCGTCTACGCCGCCGCCAAGACCTACTACTCCTCCTACAGCGCGGCGACCGGCGGCTTCAACCCGGCCCTCAACGGCGACTACGCGGTCAAGGCCGATCCGGCCGGCGCCCAGACCGCGGCCGACGGCACCAAGATCGATCTGCCGAACGTCGTCGATTACACGCCGCGCATGATCAGCCTGACGACTACCACCGGCGGCGTCACCTTCGACACCTGGGCTAACCATCAGGGCGACCTCGGAGCGACCTCGCATCAACCGAACGAAATCTACTACGATCCCACGACAGGGACGGCGAAGGTGCTCGACTGGGGCCAACTCGCCACGGTCGCCGACGGCGGCCTCGGTCAGGTCGACACGCAGGCGCGGCTCGCCGCCTCGGCCGGTCAGGGCGACCACTTCCTCGGCGGGCTCAATCCGGGCGTATCGCCCTCCAACGGCTTCTTCGTACTGTTCGGCCAGTTCTTCGACCACGGCCTCGATTTTATCGGCAAGGCCTCGGGACAGACCATCAAGATCGCGCTCGCCAGCGACGATCCGCTCTACGGCATGCTCGGACCGGACGGACGGCCGGTGCACGAAATCACCATCAACCGGGCCACGGTGCAGACGGTGGACGCCAACGGCCCGGAATACGTCAATCACACCTCGCCCTTCATCGACCAAAGCCAGACCTACGGCTCGCACGAGCAACTGACGAACCTGCTGCGGGAATGGGTCGCGGATCCGGCCACCGGCCAGTACCACGCCGGCATGAACCTGTTCGACGGGCAGACCCTCGAAACCGCATGGACCAAGCCGGACGGCACCGCGACGCACCAGACGCTGCCGACGCTGGACGAACTGCGCGCCCATGTGGATGCCACCGGCCGCGACGCCCTGACCTGGGAGGACGTCAACGATCTGCGCAACCGCGACGCATCCGGCCACGTGATCGCCGGCACCAGCGGCTCGGCGCTGCTGCTCGACATGAATCCGCGGTTCGATGCAGGCCACATGGGAGCCTTCTACGACAAGAATGGCAACGGCGCGCAAGACGTCGGAGAGGCGGCCTATGGCACTGCGGCCCAGTCGGCCAAGGTAGCGGCCGCAATTTCGACCATCGACACCTACGCCAAATCCACGTTCGGTGCGGGCTCGAGCTTCGGCATCGACGCAACGACACACAAGCTGACGCTGACCATGGCCACGCTACCCCCAGGCTCGCCTCCCGGAACGCCGCACACCCTGGACGGCGCCAGCTCGCTGTTTCCGTTCGTCAACTTCGCCGACTTCAGCATCACGGTCCCGGCGGGCGCGCTGCACGACGCCGTCGGCGAGATCCTGATGGCCTCGGTCGGCGACCACTACGTGGCCGGAGACGGGCGTGTGAACGAGAACTTCGGTCTGACTTCGATCCACCACGTCTTCCATGAGGAACACAACTACCAGATCCAGAACATCATCGAGGCACTACATACCCAGGACGTCGTGTCCGGCGACCCGACCCACGCCGCGCTGCACGGCTTCCAGATCGACACCGGGCACGGCATGAACGCCGCCGGCGACTACCTGGATTCCGCAGGCAACATCTCCTGGGACCAGGACAAGATGTTCAACGGGGCCAAGCTGGTCGTGGAGATGGAATACCAGCATGCTGCCGTCGACCAGTACGCCCGTAACGTCTCGCCCAATATCCAGGAGTTCGGCGCCTACTCGACCGAGGTCGATTCGGCGATTTCCCTGGAATACTCGCAGGCCGCCTTCCGCTTCGGTCACTCGACCTTGCGCGAGACCATCGACACCATCGATCCGTCCGGCGGCCTGACCGGCAAAATCATGGGCTATGCCCTGAAGGCAGCCTTCCTGGCCCCGGACAAGTTCGCCGACGTCGGGCCGTCCGCGATCGTGCTCGGCATGACGCACCAGCAGATGAACGAGGTGGACGAGTTCGTCACCCCGGCGCTCAACCAGGGTCTGCTCGACCAGCCGCTCGATCTGGCGGCGATCAATATCGCCCGCGGACGGGACGTGGGCATACCGACCTTGAACGAGGTTCGTCACACGTTAGGTTATTCCGAATACTCGAGCTGGAACGACTTCGGTCAGAACATGCAGCATCCGAGTTCGCTGGCCAACTTCATCGCCGCGTACGCTTTCGACGGTGACATGGAAAAGGCGAACACCATCGTCGGAATCGTCGACGGAAGCGTCGCCGCGGGCACGCTCGGCATCTCGCTCGACCAAGCCTACGGCTTCATGAACGGAGACGAGGCGGCCGGCGGCGTCGGTACGCTTGCCTTCAACCAGATCGACACATGGCTCGGCGGTCTGGCCGAAGTCCATCAGCCGGGGGGGCTCCTCGGCGAGACCTTCGACCGAATCTTCGTCGACCAGATCGAAAGGCTGATGGACGGCGATCGCTTCTACTATCTCTACCGCCTGTTCGGCGTTCAGTTCGGCACGGAGATCGTCAACGCCCAGCTGAAGGACATGGTGGAGCGCACCACGGGTCTGACCCACCTCAACGGCAACATCTTCGGCTATGCCGACCAGTACGTCGATCTCGGTGCCCACAAGGAAGTGCTGGCTCCGGGACAGACCGAGTACCTGACGACCGGCAACGAGCACAAATACGGCGACATCGCCGCGGTGGATGCCGGAACGATAGGCATCTACTCCAACGGCGGACGCGGCAACTTGAACGACGGACACGAAGTCGTCATCGGCGGCGTGCACTACATTCAGGACACCCGCCTGGCCGACACGGACCCCAACAGCGCCTATGGGCAGAACGGCTTCGTCAACCTCGACGGCACGCCGAACTCGGGCGCCGAGTCCAACGAGATCATCGTCGGCTCGAAGGGGCAGGATCTGATCTACGCCCAGGGCGGTGACGACACGGTCTACGGCGATGCCGGCAATGACAAGATCTACGGCAGCTACGGCATCGACCGCCTGTACGGGGGGGACGGCTCCGACACGATCTACGGCGGCGACAACCCCGACCTGATCGACGGCGGCGCCGGCGACGACTTCCTGTATGGCGAATCCAGCGGCACCGACATCAACGGCCTGGACCAGGTCATCGGCGGCGCGGGCAACGACTACATCAACGGCGGCCTCGGGATAGACAAGCTGTTCGGCGGCAATGGCGACGACGTCATGTATGGCGAGCAGGACACCGACCCGTTCTTCGAAGGAAACGACGGCAACGACTATCTGGACGGCGGCTCCGGCACCGACATGCTGTACGGCAGCAACGGCGACGACATGCTGCTCGACGGCACCGACGTCGACATCTCTTTCGGCCAAGCCGGCGACGACTGGTTCAAGGTTGGCGACATCGCTCAGGCGTTGAGCACCGGTCCTGATGAAGTGCTGGGCGGTGACGGCGTCACCGACGACGGCAACACCCCGGGCACGATTGGTTTCGACGTCCTGGACTTCAGCCTGCAACACGCCCGGCCGATCGGGGTGACCTACGACCTCGACCAGCAAGCGAACCCACTGGCTGCAGTCAATACCGCGCAGTCGGTTCCCGCGGCGTTCGAAATGGAGGGGCTGGTCGGCAGCGTGTCCGACGACAATCTCGGAGGAGACTCCGGAGACAACTGGGTCGTGGGCGGCTCCGGAGCCGATCTCCTGACCGGCGACGCCGGCAATGACGTCATCGTCGGCGGCTCGGTCCGGCTCGACACCCTGATCGGACAGTACATCCAGGGCCATGACGCTCAGGGCAACGAGATCGCCTCAACCTACGACCACAACAACAACAACGACGGATCCACCGAGGCATTACGCCTGCAGGATGCCCGCTATCAGGGCGCCTCTCACCGCGTCGCTTACGACGACACCCTGGGCGCCGGTTTGCTCGACAACGCCGCGCTCGGCACGCAGGGCTTCGACAAGCATTTTACCGAGATGCTGCGCACCCAGTTCTTCAAGGACAACGTTCTCGGAGACGGGGGCGCCGACGCCAGCACCCTGGCCAAGCCGGACATCGCAGTTTTCACCGGCAACCTGGCCGACTATCGCATCGACCCCATCACATTCCAGAGCACCCACGAGGGACAGATCGTCGCCTACAAGGTGACCGACCTGCGGGATCCCAACGGCGTCGACGCCAACGGAGCGCCCATCGTCACCGACGGCACCGACCTGGTCGTGGGCGTGGAACTGCTGCGCTTCGCCGACCAGGACTTCTCGTTGGTCAACACGCCCCCGAGCCTGAAGCTTCACGCCTTCGATCCGGGCGCTGCGACCGACAACTTCGCCTCCGGCAGCTACGCCGGCGGCTCGAGCTGGACGGGCAACTGGACCGAAACCGGCGACAACTTCAACGGCGCGGTCAACGGCAGCGCCACCGCGGGTCAGATCCGCGTGGGCTCGCAGCAACTGCAGTTCACCGACAACGCCGACGGGGCCAACGTGCAGCGGGTGGTGAACCTCGCCGGCGTGGTGGAGGCCAAGTTGGGCTTCACCTACAACCAGAACAGCTTCGACAACGGCGACTACGTCCGCGTCCTCTTCACCGCGGACGCCACGGCGGCGACGCCGGTCTTCCATGAACTCGGAACAATCACCAATGCCGCCGGCTTCGGCAACCATACGTTCTCGGCCGATCTTCTCGCGTCCCTGAACGCCGGCGAGACGGTGACCGCCAACGCGGCCCTCAGGTTCGAGGTGGTCAGCTCGGCCACCAACACGGGCAACAGCGCCAACAACGGCACCATCTCGATCGACAACGTGTCCGTCGACTACGTCAGGCCCGCGGCGGCTCCGAGCACGGACTACGTCGTCACGTTCACGGAGAACGGCAATGCCGTCGGCATAGCCAACCATCCCGGAATCGTCGACGACGGCACGCAACTGTGGTCGGCGAAGGTCGTCCTGACCGGCCGGGTGGCGGGCGACGCGCTCAACGCGAACGACATCGCCGGCGACGGCATCGCGAGCACTGTCGACAATTCCGTGGCCGGACAAATCACCGTCAGCCTGACGGGCAAGGCCTCGATCGCGGCCTACCAGAACGCGATCCAGGCGATCACGTTCTCCAGCAACTCCAACAACCCCACCAATGCGGACCGCATCGTCCAGGTCACGGTCAATGACGGCTTGGCCGACAGCAACGTCGCGACCACGACCATCCACGTGACTCCGGTCAACGATCCGCCGAGCGTGGGCGCCGATCACGTCTACACCAACCTCGGCAACGTCGCGAGTGGCATCGTGGTGCCGGACTGGGCGCTGCTCGCCAACGACAGCGACACGGACGGTCCCAACGCGCTGGCGATCACCGGGGTGGGCTCCTTCAACAGCCTCACGGCGGTCCATGCCGCTGGCGCGGTCACGATCACCGACAGCGGAACGAGCGGCAACCCGGCGAGGCCGAACGGCGGCTCGTTCTCCTACACGGTGAACGACGGGGCCGCACCGGCCTCCGCCACGGTCACCGTGACCGCGGTCAACGGCACGACGATTAACGGATCGACGGGCAACGACATCCTGGTCGGAAGCTCGGCCAACGACATCCTCACCGGCGGACGAGGCGACGACGCGGTCTTTGCGGGCGGGGGCGACGATAGCGTCGGCTGGTCGGTGACCAACCCCTTCAAGATCGGCAACATCACCATCATTCCCGAACTGCCGGACGGCCGCGACTTCGTCGACGGCGGCGCCAACGGCGCGGCGGGCGACCGCTTCACCGTCACCGGCAACAACACGGCGGAATCCTTCGCCATCTACTCCAACACCGACGACTGGGACGGTGCCGGTCCGGGCACGGGCAGCAGCGCGGCTCATGTCGGTTTCACGGGCCTGCATGCAGGCACCGAGATCGTCGTCGCCCGCAACGGCACGGTGATCGGCGAGCTCGACAACGTCGAGGAGATCACGATCAACACCCTCGACGTGACCGCCAACAACAACAACGGCGGGCTCGACGGCGGTACGGTGGCCGGCGACAGCGTCGCCATCGTCGGCAACTTCACCGGCACCAGCCTGAACTACAGCACGATCACGGTGAACGGGGGCGCAGGCGCCGACACCGTCGACATCTCCGGATTGACCTCCGACCACCGCATCGTATTCCACGGAGGAGGAGGCGACGACCAGGTCACCGGCACCTTGCGGCCGCAGGACGTGGTCGACACCCAGACCGGTCTGCCTTCGGGCGACCAAGGCGGCGGCCAGGGTGGATCCGGCGGCGACGGTCAGGATGGCAACTCCGGCGGCGACGATCAGCATTGTTCGTCGGGCGACCATCAGCACGACGGACAGGGCGGCCCAGACACGCCGCAACCTCCGGCGGTCAACCCGGGCATGGCTGAAGGCCAGATTGGAACTGCAGCCGCCGACGTGATGGTGGGGGCGACCGGCGACGATGTCCTCAGTGGCCTCGATGGCGACGACGTGATCCTCGGCAACGACGGTGCCGACACGCTGAAGGCCGGATCCGGAGACGACTTGGTGAAGGCCGGCGCAGGCGACGACGTGGTGTTCGGCAACGACGGCAACGACGATCTCTTCGGCGGCGCCGGCCGCGACCTGATCACCGGCGACGGCGGGGACGACCGCCTGTTCGGCGACGCGGGCGACGACGCCCTGGAAGGCGGCGCGGGAAACGACACCGTCTACGGCGGGGCCGGCAACGATCGGGTCATCGCGACCGTCGGCGACGGCAACGACACCTACTTCGGCGACACGGAGGAAGACACGCTGGACTACTCGGCCATCTCTGCAAACCTCACGGCCGATCTCGGCAACGGCATCGGACAGCACGGCAGCGTCGCCAGCGCCCAGAGCGGGACCGACCAGATATTCGGGTTCGAGGACTTCATCGGCGGCTCCGGCAACGACACCATCGTGGCCAGTTCGGTGGCGAACGTCATGGACGGCGGTGGAGGGAACGACACCTACGTGTTCGGCTCCGCAGCGGACGCCAACGGCGACACCATCAAGGGTTTCCAGCCGGGCGACAAGATCGACCTGTCGGCCATCGACGCCAATACGGGGGCGGCCGGGAACCAGTCCTTCGTGCTGTTCGCCGGCAACGTCTTCACCTCGGCGGGACAGGTCATCGTCACGCAGGAGATCAAGGACGGCGCGGAGCACACCTTCGTGTCCGGCAATACCAACGCCGACGCCGCGGCCGACTTCAAGATCGATCTGGGAGCCGGCAACCATGCACTGACGACGGCCGACTTCAACGGCGTGCACTAGGCGCAACCGACCATCACCACCCGGGCGAACCGCCGCCCGGGTGGACGACGTCACCGAGGCCAAGGGCAGGGCAGGAAACGATGAGCAAGAACCCGAAGCGAAAGAATCCGACGGAGAATCCAATCGGCAGCTACCGCGGCATCGGTTTTGTCCTGCTCGGAGTGTCCGGAATCATCAACGTGCTGGCGTTGACGGGCTCGTTCTACATGCTGCAGATCTACGACCGGGCGCTGACGAGCCACAGCATCCCGACCTTGGCGGCGCTCTCCGCGCTCGCCATCGGGCTTTATCTGTTCCAGGGCATGTTCGACATCCTGCGTTCGCAGATACTGGTCAGGCTCGGGGCCCGTCTCGACGCCAAATTGGCGCCCTTGGCGCACTGCGTCGTGATCGAGATGGCCCGATACGGCTACTCGACGTCCGAGGCGCTGGAGCGGGGGCGCGACGTCGACGTCGTGCGCGGCTTCCTCGGCAGCCAAGCCCCCATCGCCTTCTTCGACCTGCCCTGGATGCCGCTGTTCCTCGGCTTCGTCTATCTGCTTCATCCGGTGCTCGGGCTTGTCACCTTGGCCGGCGCGGTGGTTCTGATGTCGCTTACGGTGGCAACCGAACTTCTGACGCGGCGTGCCGGCAAGGAGACCCACCAGGCCGCGGTGCAGCGGTCCACGTTGGCAGACTCCCACGCACGCAACGCCGACATCCTGCGCGCGATGGGGTTCGGCGGCCGCGCCGTGGCCCGGTTCGAGACCGCCAATGCCCGTCATCTGGCGCTGCAGACCCGAACCAGCGACATCAGCGGCAGCTTCGGCGGGATGGCGAAGGTGATGCGCATGATGCTGCAGTCGGCGCTGCTGGGCCTTGGCGCGTTCCTCACCATCAAGGGCGAGCTTTCCGCGGGCGCGATCATCGCGTGCTCGGTGGCTTCGGCGCGGGCGCTGGCGCCGATCGATTCGGCCATCGGCAACTGGAAGGTGATCGCCGCGGCACGGCGCAGCTTCAACCGTCTGAAGCAGACGCTCGCCGCGGCAGAAGACGGCAGCCATATCCTGCCGCTTCCCAAGCCTTGCGCGACCCTGAAGGTCGAAGGCATCACCGTGGTCGCGCCGGGCAGCGGGACCGTGCTCGTCGGCGACGTCGGCTTCGAGCTCAAGGCGGGCGAGGCGCTCGGCCTGATCGGCCCTAGCGGTGGCGGCAAGACATCTCTGGCCAAAGGTGTCGTCGGCGTTTGGCCGCTGCTCAGGGGCAAAGTCCGGTTTGACGAGGCGGATCTCGATCAGTGGCGCGCCGATGCGCTCGGCGAGCACATTGGTTACCTGCCGCAGGACGTCTCGCTGCTCGACGGCAGCATCGCCGAGAACATTTCGCGGTTCGAGACCGAGCCCGACGCCCGCAAGATCATCGCCGCGTCGAAAGCCGCGGGAATCCACGAGATGGTCACGCGGTTGCCGGATGGCTACCAGACCGAACTCGGGCCGTCGGGCACCGCGCTGTCGGCCGGTCAGCGGCAGCGCATCGGGTTGGCGCGGGCGCTCTACGGCGATCCCTTCCTCGTCGTGCTCGACGAGCCGAACTCGAACCTCGACGCACCGGGCGAGGCGGCGCTCGGGGAGGCCATCGAAGGCGTCAAGGCGCGCGGCGGGATCGTCATCGTGATCGCGCACCGGCCGAAGGCGCTGGCGGCGGTGGACTACGTCGGCGTGGTGCAGGGCGGCAAGTTGGTCGCGTTCGGACCGAAGGACAAGGTGGTCGGCGCGCCGGCGGCGCCGATCCCGTTCCCCGCCGCAGCGACGGCTTGATCAGCGGGAGGTGGCCATGGACGATCGGCTGTCGTTGGGAATTCCGGACCGCAGCGCGCTCGACGCGCCGGCGCGCCGCTTCGCGCTCATCGAAGAGCGGTCGCGCGTCAGTTCCATCGTGCCCGCCATCCTGATCGCATCGTGGGGACTGCTGCTGAAACAGGTGTTCGGCGAAGGCAAGGAGGATGCGCCCCATCTGCCGAAGCCGGACTCTCCGGAAGCGGCAACGCAGCCGGAAGCGGATACGTCGGTCGCGCCGTCCATCGCCGTGGAGCGGAGCGCAGGATCGTCCGAACTCGTCCGTGCCTTCGGGCTGCACGCGGTATCGATGAACGAAGCGTTCGAAGCGGCAGTCGATCCGGACAGGCTCAGGTTCGACAGGACGGAAGGGCCGCGGCTGTCGCTGGTCCCGGCGAACCAGAACGCGCCGGCTCCCGCGCATCCGCTGCCGCGGGGGGCAGACGGCACACCGGTCGCCGGCGGAGGCGGGGGTGGGGGTGGTGGAGGTGGCGGAGGCGGAGGGTCTTCCGACGACCACACCAGGCCCCATGTTGACGAGCCAAAAAAGCCGCCACCGACGATCAAGGACCCGCCCCCCGATCCGACGAAGCGGGTCAACCACGCCCCGGTGAGCGCCGGGGCGGTCGATCTCGGCAGCGGGCTCGTCAACGAAGCCTTCATCATCTCGCTCGGTCAGTTGCTGAATGGCGCCAGCGATCCGGACGGCGACCGGCTTTCGGTGCAGGCCCTCCAGGTCGATCACGGGTCGCTGCAGGCGTTGGGAGCGGACCGTTGGCTCTACACGCCGGAACACGACGATATCGGCCCGGTCCAGTTCAGCTACCGCATCTCCGACGGCACCGTCTCGATCGTCCAGGCGGCGCATGCGGATCTGCACGCCGCGCCCGACGAGGAGATACACGGTACCGAAGGCGACGATCTTCTGATCGGAACGCCTCTCATCGACGTGATCGACGCCGGCGCCGGCAATGACATCGTCTACGGCCGCGAAAGCGCCGATACGATCTACGGCGGCGAGGGCAATGACCGGCTGGTGGGCGGCGACGGTGACGACACCCTGTTCGGAGGCCCGGGCAACGACATCATCTTCGGCGGGGCGGGCAACGACACGCTGTTCGGCGAAGCCGGCGACGATACGCTCTACGGCGAGGACGGCAACGACCTCATCCTAGGTGGCGAGGGCGACGACTTTGCCTCCGGAGGGCGGGGCAACGACACGCTCATAGGCGGTCCCGGCAACGACACCCTCCACGGTGACGACGGGAACGACAGGATCGAGGGCGAGCAAGGCGACGACCATATCGACGGCGGCGCCGGCAAGGACGTGCTGCTGGGCGGGGCCGGCAACGACTGCATCGCAGGGGGCGCCGGCGACGACACGATCCATGGCGGGGAAGGGGACGACCACCTGGACGGCGGTGCCGGTAACGACACCGTCCGCGGAGACGCGGGAGACGACCACATCGCGGGCGGCGCGGGCGGCGATGATGTGGACGGCGGTACCGGCGACGACACGCTCGCGGGCGGCGCAGGCGACGACACCCTGCAGGGCGGCGCCGGGGACGATCACCTCGACGGCGGCGCCGGCGACGACGTGCTGGCGGGGGGCTCGGGCAACGACTGCATCGACGCCGGCTGCGGGGACGACGTGATCGTCCTCGGCGTCGAGGCGGGCCACGACGTCATTCACGGAGGTGACGGCGCGGACACGCTGGATCTGTCGCAGATCGTGTTCGACGAGAACGTCGACCTCCCCGACGGAATCGTCGAAATCTGCGACGGGCAGAGCGCACAGATCTTCGAGATCGAGAATGTCCAGGGCGGCCACGGACGCGACCGCCTGGTTGCCGACGCCCACGTGAATATCATGGAGGGCGGCGACGGCAACGACACCTTCGTCTTCCAGGACCTGGCTTCTCTGAAGAACGACGGCGGACCACGCGACCACATCGTGGACTTCAGCGTCGGCGACAAGCTCGATCTGTCCAGAGTCGGACAGGAACTCGACGATTTCTCGGGCAAGAGGCTGTTCTTCGCCGGGGCCGACCAGGCCACCTTCGACGAGGTCGGCGCCGTCACCTACCGCCATGAAGTCGTTTCGGACCAGGAGATCACGATCGTCTCGGGCCATCTCGACGGCGACGCGGAGCACGATTTCGAGATCGTGCTGGATGGTAACCTCGACCTCAACGAGAGCAATTTTGTTTTCACTGCCCCCCAGCAAACGAACGCGCACCACTTATCGTGAATCGGCGGACACGTGCCGGCTCTAACAACGGAGAATGAACGATGAACCTGAAGCCCACGGAACGGCCCGCGCGCGCTGCGAAGCAGTCGTTCGGGATCCGCTCGCGCGTGACCATGGTGGCCGTTCTCGCCATCGCCCTGATCGGCGGATGCGGCGGCTGGGCGGTGCACGCCGAGCTGACCGGTGCCGTGATCGCGCAAGGCAAGGTCGCAGTCAGGAAGCAGGTCAAGCTGATCCAGCACCGCGACGGTGGCATCGTGGGCGAGATCCTGGTCGCCAATGGCGACGCCGTGAAGGTGGGCGATGTCCTCGTCAGACTAGACGAGACCCAGACCAAGGCGGAACTAGGCGTGCTCAAGGGGCAGCGCGCGGAGCTCGAGGGCCGAAGGGCGCGGCATCTGGCCGAGCGCGAAGGAGCCACGGCCATCAGGTTCGACTCCCGGTTCGAGCACGACCCGTTCACGGCGGAGATCGCGCGGGGCGAGATCCGGCTCTTCAACGAGAACTTGGCCGTGCGGGAGGCCAGGCGCGATCAGTTGTCGCTGCAGATCGCGCAGTTCGAGGAGCAGGTCCGCGGGCTGACCGCGCAGCAGGAGGCCAACGCCAATGAGCGCAAGATGGTCAAAGAGGATCTCGAGCGTCTGACGCCGCTCTACAACAAGGGTTTCATAGAAATCGGCAAGATCCGCACCATGGAGCGCGATCTCGTCAAGATCGACGGCCTCAAAGGCGAGATCGACGCCAACATCGCCCGCGTCAAGGGACAGATCAGCGAGTCGCGGATCAAGATCATCGAACTCGACCAGCAGGCGCGAACCGACGGTCAGCGGGACTTGCGCGACGTCGACGGAAAACTGGCGGAGCTTCAGGAACGGATCGTGGCGTCGCTGGACCGCCTGTCGCGCATGGTGATCCGTTCGCCTATCTCCGGCACCGTCAACGAGCTCGCCGTCAATTCGGTCAACGGCGTGATCGCCCCCAAAGAGACGCTCATGTCCATCGTGCCCGAAAGCGCCGACCTGGTCGTCGAAGCGAAGCTGTCTCCGACCGACATCGACCAGGCCACGACCGGGCAATCGGCGAGGCTCAGATTCTCCTCCTTCAACCAGCGGACCACGCCGGAAGTGGCGGGTACGGTCGAAACGATCGGGGCGGCGGCGACCCTGGACCAGGCCAGCGGCCAGACGTACTATCTCAGCACCATCGCGATAGCGGGTGGCCAAAGGCAAGTAGCCGGCAAGCCGATCGTGCCCGGCATGCCGGTTGAGGTTTTCCTAACCACCGGCGATAGGACGGCACTTTCCTACCTGATAAAGCCGTTCACGGATCAGATGATGAAATCCTTCCGGGAGGAGTAGAGTTCTGTTCCCTGCTGCGAAAATGTTCAAGCTCAAGTCCCATTGCGCGACGCACAGCCGATACCGGCTGGCGCCGGCGTTGATCGTGATTCTATCGGCGGCAATCCAGCCGGCACGCGCGGACGACCAGTTGTCTCCCAACCTGGGACTGCCTGTCGACTGCCGCCTGGGCGTGGACTGCTTCGTGCAGCAGATGCCGGACGTCGATCCAGGCGACCAGGCGTTGGATCCGCTCTGCGGCAACGCCACGTACCAGGGGCACGACGGTTGGGACATTCGCATCCGCACGCTCAAGGATATCGATCGTCAAACGCCCGTGATCGCAACCGCCGAAGGAACCGTCGCGCGCGTGAGGGACGGCATTCCAGACCGCATCAACGATCGGGCACAAGATAAAGATACCGGGGGAAAGGAGTGCGGTAACGGCGTCCTTGTAGAGCATTCCGGGGGGCTGGCCTCACAATACTGCCACCTCAAGGAAGGCAGCATCGTCGTCCGGCCCGGAGCGCACGTGAAGAAAGGCGACCGCCTGGGGTCGATCGGGGCATCGGGCTTGGCCGAATTTCCCCATCTGCACTTGTCGGTCCGAAAGGATGGCAGGACGATCGAACCCCTGACGGGCCGGCCACTTGGAATCGGTCGAGAAACCTGCGGCGCAACCGGGGGAAGCCTGTTCGAACCGGCCGTCCGGGATGCACTTTCCCGTTCGGCTTCGGCGATCCTGCTGGTCGGGCTCGCCAACGCTCCGCCCGAGCTTCCGAGGCTCGTTCGCGAAGGTGAACCAGCCGTGCCCAATACGTCGCAACCGGTCATCGCTTGGGTCTGGGGGATCAACGTCGAGGGCGACAGCGTTTTCAGAATGCGCATCGTCGATCCGGACGGAAAAACGCTGATGCAAATCGAAACCAAACCGCTCGAAAGGCGGAAGGCGAACTACATCGCCTATGCCGGAGGGAAGCCCGCGCAACGAGCAGGGGAGTATGGACTGCAAGTCGAAATGGTCTCGGGTGGGAAGACGATCTCATCGGCCACCCGATCAATCCTGATCCGAAGCGAGGGCGAACGGTAGCTTGATACGCTGTGAAAGCTAAACTGCACCTGGAACTGCCGCCCAGAATTTCTTCGACCGCGGAATAATCCGGCGCTCGTGGTTTCTTGATTCTATGACGCCAGGAACGCGCAATGAGCCGCTCTTCACCCAGGACACCAGCGAGCCGATGGCTACCCGGAAATATCCGGATCATGGGGGTGAAGCTCGTGGCCCTCACGAATGCGTTCAGGGGCTTTGTCGAACAGTTCGGCATTCGGCACGGCCCACGCAGCGAAAAGCTGCGAGGACCCATCCTTTGGCTGGGAGACCTGCACAAACGCAACGACGTGGGCCAAGGCCCCGCCAATCCCGCAGTTTCCGATACTTCGAGCGAAAAGCAGCGTTCACAGGCGCCATGATTGCCCGGCACCCGCCTGAGCTGAACAACAACTATCATTTGCAAACCAATTGATTGGTCTCTTCGAGAGAGCCCGGCTCGATGGGACCTGGGACTTGGGATTCTCTCGTTCATGAAGCATGTTTCGCAGGCGTCGCAATTGGTCGCGGGTCGACATGTGCGGTCTGCGGTCGTCGGAACGTTTCGCCGTGAGCACGATGAGTTTTAGATCGTCTTCCGGTGTCCAATGGTCGGTACCGGTGATTGCGGCGGACTAGTTGGTAAGCGCGCTGGGGCTCGGACCTTGGTCCTTTGACGTTCAAATCGAGGCCGCCCCGGTCGGCTTTGCCGGTATTCACCCCCAGCGGCCGCTTCCAAGTAAAAAGGCGGCGCGACCCGAGCCGCGCTTTGCGCTAAAAACTACGGTTCTGATGCTATGAAAATGACCGTTGTAAGGACCGTAGCTAGTGCCGCTCAGCTCACATAAATTGATGTTAGAACAACGGGGTTGACTAGACACCCCTTCCGCCCCAGCCGCAGCGCGCGCGGCCACACCGCCTGGAGCTTTCCTTTCGTCTTAGAGTCCGCGCTTGCGAACAGGGTGACGTCGTGTCCCGGTTCGACCAGTTCGTCCACCAGCCAGGCGATCACGCGCTCGGTGCCGCCGTAGAGCTTTGGAGGTACGCTCTCGGCCAACGGAGCAAGCTGGGCGATCCGCATCGGCTAGGCCCCCAACACGAACCGCACGACCGTCACGATCGTCCCAGAAATGAGCGACGAAATCGCGAGCAGCGTCCAATTGGGCCTCGTGCTTCCCCCTGCCACGCGCGCTGCGAGCGCCTTCACGGCCGTCAACATCCGTCTCGAGAAAGCCGCTGCAGGTAGGCTATTCCGAAGCCTGCGAGCTCTTCGGTATCGCTTGCGCGCGCTTCCGACCTGCTGTGGAGGTGACGCTCCAGCAGGCAGCGCCGGCTGTCGTGCGCATCGACCTCGGGGTGCCGCGTCCGATACACCGTCCAGGCGGTCTCCGCGGCGTTCTTCAAGACGACTTCGTCGACCATACTCACTCTCTCCAGAGACCGAACCCAGTCGCTGCCAACTCAAGGCGCTCCGGAAAGTTTCCGGATTTCCCCGACAGTAGACGAAGGGAGGAAGCTCAGGATGCTCTGACATGCGCCCGCGTACGTGCCGCACGCCGGCGCTGCAGGCGTTGGCTTCGGCCGGACCTTCTGGATGCAAGGTGGTAGTTGTCGGGGTTGCGGCGGTCGGCTCCGCACTGGAGCTTCGCGCGCCGTCTCTGGCGGCGAGGATTCCATGGCCCGCGCCGCCCGGGCAGCTGCAACCATTGCCTCTTTTTCCCGTTATCGGTAGGGCGCGAGCAATGTGCAAGGAATCTCGATGAAGAAGATCGCGATGTCGGCGCTGATGGTCGGCGCTCTTGGTCTATCCTCGGTGGCCACCATCTCTCCTGCCGAAGCGCACTGGCGAGGTGGCTGGGGACCGGGCATCGCTGGCGGTCTGCTGGCTGGCGCCGTAATCGGCGGGCTTGCCTCGTCGGCTTATGGATGGGGACCTGGCTACGGCTACGACGAGCCCTATCGCTGGGGCGGTGGTTACGCCACCACGACCTACTACACGGCGCCCGTGTCTTACGGCTACCGGTACCGCCGAGCCGTGCGGCCCGCTTACGCCTATTACCGCGGATCATATCCGGTCGTGCGACACCGCTGGCACCATCACCGCTGGTGACAGGCCCCGACAGCAACAAGCCGCGCTCGTCGAGGGCGCGGCTTTTCCTCGGTCAAGCGCTTACCACCACTCGCCGAGAAAGGGTTCGTGTGACCAAGGGCGGCTGACGGGCGTCCCACTTCCCCTAGCTTAAGGCCCTGCTCGTGGGCTTGTTTCGGAGTCGATGCCGTCGACACAGGATCTGTTGGCCTAGCGAAAGGATTGGCTGTAGCCACGATCTCGACCACCACATCAGCAAGCCGTCGCCGGATCAGATCGCGTCAAAGGCAACGTCCAAGCCGGCGCGTTCGTCCGTAAACGCTATCGAGCCGTCGCCAGCCTCCCTCCTCAATCTGCACCAAATCCACCTGATCCCATCCGAGCTATTCTCGTCCCTGATTGAAGCTGGCTCCGAGAGTGCGGCGGGGGCTGGGCGAGAACATCTGCTGGTCTGGACCGCGAACGAATGCCGTCGGGACGATCATCCAGCTCGGACCCATGGCGATATCGAGCTGACCGAAATCTGGACGCCGTGTGTTCTCAACGGCCCCTTGTTCAGAACGGCTTCAAACGACAGGTGCTCTCGTCGGCGGAAGGCGATCACCCGCAAGTCAAGAATCCTGCTGCCAGCCATCGTGCCTGAACGATCTCTGATGGTCAGGCGATCGACTTTACCGCACCTCTGACCGGCATTCCGTCCTGCGCCCCCTCTTTAAGGCAATTTAATGCGGCAGCCTCGCATCCAATTTCCAAAGACTTTTGCAACGGCACCATCTCACTTACCATAGACGCGAAAGCGCCGACGAAGGCATCGCCGGCCCCGGTCGTGTCGGTGGGGGTGATGCAGGGTGCAGGCGCGCGGAGACAGCTGCCATCGGCGGTGAAGGCGAGCGCGCCTAGCGCGCCAGCGGTTACGATGCAGTTGAGGTCACCGGCCCTGGCAAGTTCGGCGGCTGCGGCGTCGTGATCGGGCGGCTGGGCGAAGCAGATCGCCCTCGCCGCATCCAGAGCCTCATGCTCGTTGACCAGGAGATAATCGGTCGCGGAGAGAAGCTGGACCACCATCTCCCGGGTCATCGACTCCGGCACGGGTGCGAGATTCCAGATGACGCTGCCGGAGGCGCATTTCGTCCTGCGTGCGGCTTCCAGGGCTTCTGCGAAAGGCACTTCCATCTGAAGCACCAGGATTGTGTCACGGCTGAATAGCGCGATGGGGAGGTCATGGGCGCTGGCGGTCGTGTTGGCGCCGCTTGCCACCGTAATTGCATTCTCACCGGCCTGATCGACCACGATGAAGGCACAGCCGGTCGGCTGGTCCGATCTGACGACGAGATCCGTGTCGACGCCGTTCGCTCGGAGATTCTCTACCGCGCTGTCGCCGAATCCGTCGCGTCCGATACGGCCCGCCATTCGGACGCGTCCCGGCCCGGCAATGCGCGCGGCAGCCACGGCTTGATTAGCGCCCTTGCCGCCGAAATGGGTCCGATAGGAGGGCGCGAGCACGGTGCGGCCGGGGCCCGGAATGACCGGGACATGGGCGACCAGATCGATGTTAAGCGATCCGAACACTAGGATCATGGCGGAGAAACCGTCACCCTTGCTCGTCCATGACTCGCAGTTTCTCGACGCGGCGGCGGAAATCCTCGTCGGTGGAGAATTCGGCCGAGAGATAGGACGAGACGAGATCGATGGCAAGCCACGCGCCGACTATCTGCGCGCCGATACACATCACGTTGACGTCGTCATGCTCAACGCTCTGATGGGCTGAATGGATGTCGTGGCAGACCGCGGCGCGGATGCCCTTCATCTTGTTGGCGGCGATCGAGGCGCCGACGCCGGTGCCGCAGACCATGATGGCGCGCGCGGCTTCGCCCGAGGTCACCTTCTGCGCCACGGCGCGCGCGATGTCGGGGAAATCCACTGGCTTGTCGTCATAGGAGCCGACGTCGATGACGTCATGGCCGAGGCTGCGGATGTGGTCGATGACGGTCTGCTTGAGCGGCCAGCCGGCGTGGTCGGATCCGATGACGAGACGCATGTGATGCCCTTCTTGATTTTG
>NZ_JADPJF010000009.1:24148-28213 GCF_023073295.1 Bradyrhizobium sp. 23 | reverse complement strand
ATGGGTCGTGGCAGCCGCGCGCGGCTGCCACGATTGTTTCTGGTCTTAACTACGCATATCCGGCGGCAGCTCGACGCCGTGGAACTTCTTGTAGATCGCATTGAGCTTGCCGTTCTTGACGTTTTCGGTGATCCAGCCGTTGAGCTTGTCCATTAGGCGCTGCTCACCCTTCTTCAGTCCGATGGCGAGGTCGAAGGTCGCCAGCGGAATCCGGGACTCGAACACGCGCGAGGGGTTTTTCACTCCGATCTGGTTGATGATGGTCGCGGACGAGGCGACACAGTCGACCTGACCGGACACGGCCGCCGTCACCATGGTGGCGTCGTCATCGTACCGAGAGATCTTCAGGTCCTTGTCCTTCATGTTGGACAGGGTCGTGTCCTGCGTGGTGCCGCGCGAGACGCCGATCGACTTGTCCTTGAGGTCGGGCCAGTCCTTGACCGTCGATGATTTCAGGCAGCCGACATCGGATTGCAGCGTCGCATAACGCTTGGTGAAATCGATCACCTTGGCGCGATCGGGCGTCACAGACAGCGTCGAAATGATGATGTCGGCCTTGCCGGTCAGGACGTTCGGGATACGAGTTGCCCCGGTGGTCTGGATGAACTCGAGCTCGAGCCCCCAGTCCTTGGCGAGCAGCTGCGCGACTTCGACGTCGGAGCCGGTCGGCTTCATGCTCGAGTCCATCATGCCCGAAGGCGGGATGGCGAGGTCGGTCGAGATGCGGATCTTCTTGGCCTGCGTGATATCGTCGAGCAAGTCGGCCGACGCCGGCGTCGCCGCCATCATGACGAGGCCACACAGTGCGGCGGCAGCTCCCAGCAATGTCTTGTTGGTCATCCCTAGTTCCTCCCTATTATGATTTTAAGTTTCCCGTGCCCACGAATTGCGTGAGTTCGGGGGTCGTCGGCGACGTCAGGATCGAGGCAGGTCCGGTTTCGTGAACCTTGCCGCGATGCATGAAGACGATCCGGTCGGCGATGCCTTTGGCAAAGCCCATCTCGTGGGTGACCATCACCATGGTCATGCCATCAGCCGCCAGCTGCTCGATCACCTTCAGCACTTCGCCGGTGAGTTCCGGATCGAGCGCGGATGTGACCTCGTCGAACAGCATCACTTTCGGCTGCATGGCGAGCGAGCGGGCGATTGCGGCGCGCTGCTGCTGGCCGCCGGAAAGCTGCTCCGGGTAGGCGTGAAGCTTCTCCTCGAGCCCGACCTGCGCCAGCACTTTTCGCGCAAGGTCTTTGGCCTGCGACGCTGTCATGCCCTTCACGGCAGAGGGCGCCAGCGTGATGTTCTGCTCGATCGTGAGATGCGGAAACAAATTGTAGCTCTGGAACACGATTCCGACGTCCTGGCGCAGCGCGCGAAGGTCGACGTCGGGACGATGGACCCGATGTCCGCAGACGACGATCTCGCCCCCGTCGACCTTCTCGAAGCGGTCGATGCAGCGCAGCGCCGTGCTCTTGCCGGAGCCGGAGCGGCCGATCAGCGCCAGCACCTCGCCGCGCTCGACGGCAAAACTGACACCATCGAGCACCCGCAGCGAGCCAAAGCTCTTTTGCACGTCGCGGAGCGACACAATCGGTTCGGAGGAGGAGGCGTTCTGCTGCATCTTCAGGCCGGTGCAAGGTGAAACTTGCCACGCCCCATGCGACGTTCCAGCTTCTGACTGAACAACGACAGGGGATAGCACATGGCGAAATAGGCGACCGCGATGATGGCGTAGATGACGAACGGCTCGAAAAGCGAGTTGTTGACGATCTGGCCCGAGCGCATCAGCTCGACGAAGCCGACGACGGAAGCGAGCGAGGTGTTCTTGATGATCTGGACCATGAAGCCGACGGTAGGCGGCGTCGCGATGCGGATCGCCTGCGGCAGGATCACCTTCATCATGCGCTGGGTCCGGCTCAGCGCCAGGCCTTCGGCAGCCTCCCATTGCGGCTTCGGCACGGACTGGATGCAGCCACGCCAGATCTCGCCGAGATAAGCGGCGACATAGAGCGTCAGCGAGGCGCCGGCGGCCGTGAGCGAGGAGACCTTGAGCCCGATTGCAGCGAGGCCGAAATAGCCGAGGAAGAGGATGACCAGCAGCGGTGTGCCTTGGATGAGCTGGACATAGATGGCACTGACGATCCGCACCGATTTGAGCGGCGAGATTCGCGCCAGCGCGATCGCGAAGCCGACGATGCCGCCGCCGATCAGCGCGATCACCGATAGACCAATGGTCCACAGCGCGCCCTGGCCGAGGAACATCAGATGGTTGATGTTGAGATGTCCGCCCATGGTCATCTCACAACGGTGTGCCGAGCCGGCGACGGCGCGGGAACAGCACGAGGCCGAGGCCCCAGAAGCCCGCGCGCATCACCAGCGACAGGATGATGTAGAGCACGGCGACGATGATGTAGGTCTCGAACGCGCGATACGTGTCCGACTGGATGTAGTTGGCGACCGCGGTGAGCTCTTCGGCCGAGATCTGCGAGCAGACCGAGGAGGCCAGCATCAACAGCACGAATTGGCTGGTCAGCGCCGGATAGACCTTCTCGATCGCCGGCAGCAGGATGATGTGCCAGTAGATCTGCAGGCGTGACAGCGCCAGCCCTTCGGCGGCCTCGATCTGTCCGCGCGGGATCGCCTCGAAGCCGGCGCGCATGATCTCGGCGGTATAGGCGCCGACATTGATGGTCAGCGCGGCCACCGCCACGGTGAACGCCGAGAGTTTCAGTCCCAGGCTCGCGAGGCCGAAATAGACCAGGAAGATCTGCACCAGCAGGGGCGTGTTGCGGATTGATTCGACGTAGACCTTGCAGGCGCCGGCGATCAGCGCGCTATGCGAGCCGCGGCCGACGGCTGTAAGCGTGCCGAACAGGGCGCCGAGCACGGTCGCAAAAACCGCCAACTCCAGCGTCAGCGCGGCGCCGGCGAGAAAGCTCGGCCAACGCTCCAGCACTGCGGGGAAGTCGAGTTGGATGCTCATTGTGTCGGGTCACCCGGTGGTCTGGTTCGTCATGCGGTCATAGACGCGGAAAAGCGCCTGGTTGCCATTGTTGCCTTCGCCATGCGCGCGCGCGTCCACATATTGGCTGGTGACGAGCGCCGTGCCCGGCAACGGCACGCTTAGCGCCTGCGCGTGCTCCTGCACCAGGCGGAGGTCCTTCAGCTGCAGATCGATCCGGAAGCCGGCGGAGACATCACCGGCGATCATCGCGGGGCCGAGCTTGTCGAGCATCCAGGAGGCAGCGGAGCCTCCGAGCAGCACCCGGCGCAGCAGATTGAGATCGAGGCCGGAAGCGCGCCCGAGCGCGAGGGCCTCGCAGATGGCTTGGATGTTGATGCCACAGATCAGCTGGTTGCAGAGCTTGACGGTCTGGCCGGCACCGGACGCGCCGACATGCGTGATGGTGGTGCCCATCGCGCGGAAGAACGGCTCGGCCTGGGTGAAGGCGCTCGCATCGCCGCCGGCCATAATCGAGAGGGCGGCGTTCTTGGCGCCCACCGGGCCACCCGAGACCGGCGCGTCGATGAAGCTGACGCCAATTTTTTGCAGGTCGGCATGGATGCGGCGGACCGCAACCGGCGAGATCGTGCTCATGTCGACGATCAGCTTGCCGGGTGGCGGCGACTTCAGCAGCCCATGCTCGCCGTAAACAGTCGCCTCGACATGGGGCGTATCGGGCAGCATGGTGACGACGATGTCTGCGCCTTGCGCCGCATCGGCCGGGTTCTTGGCCCGGATCGCACCTTCCTTGACGATATCGGCTACGGCGGCCTCGTTGAGATCGAACGCGTGCACCGCGTGCCCCGCCTTCAGAAGGTTGCGCACCATCTCCACGCCCATCGTGCCGACGCCGATGAAGCCGACGCTGCCCTTGTCGTTCCGTCCCATGTTATTCGTCCGTTTCTTGGTTAGTCCGCGATCAGCGTGAGGCGCTGGTCTTGTCGGTATCGCCGACGACGGCCCGCCTGCGGTATTCGTCCCCGATGGCAAAATGCTTGCGCAGCGTCGCATCTGCTCGCTCAGGGTCGCGCGCGATGATCGCGTCGAAGATGCGCCGGTGGTCGTCG
>NZ_JADPJF010000009.1:0-24065 GCF_023073295.1 Bradyrhizobium sp. 23 | reverse complement strand
TACGTCTTCATCGACGGGAAGGCCTGCACCAGCTTGCGGCGGCTGCGATGCGAATGCGTCAGCAGACCCGCCAGCGACCCGTGCAGGACCGTCAACGTCTCCGAATGCGAGGCCACGACGATGGCGCGATGGAATTCGAAGTCGGCCATGCCGCCCGCATCGGCCTCGTCGATGGTCTCCCCGATTTTCGCCAGTGCACGCTGCAGCCGTTCGAAATCGGCAATGTTGGCGCGCTCGCAGGCGAGGCGGATCGCCTGGCATTCGATCGCGACGCGCGCCTGCATGACGTCGTCAAGCATGTCCGCCTGGTGGGCGAGGGCGAAGGTGAAGAAGTCGTTCAGTACCGAGACGTCCGGCCGGGTCACCACAGTACCGATGCGGTCGCGGATCTCGACGATGCCGAGCACCGTCAGGGCACGCAGCGCCTCGCGAACGATCGGCCGGCTAACGCCTAGCAGGGTGGCGAGCTCGCGTTCCGAAACCAGGCGGTCGCCGGGCCTGAGCGAGCCCGCGAGCAGGCGTTCGCGCAGGAAGGCAAACACCTTCTCAAACCCTTTTTCGCCTTCGGCCGCGCGCTTAAGCTCCATCCCGATCTCTTTTGGTCTGATCTTGGTCAGACCAGTAGGATGACAAGCTCACCTCGTCAACTCCTTTGATGTGGGTTATCCGTGGGACTCCGGGTTCATATGCAAAATGACCGAGCTGGAGTCGTGTAGCGCGCGGCCCCCAGGCGTGTCTTGAAACGACGCCTCCTTGCGATCGTGCCGGACGGCTGACCGCGGAGCACTGCGGAAGGCACTCATCCAGATGGCCCTTGCTCCGCGGCATCGGGGGCAAGGCGATTTGACGGCAGGCCGCATCGCGGTAACCTGGATAGCAGCGTCGTTTCACTGAAGGGACATCCGCAGGGAACGGGCCCTCCATTCAAATGCGGGGTGCTGGGCGTGGTCAGGGTCGGCGGAGCGGTCGCGGCTGCGGATAGGGCGCGGGTTCGGCTCCCGTCATCTTCTTTCCGTGCCTTGCCGGCTCTGTAATCCACCCCGTGCACAACTCGGCACCCCGATGACCGAATCGAAACGCGCCCGATCGGGTGGTATGGCCGCAAACAAGGTAACGGCGGTACGTGGGGCTGGGGGAAGCACTCGACAGTTCGGGACTATCAAGCCGCCGAGCCCTCCTGGCGGCTTCTTTCTTTGATCAGGACGCTATCGCGCTCGCTCGCGCCTCGCGCCACCGTTCGCGGCGTTTGCGCCGGCACGGTCAGCGGGCTGCCGCAGCGCAGGAATTTGCTCCGCAGCGACTATCTCAGTCGGAGCTTCCTCGACCAAAGGCGCCTGCATCGGTTCGCTCGCAGCGGGGCGGGCTTCCATGAACTCGAGCACCGCCCGTCCCTTGGCAGTGATCTGCCATCCGCTGCTGCTGCGTCCGACCAGCCCGGGAAAGATGTCGAGATCGGACACCCGTGCGGCGAGGCGCTTGGTCCGGTCCGCCCAATCGCGGCCGCTGGTCGCAAGGATGGCCATGTCGCGTTTGAGGTCCTCCATGACGGGGAAGCCATCCGGATAGCTCACCAGGATGTTGAGGACCGTCACCTGGAGGTTCACACCGCCTCGAGCTATCGGCGCCCCATGGCGGGCGTGCAGGAGAGGGCACCGCGATCAACGCGCCCAAGCCAATCCGGAGACACCTCACCTTTGAAAGCGCCGGAATCGCTATGCGGTGCCCATTGTCCCCTAGCTTACCGTTTCTCGGCCTCGACGCGAACAGCGATCGGGCCGGGACGGTCGAAAACGGAGACATCCCCCGTCACGTTCCCGAGTATCACAATCCCGGGCTGTGGGACCCTCCCTTTGCGATAATAGATCACGAAGTGATCGGGTCCCCACAGCCCTAGTGTGCCCACGTCGAAATCCCGCTGACGCGAAACCTCCGGCAGCGGCGACGGAAGACTGCCTGTCTTCTCCTGGCGCAGGTGGTCGCTCATTTGAATCGTGAACGGCAGCATGCTCACAAACGAGCGCGCCGCGTTATTGTCGGAGAGCTCGGCGGTGACATTCCCCCAGTCCGATGAAATCCGAATACGTTCTTGGGCCATGGCGGGCTCCATTGAAGAAAACGCGAGAGCGGCTGCAGCGATCTGGAAATTGCGCATAGAGATTCGTCTGTCCTGACGTTGCGAGATTATTTTGCAGTCGCCGGGGGGCACCTAAAGCGACCAACCGCCGTCGACCACTATCGAGGCCCCGGTCACGAAGCCGCCGAGGTCCGAGCACATCCATAGTACGGCCTCCGCGATCTCCTCGGGCTTTCCGAGACGGCCTACCGGTTCCAGATCGATCGCCTTCTGAATGTCGCCCTCCGTGAAGCGGTCCATCATGGGCGTCGCTATGTTGCCGGGCAAAACAGCGTTCACGCGGATGTTCTGCTTGGCATAGTCGATTGCGGCGGACTTGGTCATGCCGATGATCGCATGCTTGGAAGCGGCATAGGAGGCACCGCCCGCGACACCGCGGATGCCGGCACCCGATGAGGTATTTACGACTACGCCGCCGCCTTGCCTCAACATCTGTGCGATCTCATGCTTCATGCAGATGAAGGTGCCACGAAGGTTTATGTTGAGAACGCGGTCCCACTCCTCCAACTCGATTTCATGAAGCGGCGCCGCTTTGTTCTCAACTCCAGCGTTGTTGAATGCGCAGTCGATGCGGCCGAAGGCCTTGACTGCCTTGGCCAGCGCCGATGCGACCTCTTCAGGCTTTGAGACATCACAGGTGACCGTCAGCACGTCTCCACCGACGGCCATCACCTGCTCGGCAGTCTCCTGTAGCGCGGCCTCTCCTCTGTCCGTGATAGCAACGCGCGCGCCCTCTGCAGTGAAGGCTATAGCGGTCGCTCGGCCGATGCCGCTTGCGGCTCCAGTGATGAAAGCAGTCTTTCCTTCAAAGCGTTTTGAACCGGTCATTGCTGTCTACCTCCTGGAATTGGCTGTGTCGGGCTAGTTTGGTGGACGTAGAGTGGCTGAGAGGAAATCAAATCCCCCGTCGAACGGGATCAGCGCCCTCAAAAGCGGACTCAACCCTGGCAAGCCGGAATCCGACCGCTTCGGTCGCCGCTCGATCACTTGCGGTATTGTTCGTCCCGGACCTTCTCCATCCATTCAACATTCTTGCCGTCGAGAGATTCCTGGATGGCGATGTGCGTCATGGCGGTCGTCGCCGATGCGCCGTGCCAATGCTTCAGTCCCGGCGGAAACCACACGACATCGCCTGCGCGAATTTCCTCGACCGAACCGCCCTCGCGCTGCACCCAGCCAAGGCCGGCGGTGACGATCAGCGTCTGGCCAAGCGGGTGCGTGTGCCAAGCGGTCCGCGCCTCAGGCTCGAACGTGACATAGGCGCCGCTCACCCGGGCCGGTTCTGGCGCCTGAAATAGCGGATCGATGCGCACCGTCCCGGTGAACCAGTCCTGAGGCCCCTTTTGTGAAGGGCGGGAGCCGTTTCTCTTGATGTCGATGTCCATTTCCGTCTCCTTCTGTGTTCCAGCCGCGAACACCAGCGGGTGGTGAATGTCAGCGATGGCGACGCTGCCAACAATGAGGACGGCCCTGCGCGTGATCACGGACGCTTCTCGATGACGTCCTTGATGACCGGCGCCGCGGAAAACGCGTTGGGCCAGCCGGCGTAGAAGGCGAGATGGCCGAGCACCTCGCCGGCTTCCTCCCGCGTCAACCCGTTGTCCATGGCGCGGTTCAGATGATAGGTGATCTGCGCGACCTGACCGGTCGAGATGAGAGCGCTCACGGTGACCAGGCTTCGGTCGCGCGGAGCCAGCGCCGGCCTGAGCCACAGATCCCGGAACAGCACGTCGGTCGTGTACTGGACAAGGCTGGGCGTGATCTGCCCGAACTGCTCCGCGACGAGCGTCGTCCGCTGCTTCTCCCGCGCCTCGTCGAGCTGTAGCTGCGGCCCCGACGCCGGCGGGAGCTGATCGGGCCCGACGTTGCGGCTCTCGAAGACTGCCTTCGCCGCCGGGATCGCATCCATCGCGTTAGCCCAGCCGGTGTAGAAGGCCAAATGCGTGATTATCTCCGATATCTCCGAGGGCTTCACGCCGTTGTCGAGCGAGAGAGCTAGATAGTACGGCAGCTCCACCGTCTGATTTCGGGCGATGAGCGCCGCGACCGTGACGATGCTGCGGTCCCGAGCTGAGAGACCCGGCCGGTTCCAGAGATCGCCCTGGACAAATTTTTGCGCGTAGCCTTCGAGGGCAGGCGCAACCGCGCGGACATCTTCCGGCTTTGACATGGTCTTTGCTCCTTCGGTGGATTCCTGTCCCGCGACGGCGGAGCCGCCAGCAAACAGGCAAAATGAAACCATGGCCGCTGCGAGCATTCTCATTGCGAGGATCCTTCCAGATTTGACGGGTGCGCGATCAGCCACGAAGCGACGAGTGCCGCGCAGAGGACGGTGCCACCGCTAACGAGAAACACGAGGTTCAACCGAGCGCCGGCTGCGATCAATCCGAGAGCAGGGCTGGCGAGCCCTTGGGCAAGATCGAGAAACGCAGTGTAGGCGCCCATCGCCAGGCCGCGACTGTGTGCCGGAACGCGGCGGACCGCTTCGACGCCGAACCCGGGATAGACCAGCGAGAAGCCGAAGCCGGTCAGTGCGGCGCCAAGCAACGCCATCTCGGGCCGGGAGGACATCCAGATCAGTGCCTGCCCCGCGGCTTCGATGACCGTGCACACCAGCGCGACCTTGGCGCCGCCGAGCTTGTCGGCCACATGGCTGAAGAAGATCCGGGCCGTGATGAAGGCAACCGCATAGGCAGTGTAGGCGAGCCATCCGTTCTCCCATCCGTGGTTCGCGAACAGCAAGGCGACGAACGTGGTCACGGCTCCGAATCCCACGCTGCCCAGAGCCGAGCCGAGGCCCGGTACCCAGACGGCGCCGATCACTTCGACGAACGAGAAGCGGGCGTGGTGCGTGGGGGCAACGGCGGGAAGCCGCGCAACAAGCATCAAGGGAGCAAGAGGCGCTGCGGCGGTCGCGGCAGCGATGGCAGCGAAGCCGTACTTCGTGTACAGGGCAGAGCCAGCAGGCGCGCCGATCGCGAAGGCCGCGAACATCGCCATGCCTATCCACGCAATGACCTTGCCCGTGCTGCCGGCATCAACGAGCGCCAGCCCCCAGCTCACCGCGGCTGTGATGATGAAGCTCTCGGCGCCGCCCAGAAGTCCTCGCCCCAGCAGCAGTAACGCCACGGAGACCCGGGGAACCGGAGTAAAATAAAGCGAAACGAGGTACAGCAACCCCGACGCAGCGGCAGCGACCAGCCCAACGACCACGCCGCGCTTGGCTCCTTTGCTGTCCGAAAAGTTGCCCGCCCACGGCCGCGAGACCAGAGACGCCGCGAACTGACTGCCGGCGACCAGGCCGACCACGAACGTTCCCTGACCCAAGCCGTCATGGACGTGAAGCGGAAGGACGGGCATCGCGATGCCGATGACGAGGAAAGCGACGAAGACCACCCCCATGATCGGCAGCAGAGTAGCGGTGAGGCTCTGCGCCACGGGCGGCGTTGGGAGTGTTGTTACCGACATGCAAGGACGCCCTCCGCTCACACCGTGAGCATCGTCTTGATCGCACGCCGTTCGTCCATTGCGCGGTAGCCTTCCGCGACCTCGGCCAGAGGCAGCGTGAGATCGAACACCTTGCCAGGCTTGATCCTGCCCTTCAGAACGCGATCCATCAGATCGGGCAGGAAGCGACGGACCGGGGCGGGTCCGCCCAGCATTCGACGTTGCGCGAAGAACATCGCCTGGCCGTCGAAGGTCACGCCATGAGGTACCCCGACGTAACCGATCGAGCCGCCGGGACGCACGGAATCGATGGCTTGGGTCATGGATTCCTGCGTGCCGACGCACTCCAGAACCGAATCCGCACCGATGCCGGCCGTGAGCTCTTTCACTCGCTGGATGCCGGGTCCCCCCCGTTCTGCCACGATGTCGGTCGCCCCGAAGCCGCGTGCCAGTTCCTGGCGGCTCTTGTGCCGGCTCATGGCGATGATGCGTTCTGCCCCCATCTCCTTCGCTGCCAGCACCCCCATGAGTCCCACTGCGCCGTCGCCGACGACGGCCACCGTCGAGCCTGCTCGGACGTTGGCGGCGTCCGCGGCGTACCAGCCCGTCCCGAGAACATCGTCGGCGAGCGGCACTCGCGCGTACGGCGCCTGCGCGCCCGTCATGAATTCGCGCTGCACGCAGGAGGAGTGAAAGCCGAACTTGCAGTGCGGGCAGGTATTGTCGGACAGGCAGAACGAGCCGACGACGAACTGCCCAGGGCGGACGGTTCTGACCTCGCTGCCGATTTCGACGACGATGCCGCAGTATTCGTGACCCATGTGAGCCGGACCATCCGTCGGCTGCAATCCGCGATACGGCCACAAGTCTGACCCGCAGATGCAGGTGGCCGACAACTTTATGATGGCATCCGTCGGCTTGACGAGTTTCGGGTCGTCGACTTGTTCGCAACGGACGTCGCCCGCCCCGTACATGACTGTGGCAAGCATGACTGTTCTCCGTCAGGTTGGTGAAAGATGCTCGATGCGCAACACGAACTTGCCTTAGTGACCAGCGGTTGTGACCACCGAGACCGATGCGGACGGCAGCACAAATCAAGAAACCGCCGGCAAGCGATCCAGGTGTTTATCCAGGGTCACCGGGTATTCACGGACACGGACGCCGGTTGCGTTGTAAACTGCGTTGGCAATTGCGGCGGCAACTCCGCATATGCCGAGTTCGGCCACGCCCTTCGCCTTCATGGGCGAGACCTTGTCGTCAGCCTCGTCGAGGAAAATCACTTCCTGATGCGGTATGTCGGCATGAACCGGCACTTCATAACCGGCCAAGTCGTGGTTCACGAAGAACCCGCGCCGCTTGTCGACCGCGAGTTCCTCCATCAAGGCGGCTCCCGCGCCCATGGTCATGGCTCCGACGACCTGGCTGCGCGCGGTCAGCGGATTCAGGATTCGGCCGGCTGCGCACACCGCGAGCATGCGGCGGATCCGGATCTCGCCAGTGAAGCTATCGACGGCAGCCTCGACGAAGTGGGCACCGAAGGTCGACTGCTGGTAGCTCTTGTCGAGGCCGCCCCATTCCATCTTGTCCTCGCCGAGCAGATCTCCTTGGCGGACGGCGTCCACAAGCTTCGCAGAACGATTGCCGCTAAGCACATGCCCATCCGAGAACGTAGCGTCCGCCGAGTTGAAGCCGAGCCGCTGCGCAACGGCTTCCCGAAGCTTTACGCATGCCGCGTAAACGCCCGAAGTCGAACAGTTCGCGCCGAACTGTCCTCCGGATCCGGACGAAACAGGGAAAGAGGAATCGCCAAGCCGAACCACGACCTTGTCGAGGTCGACCCCCATCATCTCGGCGGCCGTCTGCGCGATGATCGTATAGCTGCCGGTGCCGATGTCGGTCATGTCCGTTTCGACGACAACCACCCCGTCCGTTCCCAGACGAACGCGCGCCCCCGAAGGAATCAGCAAATTGTTGCGGAACGCGGCTGCTGTGCCCATGCCCACCAGCCATTGTCCGTCCCGCACCGCGCCCGGGGACGCGTTTCGGCGCTGCCAGCCGAACCGCTCGGCGCCCTCGCGCAGGCAGCGCACCAGATTGCGCTGAGAAAACGGACGTTCCGGCTTCTCGGGGTCGACCCGGGTGTCGTTCCGCACGCGTAGCTCGACCGGGTCCAGACCAAGCTTCTCGGCCAATTCGTCCATCGCGATCTCGAGCGCCATCATGCCTGGCGCCTCGCCAGGAGCGCGCATCGCGTTCCCTTCCGGCAGATCCAAGACGGCGAGGCGCATCGCTGTCAGGCGATTGGCGCCGGCATATAGCAATCTCGTCTGATTGGTTGCCGTCTCCGGTTGACCGTCAGGAAGATCTCCGGAGCCGCTCTCGTGCGCCATGGCGACGATGCGTCCATCAGGGCCCGCCCCGATCCTGATACGCTGCCGGGTGGCGGGGCGGTGTGTGGTGTTATTGGGAATGAGCGCCCGCTGCAATGCGACTTTCACCGGACGGCCCGCGGCCTTCGCTGCCAGCGCGGCCATCACCGCATCCGAGCGCAGGAACAACTTGCCGCCGAAGCCGCCTCCTATGTACGGCGACACGAAGCGGACGTTCTCTTTGGGGATGCCGATGGTGGTCGCGAGATCCGTCCTGCCCCAGTCGATCATCTGGTTCGACGTCCACACCGTGAGCTTGTCGCCGTTCCAGGCCGCGATCGAGGCGTGAGGCTCCATCATCGAATGGCTCTGGTCGGGGGTCGTGTAGAACTCGTCCAGCTTCACCGGCGCCTGAGCAAAGGCCGGCTCGAAGTCGCCGACGCGACTTTCGGGTGGCCCCTGTTTCTCGGGACTGTTCGGGTCCTTCGCAAGGGGTGCGGCCTTCAGCGCCTCTTCGAGATCGAAGCTGCCTTCACAGGGCGTGTATTCGATCCGTAGCAGCCCGGCTGCCGCCGTCGCCTGTTCGAACGTTTCCGCGACAACCACCGCGACCGCCTGATGGTAGTGGTCGATCTCGGGACCGCCGAGCAGCTTTGCCGTGTTGAATTTTCCCTTGCCGAGCTTGCCGGCGCTCTCGGCCGTGACGATGGCGATGACGCCAGGCTCGCGCTGCGCCTCCGCCAGGTTCATGCTCTTGATGCGTCCCTTGGCGATCGCCGACCCCACGATGACACCGTAGGCCGGATTGGTCACGACGTCGTGGTGCTCATATGCGTAGGTCGCTTTCCCGGTGGTCTTCAAGGGGCCATCGATGCGGGGATGGGCGCGACCGACGACACGCAAGCGGTCGATGGGGTTGGTTTCGGCGGGTCTGTCGAACTTCATCGCTGCCTCATTTCGTTCATGGCGGCGGCCACGGTCCGCTCGACCAACGGTAATTTGAACGCGCTCGCGTTGGTGGGTTTTGCATCGGCGAGCAACCCTGCGGAGAAGGGCTTTGCACCTTTAGGAAGCTCGGCTTCGGCGGCTTCGACCCGCCACGGCTTGTGGGCGATGCCGCCGACGGCTACCCGCCCGGTCCCGTCGCGCTGCAGGATTGCAGCGACGGAGACCAGCGCGAAGGCGTAGGACGCGCGGTCGCGCACCTTCCTGTAGATGTGCGTTCCGCCGACGGGTGGCGGCAACGTCACCGCGGTGATCAGTTCACCTGGGGTGAGCGTCGTCTCGATGTGAGGGGTATCTCCGGGCAGGCGATGGAATTCTGCGATCGGAATCTTGCGCGTCTGCCCTTTGTCGTCGACCGTCTCGATCTGAGCGTCTAGGACTCTCATGGCGACGGCCATATCGGAGGGGTTGGTCGCGATACATGCTTCGCTCGATCCGATGACCGCCAGTTGTCGGCTGACGCCTTCGATCGCTGCGCAACCGGAGCCGGGGCTTCGCTTGTTGCAAGGCTGATTGGTGTCGTAGAAATAGGGGCAGCGCGTGCGCTGGAGCAGATTGCCGGCGGTCGTCGCCTTGTTGCGGAGCTGGCCCGAGGCGCCGGCGAGCAGCGCCCGGCTGAGGACACCATAGTCGCGCCTGATGCGCATGTCGGCGGCGAGCGTTGTGTTCCTGACCGACGCGCCGATCCGGATTCCGCCGCCCTCGGTATTCTCGATCTTGTCGAGACCGAGACCATTGACATCGATGAGATGACGGGGCGTCTCGATCTCGAGCTTCATCAGGTCGAGAAGATTGGTGCCGCCCGCGATGAACTTCGCACCTCTCGTTTGCTGGGCCTTTGCGGCCGCTTCTTGAGACGAAGCGGCTCGTTCATAGGTGAATTCCTTCATGTGCTGCTCCCGGCGACCTCGGCGATTGCCTCGGCGATGTTGGAGTAGGCACCGCACCGGCAGATGTTGCCGCTCATGCGTTCGCGCAACTCGGTATTCGTCAGTTCAGGTGAAGCGGTCAGGTCGCCGCTGACATGGCTCGGGATTCCCGACTTGATCTCGTCGAGCACCGCCACCGCCGAGCAGATCTGCCCGGGCGTGCAGTACCCGCACTGGTAGCCGTCGTGTTTGACGAAGGCCGCCTGCATGGGATGAAGGCGCTCCGGCTGACCCAATCCTTCGATCGTGGTGATCCTGTCGCCTTGGTGCATGACCGCAAGCGTAAGACAGGAATTGATGCGCACTCCGTTCACGATCACGGTGCACGCCCCGCATTGGCCCTGGTCGCAGCCCTTCTTTGTTCCGGTCAGACGGAGATGCTCGCGCAAGGCATCGAGAAGCGTCGTGCGGGTGTCCAGTTGAAGGCTGCACGGCTTCCCGTTCACCTCGAAGGCGACAGCGGCTTGCTGCGCTTTCCGACTCGCCGCTTGCGATTGCGCCGGTGCGCCCGGGACGACGCCGATCATGGCTGTGGCCGTACTGGCGGCGAGAAGACGCCGCCTCGAAACTTCCAGTTCGGATTTTGGCATGTCTTCACCGCTTCGTTCCTGGTGGGTTGGCCCGGGTGCGGTCGCAGGCGCGGTTCCGCTGCCGATCAATTCCCAAACTGTACGCAAGTTCTTGCGAGCGGTTCGAATGCCACGATGAATGTTTCTCATGTATGCAAAGCCGGGCGATCAACAGCGGCCTCATCCTTGGTCGATCGGCAACTTGCACGCCATGCCCAGTAGGCCAAGAGCGAAGAGGCACAAAGGATAGTGGCGCTAACGCTGAAGGTGCTTTGGTAGCCGCTGCCGTCGTAGAAGAAGCCGCCGATAGTGGCCCCCAAAGTGATCGCCAACTGGATGATGGCGACCATGAGCCCTCCGCCACGTTCGGCATCGTCGGGCAGCATCTTGCTTAGCCAGGTCCACCAGCCGACGGGCGCGGCTGTGCCGATCAACCCCCACCCGGCGAGCAGTGCCGCGACGGCCGGCACCGCCCCTCCGAACAAGATGAGTCCGGCTGCAATCAGCGCCATGAACAGCGGCATCGCGATCAGAAGACCGTAGAGCCGGGTCTTCAGGAGCAGACCGATGAAGGAGGTCCCCAGGAGACCGGCGATGCCCATGATCAGCAGCAGCGAGGAAAGCGTGGATACGCTCACGTGAGTGACCGCTTCAAGGAATGGGCGCACGTAGGTGAACAGCGCGAACTGCCCCATGAAGAAGAACGCGACTGCGATCATCCCAAGGCCGACCTTCGGCAAGCGAAGGATTCCGAACACGGAGCCCCTGCGGCTGTCGTCCGCGGCTGGCATCGAGGGGAGCGTGAGAAATTGCCAGGCCAGCGCGAGCGCGGCGAGCGGAACGACTGAAAAGAAGGCTCCGCGCCAGCCGATGTACTGACCGAGAAAGCTTCCCAACGGCGCGGCAATCGTCGTGGCCAACGCATTTCCGCCGTTGAAGATGGCCAGCGCCCGCGGGACCTGAGTTTCGGGAACGAGGCGCATTGCCGTCGCCGCTGACATCGACCAGAAGCCGCCGATGACGATCCCGATCAGGGCCCGCCCCGCCATGAAGATGGCCTCGTTCGGCGCGAGCGCCACGACCAAGCCTGACAACATCATGAGGAGCGTGAGAGACAGCAGCACGATCCGCCGGTCGATGCCGCGCGTCGCCCGCGAAATGAAGAGACTCGCAAGAACGGCGAATATGCCGGAGACTGCGATGGCCTGGCCCGCTTGACCTTCGGTAATGTGGAGGTCCGCTGCGATCGGCGTCAGGAGACTGACGGGCATGAATTCGGACGCGATCAGCGTCGCGACGCAGAGAGTGAGCGCGAAGACCGCGCCCCATGCCGGCGCTTCTCGCTGGACGGCACCGTCCTCGAAAGTGGTTTCGCTTGTCATTCTGGCCTCGGAAACAAACTGCTCCGCACCCGGTCGGCCGGGTCCGGGCGGCGATCGGCCGCCGTTCTCAGATAGTTCCGCGCGAGGCCCGACAGCAGACTGGCGCTGTCGGATGTTCCGTTGAGAAGGATTCATCGATCGGAGGGGCCTCAGAGGCCTAGCGGTCGCAATTCCCGGACGAGATCGATGAAGAGCCGGAGCGCCGCCGGAACCTGCCGTCGGCTCGAGTAGTAGATGTGGAAGCCAGGCCCGAGGGGCGCCCACTCCTCCAACACAGTGCGCAGCGTGCCGTCCCGCAGGTCCTTGCGCACCATCGGCTCGGCCACGTACATGAGCCCCGCCCCGTCTCGGACGGCGACCAATCCGATCTGCCCTTGATCAACAGTCATCCCGCCCGGAACATTGATCTCGATCTTCTCGTCGCCGCGTTCAAACTCCCAGCGATAGATGCTCTCGTCCCCGATCCTGATCTTCACGCAGCGGTGAGATTGCAGGTCACCTGGATTCACCGGAGTGCCCATGCGGTCGAGGTAGGAAGGAGCCCCGACGACGAGCCAGCGGATATCGGCGGACAGACGCTGCGCGACCATGTCCTGCGGCACTGTGCCTCCGTACCGGATACCCGCGTCGTACCCGTTTTCGATGACGTCGATCATACGGTTGTTGACCGAGAACTCGATCTCGACCTCCGGGTACCGTTCCAGGAACGTGGCCATCACGGGTCCAACGAGAAACTCGGCAGCTTCCGTCGGTACGCTCAACCGCACCCGACCCATCGGCACGTCGCGAAAGCGGTTGAGAACGTCCAGGGCGCTGCCGATCTCGTCGAAGGGCTGCGCAAGCGCTGACTGCAACGCCTCGCCCGCGGCGGTAAGCGTTACGCTGCGGCTTGTCCGGTTGAGCAGTCGAACCCCAAGGCGCTCCTCCAGGCTGCGGAGCGCGTGGCTTAGAGCGGAGGCTCCGATGCCGAGTTCGATCGCGGCGCGTCGGAAATTCCGGTGCTTGGCAATCTCCAGAAAATAGGAGAGGTCGGCGAGGTCCGAGCGACGAAGCTGCATCTCAAGCGCGTGTATCCGACGGCTGCCCGACTGCCGGGCGAGCAAGGGTCGAGGTTGGCCTATTGTCCGGCGGAGTCAACAATGCTCGGCGGCCGAGGCGCGGAATGGGACTTTCCCGGACTGACAGACGGGTGCTCACCGCAGTCCTTACAGCCCCCTATGGTCTCGCCCGCGCCGCCCACGGGCGTTCCGGCTGCCGCCCGAGATGACGTCGGTGAGGTGCTAGATCGACGGCGGGGGCCGGACAGTTATGCATCGCAAAAATGGTCGGACGGGAATGGCCCCGAACTGCCCCGACATCGCCGGACGTTGACGACCTTTTCAGCGGATCAGGTGGTACACACGGGTGGTCACAAAACTCGGCCGGGCTTTTTAGGAATCCTTGTTTTCTGCGGGTTTTGGCGCATTCTCGTCATGGGGGGAGAGATTCCCAGTCTCTTAGCCTCTCGGCGGCTCAGTTAGTGACTTGGACCAGCGCTTCGCCTGCTCAGCGAGCGGTTGCGCGCAAGCGGGCAACGTCAGCTATGAGGCCGAATGAATGAGAGATGGAACCCTCGGCTTGGATCGACTTCCGACTGCCGCATCACGTTGCGGGCGCCCGATCAGGTAGCCTTGCATCTCATCGCAGCCCTCCTCGATGAGGAGCGACATCTGGACCCTTGTTTCGATCCCTTCCGCAAGGACCGGGACGCCAAGACCGTGCGCGAGCCCGATGATCGCGCGAACGATGGCCAATGATCGCTCGCTTTGTCCTAGCGAGGCGACGAAAGACCGGTCGATCTTAATCCTGTCGAGAGGAAAAGCCTCGACATAGGACAAAGAAGAGTATCCCGTCCCGAAGTCATCGAGCGCAATCAGGATGCCGAGGCTTTTGAGCGATTGCATCGCCTTCTTGGCGCGCGAAACGTCCTCGATCAGGACGCCTTCCGTGATTTCGAGCTCCAGTCGCGAAGGCTCAAGGCCAGTTTCACGCAGTGCCATACGGACCTGTGCATCGAGGTTCTCCCTGCGGAATTGCGCGGCCGAGACATTGACGGCGATCCTGAAGGGCCGGTCCCAGAGGCGGCCTCCCGGCAGGCCTCTACCAGCACCCAGTCGTCGATCTGGGCAATCGAGCCACTCCGCTCCGCGACCGGGATGAATTCTCCGGGAGAAACGATTCCGCGATCCGGATGCCGCCAGCGGACAAGCGCCTCGTAGCCGATGATGCGGCCGTCGCGGTGTTGCTGCGGCTGATAATCAAGATAGAGTTCCCTGCGCTCGACTGCGAACCGCAGATCATGTTCAAGTGCGCGGCGCTCGCGGAGCTGCTGGTCCATCGCGCTCGTGAACACGCGGATCGCGCCCCGCCCTTCGTGCTTGGCCCGATAGAGCGCCGCATCGGCGTTCGCGAGTAGAGAGGCGATCTTGTCCGCATCTCTGGGAAACAGCGCCGCGCCGACGCAGAGATCCAGCTTGAGAGAATGACCTTCGACTTCGATCGGATCCTCGAATGCTGCCCGCATCTTGGTGGCCAGCAGTTCCGCATTCGCCGACAAAGGCACCTGGTCAGTAATTCCGATGAACTCGTCGCCGCCCACCCGTGCCACGTAGCAGCCCTGCGCCGCTTCTTGAAGACGGCGGGAGGTTTCGCGCAGCACGGCATCTCCGACCGCATGACCGAAGAGATCGTTGATCTCCTTGAAGTGGTCAAGGTCGATGCAGAGCAGGGCAAAGCCGGAGTCGGTGACTTCGGCCCGCTCAACGGCTGCCGAGAGGTGCTGATCCAAAGCAGTGCGGTTGGGCAGCTCGGTTAGAACGTCGTGGGAGGCCAGATAGCTGATCCTCTCCTGGGCGCGATTGCGTTCGGTGACGTCGAACGCCACGCAAACTTGCGCTGCGCGCCCTTCGTAATGAAGCGGACGCGACTCGATCACGACCTGGATGGCATCCCCGCACGCGGTTCTGTGCAGCTCGAACTCGGCGGTGCGATCCGATCCTTCGCACTCGAGCTGCGGCTCGCACATCAGAAGAAGGTCCTCGCGGCGGTAGCCGTAATGTCGGCACATCGCGGCGTTCGCCGCGAGCAATTGCCGCGTTGCCGCATCGACCACCCACATAGGCAGCGGATTCTCCTCAAACAGGAGACGGAACGAGGCCTCCCGACGCTTCAGGTCGGTGATATCGATCCGGACCCCGATGCTGCCTCCATCGGCGGTGCGCCGCTCCTCCACTCGGATCCAGCGATCGTCGGGCAGATGCTGTTCGTGCGAATATCTTGGCAGAGCATGGCGTGCCAAGCGTTCCGCGAGCCATTCATCCTCCCGCCCAATCGCCTCCGGATATTGCAGCCGCGCCAGTCCGACCCGCAGGATGCTTTCGAACGGTGTTCCCGCCGCCAGGGTTTCCCGGCGGGCGGCATAGAACTCCGCGTATTGCCTGTTCCAAAGGACCAGCCGATCATCCTTGTCGAATAGGGCCAAGCCTTCAGGAACGACCTCGAGCGCCTCGGTCAGATGCGTGTGAGCGGCCCGGGCGGCGGCTTCGGCCTGCTCGGCTGCCGCCTTGGCTTCGGCAAGAGCGATCTCGGTTCGGTGACGTTCCGTGATGTCCTTCGTGAGTGGCAACCCAGCCTCTGCCTTCCACGGGACGGTGCCGGATGCGCACGACACGTCCATTCGTCAATTCGAGTGTTGTATCCGAACTTTTGGCGATCACGGGCGCGCTATTGCGCCAAGCCAGATAGTCCTGCTTCGACATCTTCGGCGCGCTGCCGGCTGAATACCGAAGATCGACGATGTCGTTCAGCTTCATACCGGGCCGGACGACGTCCGGATCGAGATCGTAGATCTCTAGGTAGGTCCGATTGCAGACAATCAGGCGCTGATCCTCGTCGAAGAAGCAGAAGCCCTGGGACATGTTGTTGAGGGCCCGGTCGAACCGCTCGGCAACGGCGGTCGCGGTCTGCTCCGCGGCCCTGGCGCGCTCCCCTTCCTGGATCAGGCTGCTATGGGCCTGTATCAGTTGGACGAAGGAGCGAAAGTTCGTGTTGATCATCCGGCCGAGCAGCAGAAGCAGCAACAGCAGATTGATCCCGAGCGAGATCATGATGCCGTCCCCTGACAGGAGCAGCACAGTCGCGATCGGGGTGCCCGCAATCAACATCGTTAGCAGGGACGCCGGCGGAAAGCTTCCGAGGCAATAGGCCGTGCCGATGCAACCCATGAACACCAGCAAGGCGATCGGTGCGCGCAAGTCGGGATCTACGGCTGCGAACAGCGCCAGAATCCAGAACACAAATCCTGCGTTGAGTACCACCGCGACCGCGTGCGTTCTCCTGAGCTCACGTTTCGCCTGCTCCGGCGTGACATCGACCGCTTTCAGGCGGAGCCACTGAGTCAACCGAAGCAGGCAGAGGGCGAGGAGAGCGCCCGGCAGACCGAATCTGAGCCATGCTGATACTGTGAGCGGGAGGACCAGCGCCACACTGATGCTGTCGACCAGCAGCACGGCGTAGAGAACCGGAACCTGCTTGCGAAGAATCCGGAATTGCTCGATGACCGACGAGCGACCGAGCGGATCGGCGGTATCGCCCACGGCAAAAGCTGCACTTACTCGCGCGAACACGTCCATCGAGATTGCCCCACCCTCTTCATAAAATAGGATGGAGAGGCGAAGGACACGTAAAGGCGGTTGGTATCCTGAAGCTTAACAGCCTTACTGCAATCGTGGAGTTGCCGCAGCACCCCTCACGGGTTAGCCGGGGCGCCGAACCGCGCGCCGCGAGCCGGGCGCGTGCGCGTGCGACGGTTGTGTCCGACCAGTTTTCCTGCCGAGTCTCGATCGATGCAGCAAAGAGCATGCTCGATTAAGGCGGTCGATCGACGCATTGTATGTTGTGGCGCGACCGGCCGCACGACGAAACGCGGATACGTGGTCGCGCCTAGCCACTGCGATCTGCTGAGCGTGACACCTGCCGGATCATCCATGCTGTGCCCGCTCAAGCGCTCAATCGACCTGAAAGCGCGCGGTTTGAGCCTGATCAGACGATCGACCGCGTTCAGAACGGCCCGCTCGCCGATCAACCGCTCTTCGGCTTGCGACAGACCGATTCGTCCTTCGTCGCGTTCGGCGAATGTCTCTCCCGATTCCGCCTGTTCGGCGAAGGCAGCGACGCTCCTTTCGGTCTCGGCGATCTGCGCTTTCATCTCTTCGAGGACGCGTGGACCATCTGCCGCCATGCGCTTGATCCGGTCGATCTGTTCGGCTGTTTGAGCCTGCACTTCATCGGAGAGCAAGTGAGGGGGCAGCAGCGCGCGGCGAATTTCGTGTCCGAGATGCGGCTGGGTCTGTCGGGCCTGCGACAGTTCGCGGACGCAGGACCCAGAAGTGTGCGACTGCGGGTCCTGCGGACATCGACGGCCGCCGCTGCGCGTCTTTACTTCGGAACGCCGTCGACGACGTCGCGCACCTTCGCGGCCAAGTCGTTGAAGCCGAACGGCTTGACGATCAGCTGCGCGCCCGCCCGGAGTGCTCTTGCAGGAAGGAAAGCCGGTGGCGTCGCTGCTGACGGCGGACCTACGCAGGCAGCCCTGCCGCAATCAGGCCGTCACGGAGCTTCGAGGCGAGGGCCGGCTCGCAACGGACGCCGGCAAACTGTCGGCTAACCCGGAAATTCGGCTGCAACTCAAGCACCCGGGCCGCAGCGGCCCTCGCCTCGTCGAGCCGGCCGAGGGCGACCAGAGGTCCAATCAGAATAACGTAGTTGATGCTGTGGGCCGGGTTCGACTGAACCGCGTGGTAGGCGGCCTTAGCCGCTTGCTCCCACCGACTTTGCAAGAAATGCCCGATCGCCTGCGAACCGAACGCCGCGAACGCCCAGGGGTCGAAAGGGCTAAGCCTCAGCCCGCGCTCCCCCCACGCGATCGCCGGCTCGGCTGCTCCTGCCCAGCTATGTACAACGCTGCCAAGGATGAAGGCGAGCGCGGTCGACGGACTCAGCGTAAGCGCGGTTTCGAAGGCGGCGAAGGCTGCGGCGCGATCATGGGCATCCATTCCGAGCGAGAAGCCGGCGAAGGTGAGCGCCAGCGCATCGTCGCGGCCATGCTCCAGCGCGAGGCGGGCGTGACGCACGGACCCCAAGCGATGTTCCTCCTTGAGGCCGGCTCGGAGGAATAGATTATGGTGCGCCATGGCTGCCAGGCCGTGCGCCAGCGCGTAGACAGGCTCGAGGGCGAGGGCGCGCATCAGCAGCGGCAGTGCTGTCTCAGTGCGGTCCGGCATTCCTGAATCGACATCGGGTTGCGCGCGGAGAATGAGCTCGTAGGCATCCAGGCTTTCGGGACGCTTGCGGCGGACACGCTCGACCTCGGCCTTGCGGAGCCTTGGCTCGATGGCGCCTACCGCTGCGAGCGCGATCTCGTCCTGCAGAGCGAAGACGTCTTCGAGCGTGCGATCGTAGCGCTCCGCCCAGATCTGCACTCCGGTTGCGCTGTCGGCGAGCTGAACGTTTATGCGTACCCGATTGTCGTTCCGCCGGGCGCTGCCTTGAAGGACATAGCGCACTCCAAGACCGCGCCCGACCCGCTTCGCGTCCACCGCGACGCCGCGATACACGAAGCTGGAATTGCGCGCGATCACGACGAGCCACTTGATGCGCGACAGCCCAGTGATGATGTCATCGGCCATCCCGTCGGCGAACCAGGAGCCGTCCCCCGAATGCTCGAACGGCAGCACCGCGATCGACGGCCTTTCCGGGATGGGCAGCTCTGGAGAGTTCATCTCGCTCGCGCCCGACTCGCTCCGCATAACCGGCGGGCCCACATAGCGGTAACCACGACGCGGGAGGGTCTCGATCCAGCCGCCGCCGCCCTCGTGCTCCAGCGCGCGCCTAAGGGCGGCGATCTGGACGGTGAGGTTGCTGTCCTCGACGGCAAGGGCCGGCCAGGCCGCCTCGATCAGCGCGTTCTTTGAGACAGGAGATCCGGCACGCTCCAGAAGCACACGCAGCAGAGCTACAGCACGACGGCCAAGAAGAGCCGGCTCACCGCCCCGCAACAGCATGGCAGCCTCCCCGTCGAGCGCAAAGGGACCGAACTTGTAGAGAGCCGATGGGTTATGGTGGTCCATTTGAGGGAGATTTTGCAACAATTTCGGAGTTCTTTCACGACCTTTCGTCGGCCCGAGCGCAGTCTCAGTCCACCAGTTTGAACACCAAAACTGCGGAGGACCAGATGTCAGCAAAGGCTATCATCCGCTCGCCCGGCGAAGGCAAGAGCGTGACGCTCGCGGGCCAGCCGATGGCTTTCCTCGTGACCGGTGAGGACACGAAGCACACCTCGATGTTCGAGTGGACGATTCCTCCAGGTTTCGCCACCGGGCTGCACGTTCATCGGGTGCAGGAGGAGACGTTCTACGTCCTGGAGGGAGAATGCGACTGGCAGGTCGGGGACGAACGGGTGTGCGCCGCGGCGGGCACCTACCTGTTTCTGCCTCCGGGCGTGCCGCACAACATCGCCAACTCTACCGACAAGCCTGCGCGGGTCTTCATGACCGTATCGCCGCCCGGGCATGAACATTACTTCGCGGAGTTGGCGGAAACGGTGGCTCAGGGTGATGCGGCGGACCCGGACAAGATCGCGAGTTTGAGGGCGCGGTACGATACGGACCAGATCTCGGCGCTGAAAGGCTATGCCGTGAAGCCATGATTCAGGGGCGGCGGAGTCCTTAAGTCGTCGGAAGTCGCACGCTCTCCGCGGCGGAGGCCCTAAGCGAACTTTTCGCTTGGACCCGCGGTGGCCACGGGTGCGCGCCAGCTCCTGCCAAATCAAGGCCAGACGGAGGAGGCGTTGCCGCTCCGCCCCATTGGTCTCTACGGCGAGCTTCATCGCCCCCAGCGCCTGGCGCTCGAGGTCATAGTCGTCCTCCATCGAGAAGAAATGTAGTCATCAAGCGTGAACGATCGTCGACGGGCAACCCCGTAGCAATGCGGCTCCCGGGTTTTTGCGGGTCCTGCGCTGTCCGCGGTGCTGCGCTCCGGAGCGACCATCGAAATGCGTTCACCCGCGGCAGGCTCGCACGCAACGAAACCGAAGACACGACCTACGCTGACTTCCGCGCCCCAGCTGCCGGCTTCTTCGCCGGCTTCTTGCCGGCGATCGGCATCAGCATCTCCTTCTGGCCGGGTGCCGCCTTCCTCGCGGGCCGCGAATTTGAAGGCGGGCGAAGTGCCCGCCGCTGCCGGACGCACTACCGAAGTACCACGGCACTGCCGGATTCCGCTCGGGTTCTCAAAGGCCTGTTAGCCAAAGCCTGCATTTGCCTCAACCTCGGCCACGGTCGTTAGCAGCTTTGAAGGCAAAAATGATGATCGTCATATCGAATGCACCCGAGCAGGTGACACGGTCGTGGCATCACTACATCAGGCGATACACCGCAAGCCCCTCTTGGTGGTCGGCGCCTTCCTGGCCGTCATGATGACGAGCGTCCTCGGCCTCGTTGCCTGGAAGGCGTCGGTGGCCCGTCAGGCGACCCTGGTCCGGGCACAGGAGGATTTGGGCAATTTGGCCCGTTCGCTGGCCAGGCACGCAACCACTACCCTCAAGGCCCCTGATGTGGCCATGACCGGGTTGGCGGACTTGCTAAAGTACCAGAGCCCACTGCCTGAGCGGTTCAATGCCCACCTGGTCGCCACGACCCGCTCTCTGCCGCAGATCCGCGAGATCGGCGTTTTGGATGCGGAGGGTAATTGGCGGTACTCATCCTTCGCGCGCCTACCCGACCACAACAACTCCGACCGTACGTACTTCGTACACCATCGGGACAATCCCAGCCCCAAGATGCTGCTGAGCGGGCCGATCATCTCCAGGACTAGCGGGCAACAATCCATCATCCTGTCGAAGCGGATCAGCACTCCAACCGGGGAATTCGCAGGTGTTGTGGTCGCTGCGATCGACTGCGACTACTTCAGCAATTTCTATTCGTCCTTTGGTGTCGGCGCTCAAGGCGGCATCAGCCTCCTGTCCACCGATGGAACAATGTTCGCTCGCTCGCCGGTGGTGGAAAGCGGCCGAAAGATCGCCGACACCTCTCTGTTCCAGAAGCGCACAAATGAAAGCCCCAGCGGGTCCTACAAGATCACCTCCCCGTTCGATGGTCTCACCAAATATATCGCATACGAGCTGGACGCCGAATACGCGGTGGTCGTCACGGTGGCGCGATCAGAGGACGAGGTGCTGGCCAACTGGCGGACCGATCTCATCTCGGATGCCATCGTAGCGGCCCTGCTGGTCGCAATCATCGTCGCCATGGCGACGCTGTTGAGGAGCCAATTCAGCTTCAGGACCGGATTGGAACGGTCGCTGCGGGAGCGGGAGGCGCGTCTGCGTTTGTTGGCGGACAACATCGCCGACATCGTCATCGTGATGGACCGAAAGGGATACCTCCGCTACGTGTCGCCTTCGGTGGTGGCTGTGCTCGGGATGACCGAGAATGATTTCCTCGGCAGGTCGTGTCTCGACGTGGTCCATGACGACGACCGAGAAAAGGTCATGGCCGCGAGCCGAGAGGTGAAGCACGCGAGCGCCTCCAGCTCAGTTCGGTTTCGTATTCGGCGGGGAGATGGGACCATGGCTTGGTTGGAGGCGCACTTCAAGCTGGCCGAGCAGTCCCTCGGCGGCGAGCTGGAGATCGTCGGAACTCTTCGCGACATCACGAAGCAGAAGCGCCTCGAGGACGAGCTGTCATCAGCCAACCTTAGACTGGCGCAGCTCGCGACGACAGACGGTCTGACGCGGCTCGCGAACCGGCGCAGCTTCGATGCCTTCTTGCGGGAGGCCTACGCCAAACATGACACGCTATCGGTTCTCCTGATCGACATTGACCAGTTCAAGGGCTTCAACGACGCCCTCGGCCACCAGGCCGGGGACGGTTGCCTCCAGCGCATTGCCGAGGTGATCGGAAGCGCCACCGCGAAGACGGGAGGATTGTCGGCGCGGTATGGCGGCGAGGAGTTCGCGGTGATCCTGCCCGGCGTGAACGAAGAAAGGGCGGTGAAAGTAGCCGACGCGATACGAATGTTAGTCGCTCGTTTGCAGATCCACCATCCGCGCTCGCCACGAAAGTACGTGACCATAAGCGTGGGCGTCGCCGAAAAGCGCGACGCGACCACGGACGAGTTGGCGCTCACCCGTGACGCCGACATCGCCTTGTACCACGCAAAGGAGCAGGGCCGGGACTGCTCTGTCGCAAGCTCCCCGGTATCTTCGCGTCTGCAGATGCCGTCGCTGGTGCCCTCGTTGCCTGATCTGGAAGGGGCGTGATGAGAGCACCGGACAAGCGAGGAGCGCGGCGAGTTGCATTCGAGCGGGCTATTCCGGCGAGCATGATGGCGATCGACGGAACCTGGCAACGCGGTTGCACTTTGAAGGACGTATCTGACGGCGGAGCCAAGCTGTTGATCGAGGGCTCGGTGGAGGGCTTGCCGTTGATGGAGTTCTTCCTGGTGCTCTCGTCGACCGGCCTTGCCTATCGCCGATGCGAGCTGGCGTGGGTAAACGGCGGCGAAGTTGGCGTGACCTTCATCAGACAGGACTTCAGAGGACGAACGAAAGCCCAACCTGCTGGCACCCGCTGAACGAGCTGGATGGCGAAGAAAGCTTCCCCGGCTCACATGGGCCCAACGGCCGAAATCGCGGGACGACATCAGCAACATCGGAAACTTGATCCGCATGCCGTGCTCGAGCGGCCTCGCCGGCAGTCAAGGCGCAGACGCGGTCAGACACAGGGTGGTAGCGCTCAGCTCAGAACCATTCGCCCGGGGGGTATTTGTCGACGATCAGAACAGAGAGGGACAATAACAGGCCCAAGCCACTAAACATCGCCACCGAGAGCGCGGTGTCGATGTCGGCGACCGATTTCGCGGACGCGCGAGGCAGCAGCCATGCAATTGCAGGGCTCATGTCACTCTCCGTTGAAGACAGCCAAGATCCGACGCACACCACAACAGCAGGCGTTCGTTTCAGAATGACTTCGTGGGATTAACGAAACGACTTCTCGATGCAGCGAAAAACGTCTGTCCTTAACGCGGATCGGGCCGCGTCCTGTTCTATTGCTTGACGAAACCCGCGCGAGACCTCGCGATCTAGGGGCCGGGTCATACCAGAACGCCGGCTTCAAGGGAAATCTCCTACTTTCCGCCGCTGGCGCAGCGGGCTGTCCGCCACTTCCGGGCGTCCGGTCGTGCAGCTGATCGTCGTCGCAACTGCTGCATTTCCTGCACGGCAGCTGTCGAGGTTAGATCAGACATTGGGAAGACACGGGGCAAACGGACTCGAATGAGCCTGGGCTGGCATCGGCTCACGAGTGCTGAGGTCGATCTCCACCTTTCTCGCTCCTATCCAATCGTAAGATGCTAGGCTTTGAGTAGTCGATCAGGTTTTCCCGTCAGGGGGCACATGCAACGGCGCGAGTTCATTACGCTTTTGTGGGCATGGCGGCGACGCGGCCAGTCGCGGCACAAGCGCAGCAGCCGGCGAGACTATAGCGGATCGCCTTCGTTAGTCCGGCTTAGAACCTTGTTCACGGACGACCAAGTTGTCGAATGACGTGGCTTGTTGGCCCATCGGCGAAGTAGCGGCAGCCCTCCACGAGGTCCGCTCACCGAGGCATGGTGACTAGATTGGCTCACGTTGAGTTCTTCGCCTTTTGGACCCATTGCAGATGTTCCGGTGAAGCCTCCATCTCACAAGTAATCGAAGCTCTGTCCCGGCAGCGCGTACCCATACCCCCTGAAGCCTTCGACCGTTTCCTCCCCGGGCAGATGGATTTTCTTCAGGGCGCGTCGGATTTTGCTGCCGAACAAGCCGCGCGGGATGCCCCGCACCAGAGGCGAGCTGGTTAGAGGGTTCAGATCTTTTCGGATGCTGTGTGGCGGCTTCCCTTGTTGCACCAGGACTCTTGGACCTGCCGTGCGATGGCAAATCCGAACGTGTGTCGCGGGGATTTCTGCAATACTCAGTTCCGAAATCTTGCGAGCTGTAGTGTGCTACCCGAGCTGGAGACAACGACAAACGTATCAAAGCGAAGCCGAGAGCAAGCGCGCTGTCGAGAACTAGGGTTCAGACTCAATTGATCCAATAAGCGACGAGAGCGGCGAGGTGGACGGCGGCCAAGAAGTTTCTGGCAAGTTTGTCG
>NZ_JADPJF010000107.1:0-1022 GCF_023073295.1 Bradyrhizobium sp. 23 | reverse complement strand
TCCCAGACGTTGCCGGACCGACTCATGCTGCAGACGATGCCGCTATCAGCCATCAAGCGCTGGAACTGCTCGCTGACGTACTGGCTGCCGCGATCGGAATGATGCATCAGGGCATCCGGCTTGCCGCGCCGCCAGACCGCCATCAACAGGGCGTCCGCAACCAACTGGGCGGTCATGCTGGCGTTCATCGACCAGCCGACCACCCGGCGCGAGAACAGGTCGATCACCGCCGACACATAGAGCCAGCCCTCAGCCGTCCAGATGTAGGTGAAGTCGGCGATCCACTTCTGGTTCGGGCGCTCGGCCTCGAACTGCCGATCCAGAAGATTCGACGCCACGTTCGCAATCTGGCGATGGCCTGCGTCCTTCGGCAGACGCCGGCGTCGTGGCCGCGCCCGCAGGGCCTGCAGGCGCATCAGCCGTTCGACCCGGTGCAGGCCGCATTCGACGCCGTCCGCCAGAAGGTCTCGCCAGACGCGCCGCGCGCCGTAAGTCCGGTCACTGGCAAGGAAGCTGACCTTGACCTGCTGGCCTACGGTCTCGTCGCTCCGGGATCTGGCGCTGGGCGATCGGTTCAGCCAGGCATGAAAGCCCGACCGCGACACGCCCATCGCTTCGCATAGCCATGCCACCGGCCAGATGCCCCGGTGCTTCGCGATGAAGCCGAACTTCATGTCGCTTCCTTCGCGAAGTAGGCAGCGGCCTTTTTTAGGATATCCCGCTCCGCCTTCAGCTTGTTGACCTCGCGCCGCAGCCGCTCGATCTCCAATTGCTCAGGCTTCAGTTGCCCGTGGCCGGGGAACGACTGCGCAGCGTCGAAGCCGAACTCCTTCACCCATTTGCGCAGCACGTTCTCATGAACGCCCAGGTCTCGGCCAGCTTGCGCCACAGATACCCCGCGCTCCCTGACGAGCTTGACCGCCTCGATCTTGAACTCTCGACTGAACTTCCGTCTCTGCATGACCCACCTCTGGCTCGATAAAACACCCAATCTCGGTGTCCATCAAACCGGCAGCAGCTCA
>NZ_JADPJF010000138.1:0-1860 GCF_023073295.1 Bradyrhizobium sp. 23 | reverse complement strand
CGCACGTTGCTAACACCGCGCCAAACGGCGTAACATCCGCCGAGACTCTAACCGCTACTGGGTGAAACTTCAGGGGCAGGTCAGCCGGAACACAAGTCAGAGTGCAATGATGATTGGGGCCGCTTCCAGGACGTCCTTGACGCGTTCGTCCGGCGCCAAGCATTCGCATCCTAATCCAAATTTAAACCTCGTCCAGCAAGCCGCCGATCCCCTAGTGGAGCGAGCCGGGGATTGGCTTTTTGGCGGCGAGCTATCTATCTGCTTGGTCGCGCCATTCGAGCGGCGAGCTCGGGCCTTACATAGATCGGGTGGCCGCCGCACGGGTCGGAGGGGTTCGTATCGACGCCCACAAATGGAAAGGGATTGGGTCAGCGACGATCTGGACGCACGTGGAGGGGCACGACTTTATCCATGTCGCTGTGACCGGAGCGCCGGCTTTGCAGCTTCACCACCTGCTCGAGTTCGAGAGCCTCTATGGCGAGCTCATCTGCCAAGCGTTCGAAAAGTGCGCGCTTCTGCGGGTCGCTCGATCGTCTGCTCATAAGGACCAAATCCGCGGCATCGGCGCGGAGTTTGTCCAATTTTTCCCTTAGATCCGCCATGGTATCGGCCCCGTCCTAGACCTACCTCGTCATGCGTGACGGGATGCAGGTCAACGGCGGAACACGCTATGGGTTCTTCGTTAACCGATTGTTAGGCCGACGTTCGTGAAGGCCGAGATGTGTGAACGAGCACCCGCTAGCTTTGCCGAGCGCGCGTCTGCGGCTATCCGATCAATGCTTCAGTGCGCACACGTGGTCACGAGCAGCATGGTCCGGCTGCATTGCCAATCGGATCCCAACATTGGTTCAGGGACTCCACGAGGAGTACCGATGGCCATAGTAGTACCAGCCGCCGCCAGAACGCCAGAGCAGCGGCGGTCAGCGCGAGCATTCGATAGGTTGCCAAGTTCCACTTCATTGCGCTTCCCTCCAGTGGAAGCGCGCACGCTACGCTCGGTGATACCCTGCCGGTTGTGAACTACTTCACACAATGCGCATCACAGCCGTGTGCAGGAGGCCCGCCGGCACGAATTGGTGGGCATTGTTCGCCAACGTCGCGCTTCCCTAGCGTTGACGATTGGCTCTGACGACGACGCCGCTTGGCTAAAACCATAGTCGAGGTCGCTGGCGATGTCCCGAGCGACGCGCGCGCCGTATTGGACGGCTAGTTGAGCCGAGCCAAATAGCTCCCCCACATCGTCCGCATGTGTCTCTCCCTTGTGAAAAATCGGGAGGTAGTAACGTCGCATAGCCGCGGCCCTCGTCCTTTAGCGCGATCATGCCCACGGCTCAGGACGGCCTACACCTGTCGAAAAGGACAGCGTCCGTCAAACAGCGCCATTCACGAGGCATGCGAACCGCGCAACACGTGTTAGACCGCGCTCCTATCAACGAAGGAGCGCCAAGTTGGCCAAGAAGAAAAAAGTGTTCGTCGCAGTGGACGAGCTATCGCCCAAAGTTGGTGACGGCGGGAATCGGAAAGGCGGCATATCGTGGGGGTGCTTGACGCCTCCACTTCTCCACCGAAGGAGCGATATGCCGTGTCCAACGATAACGTCATCCATCTAATTCAGCCAGGAATCTTCGACGATCAACTCACAGAAGTCTTGCGCAATGGAGCGCGTGCCCTGCTGGCCCAGGCGGTCGAGGCCGAGGTTGCAGACTTTCTAGGCCAGCATGCCGATTTGAAGACCCGGGACGGCCACCAGCGCGTCGTCCGCCACGGTCACCTGCCGGAGCGCGAGGTGATGACCGGCATCGGTCCGGTCGCCGTCCGCCAGCCGCGTGTACGCGATCGCGAAGCGGACGCCGCCGATCC
>NZ_JADPJF010000113.1:0-1268 GCF_023073295.1 Bradyrhizobium sp. 23 | reverse complement strand
TGACCTGCCCCTGAAGTTTCACCCAGTAGCGGTTAGAGTCTCGGCGGATGTTACGCCGTTTGGCGCGGTGTTAGCAACGTGCGATCGGCGGAGCTGGTCGGGGTTGCGCAGCCGATCGCACGTTGCGGTGAGGTAGGCGGCATAGGCCGCAGGAGTCAGATAGCCGAGCGAGGAATGCGGGCGTTGGCCGTTGTAGTCGCCGACCCAATCCGCAATCTTGGCGCGGGCGTGATCGAGGCCGAAGAACAAGGTTTCATTGAGAAGCTCGTCCCGCATCCGGCCGTTGAAGCTTTCACAGAAGCCGTTCTGCATCGGCTTGCCCGGCGCAATGAAGTGCCAGTCGATCTTGTTCTCCTCGGACCAGGCCAGCATGGCATTGCAGGTGAATTCGGTGCCGTTGTCGGAGACGATCATGCCCGGCTTGCCGCGCTGATTGATCAGCGCCGTCAGTTCGCGTGCCACCCGCCGCCCCGGGATCGAGGTGTCGGGGATGGCCGCCAGACATTCCCGGGTCACGTCATCGACGATATTCAGGACCCGGAAGCGACGGCCGCTGGCGAACTGGTCGTGGACAAAATCCAGCGACCACCGGGCGTTCGGCCGAGCCTCGACCAGTATCGGCGCTCGGGTGCCCACGGCGTGCCGGCGGGCCCGGCACTTGCGCACGCTGAGGCCTTCCTCTCGATACAGACGGTAGATCCGATTCCGCCCGGACGGCTCGCCCTGCTGGCGAAGCAGCACGAACAGCCGGCGGTAGCCGAACCGCCGACGGGCATTAGCAAGCTCGCGCAAGTGGCCGCGTAGTTCGGTGTCCGGCGGTCGGCACGATCGGTAGCGAACCATCTTGCGGTCAGCGCCGACGATGCCGCAGGCCCGCCGCTCCGACAGACCCATGACGGCCTGCAGGTGCGCGACGGCTTCGCGCTTGGCGACGGGCCCTACCATTTTTTTGACAAAAGCTCGCGTAGCGCTGCAGCATCCAGCATCTGCTCGGCCAGCAGCTTCTTCAGCTTGGCGTTCTCGTCCTCGAGTTGCCGCAACCGCTTGGCATCGGAGACGTCCAGACCGCCGAACTTCGCCTTCCAATTGTACAGCGTCGCTTCAGAGACGCCATGCTTCCGCGCCAAATCGGCAGCCTTCGCACCTGCCTCATGCTCACGCAGCACGCCAATAATCTGCTCTTCCGTAAACCTGGCTCGCTTCATCTGTCCGTCCTTCAGAAGGCCGGACTCTAACTTCAACTGGAGGAAATCGGCAGGGGCAGGTCA
>NZ_JADPJF010000039.1:165567-187831 GCF_023073295.1 Bradyrhizobium sp. 23 | reverse complement strand
CTGAACTTCCGTCTCTGCATGACCCACCTCTGGCTCGATAAAACACCCAATCTCGGTGTCCATCAAACCGGCAGCAGCTCAGTCGTCCCTGGCTTATGGCACGATTGGGCATGAACCCAACCCGCAAGAACCGTTAGACATCAGATGCAGCCGTCCAGCGCTCGATCAGGCGTAAAGCTATGCTGGCGAGCAAAATCCCGAGCAACCCGCCGACCACCTTTTCGGTCGCATCCAGCAATCTAGCATGGCGATCTGGCGTCAGCTTTTGCAACAATTCCAGCACCACTGCGCTACCAAGCACGAGGCTGCACACCAGCGTCATCCGGTCCCGGTACGCGGCACAAAATGCCAAACCTAGGAACGCAAAGGCCGCGACGTGTTCGATATTGGCCGAACTGCTCAGTTGAGGCCTGTCGTGGATTGGAGACAGACTTGCGTAGGTGATAAAGGCAAGAGAAGCCCACGCCACGGCAACTGAAATTCTATACAGCATAGTAGCGACTGACCCCGAGTAGTTGCCGCAATATACTTCAGCGCCAACCGGATCCAGCGGCTCGCATTTGCCAGGGTGGTGGCTGCGGTTCTTCACCTGATCCAGAACTTCTGCCGCCGCGCGGCAGGGCAGTACGACCAATGGTAGGCGCACCAGAACGTAACTTTTCGTGATTGAACAATTAAAGGATTTAATTTATTTAATTTGGTTTAATAGTCGCAGTTAGCCCGAGGGGGAATACCTGATGCGCACAACAGAAGAAGACGAAGACCGCCGGGAGTTCTTGAAGATGTGTGGCAGGTTTGCTGCCATAACCCCGCCAGCGATGACTCTACTCCTGTCGACGTCGTTGACGTCAACAGCCATCGCACGTTCCGGCGCCCAAGACGGAGCAGGATATAGCGGCGGCGGCAGCAGTCATTCAGCCTTCGACAATGATCCACACAGCGCGACCGAGGATCACTCGACCAAGGAGTATTCATCAGCCGGCGGCGGTGGTGGGGGCTCTGGCGGGGGTGGCGGCGAGAACTCGGGTGGCGCAAAGGGGTCCAAGGTCGCGCATTCCGGAGAGGAAGGCTCCCGATCTGGAGGTGGCGGCGGTAACAAGGGCTCCTCGGGCTTTGGCGGCCAGGATGGAGATGACAAGAAGAAAAAGAATGAGCGCGATTGAAAAGGACAAGTGGAGCGCCGCTTAGCTGCTGTCTGGTGGGGGGAACATGCGCCGTCTCAAGGTGACAATCCTGGTCTTGGCATATGCGGTGATATCGCCCGCGTCTGCGCAAACCTGTTGCCCCACCGGCTGCGCGCCAGACGCCAATCGGTGCGTGAGCAGCGGTCCGCTGTGGACCAGATGCCTTCCTATCGCCTGCGCCGAAGATTCTCGAGGGCCGTCACGTGGGTCCGCGGTGAGCAAGCACAGAGCCGCCGTGCTCGCCCGCCGGCCAGCGCGTACCTACGTGGTCCCAGCTCAGATTCCCCCAGAGTGCCCATTGGTGAAACCGACCAAGGCGCAGGTCGGCGACGCGACCACTCAATGCGTGAACGTGTTGACTCGAAATGCGCAGTTGCGGGATTGCTTTTTTGAGGACGACGCCGGGAGGGCCGAAGACGAAAGAACCGGCCTGAACTGCCCCGATCGCCAAGCTGCGCTGGCGAGGCAGTGTCTAAAGCGCTGCGTCAACTATGCATCCGATACGACACATTTGGTTTGCGCCGGCAGCTATCCGAACACCGTCTGGCGTGTGTCTTTTGGAGCTATCTCGGGCTACGCCCTCGGTTCCGAGCATGTCGACCTTTGCGGCCCTCCGCTAAGAACGCTGCGGCCAGCTCCAACGCGCTGAGGTGCGCTGGACTGAGCCCTTGGCTGCCATCAGGGGCAGACAAGGGCCCGCCAACTGGCCCGGCTGGGAGCGCAGCGGCAGTGAAAGCCGCGGACGTCGCACAGTGCCGGGCGGCCATTGCCAGCGCCGCGGCGAACGGCCTTGATGGCCCACGGCAGACCCTACATGATCTCACGGGGTATGGGTTTGAGAGCTCCATGGTGTGATGACGCCCTGCATCCGCGACGGCTGCTCACCTCGGCGTGGTGCATTGATCGTGCGCGGACCGGCAGCCTCAGCAGCCGGATCAAGGCTGATGCGGCTCGATCGAATGGCGCGATCCGCGGGCAATTTTGTTGTCCACAGTGTGAGTTGCGACACACAGTATTGGCGCGACTCGTTATAAGTTTAACCCGCGCCTTCATGGCGCCTTTCCTCCCTGACCTTGAGCCCGTCGCAAATGACGGGCTTCCTACGAGGGGCATTACAGGGACGCTAGATCTGCTGCGACGGAATCCGACTGGGCCTGGACAGTTGCAATCAAGTCCGTGCGGCATAGATCCCGCACGGACTTGATTCATTGGGAACTGGGCTACCCAATCATCAACTCCGCGGCCATCACAGCTCTCGATCCATTGCTGGGTGCCTGCGGTTCTTCACCTTGATCCAGTGCTTTTGCCTGCCGCCGCGGTAGGGCCGATCGCGATGCTTCGAGACGAGATCTTCAAGGCCCATGCGGCAGGCCGCCCGGAAAAGCTCCGGTCCGATCTCGCCGTGCTCGAATGGCGCGACGGTGATCCGGTCCGGCCGGCGGGCCAACAGCCGCTCCAAGTTGGTCTTGCGCAGGTGCAGCGGCAGATCGCGCAGGTCGTCGCCGTCGATGGCAAGGATGTCGGAGGCGTAGAGCTGCACCTCGTGCTCATGCTTGCGTGAGTGCAGCCCATTGAATTCTGAAACCCCATCAACGCCAAGGATCACCGCCTCGCCGTCAATGACGAAATGCTTCTGCCGCTTCTTCAGAGCGGCCTCGGCAATCCAGGGATAGCGCTTGGTCCAGTCGGTGCCATTGCGGGAGAGCAGGCGCACACGGTCGTTCTCCCGAATGACCATCCGATAGCCGTCGTGCTTTACTTCGTGGATCCAGTCCGGCTCCGAAGGGACCTGCTTGCACGGATCTCCCGGCAACGCGCCTCCTGGCCATGCACACCGGCTCGCCAACCACCTTTCAGCCGACCTAGGGTGGGATTGTCATTGGGCCTGCAATATTTGACCCCCGTATTGCCGCATCTGCGAATGTTACCCTGATGGCGCCATTGTCCGTCCCATGACATCCGTCCAATGGGGCACAGACAAATTTGTCCGCCGTGCGTTGCGGGACGCCTTGCAAATCCTCTTTGCTGCTGCCGAGTGAGATGTAGGCGAGCGAGCCCAGCAATTCGAATTCTTCAAAGAAGGGGGTGTAACCTTCTGACGAAAACAAGTAGTCGCCGGTCCAAGTCTGAAAGATATCATGCAGTGGTCGCTGAGGGCCGTCTTGCGCCGCTCAAGGCCGGGCACAATTTGCCACACGTTGTTCTCCCCGCCGGCCCATGCGCTGAGGAACAGGTGACCGACCACGTTTGAGGTGGTGTCGCGGTCGGTTATCAGCGGGAAGGTGAACAGTTTGAAGAGGTCCGCATATCGTCGAGCGGCCAGCAAGCCGAGGCCGTAAGCATAGAGGAAGAGCACCGCGGGATAGGTGCGGAGATTGATGAAACTTGACCTGGTCGATGTCGATCAGCAGCACCGATAGAATGGCGTGCTTGACGTAGGCCTCCCGCAGGAAGGCATCGAAGCTGCGCCGGTTCGCGAGCCTCGTCAGACCATCCGTGGTCGCGAGCTGCGCCAATCTGAGGTTGGCCGATGACAACGCGCCAGAAGCGGACGGGACAAGAGTACTTCCTCCATTCAAAATTACGCTAGGTAGGAGCGGACGACGTGCCCGCGCTTGAGGGCACTGCAACCAGCAGGCAAATTCGTCTTAAATGCCGGTGCATAGGGCAATCCTGTGTGTTGTTGGCTCGCGACGCCCTCCTCATCCGCAACACGAACCCGGAAACTGCGAGAGGTCGATGCGGGCGATGATCGACCGCAGCAGCTTGCGAGCCGAACGATAGAGATGCCGGGCGAATCTCGGCGTCCTTGCCGCGGGCAGGCCAAAGCTTGTCGTATCGAGTCTTTTTGTATCAAGGCTTTCGATGGAGTGCGACACGTGCCTCTCCGAGATGGCGAGGCCCTTTCTATCGTGGTCGGCTCGCGGCAGCCTTGATCTGCCGCAAAGGGGCCGGACTAATAGTCGCCGGGGTTCATGATCATCGGGCTTCGTGTATCGGCCGGGGCGAGCGCGCTGCTAGCGCTGTCGCGCAGGAAGCGGTCGAGTGTCGCCTGGATCTTCTCCTTGACCGCATCGGGACCGCGATCGCTCATCTCGGTATGCTGTGCGCCAGTATGGATGATGTCGATGCCGCGCGCCTTGGCCTCTTCCGGCGTCGGCAGCACGCCGGGATCGGTCACAAAATGCGGATCCTTCGAGCGGAACGACAGGATCTTCATGTTGTCGCTAAGCACGAATGGCACCCGCAGATTGTCGAGCGTGATCACTTTCGACACCAGCTCCGGGTGCTGATGGGCGACATACATCGAAACGTCGCCACCGTTGGAATGGCCGACGAGCGTGATGTGGTCGTAGTCGGCGTTCTCCTGCCGCCGCTTCAACTCGCCCAGGGTGAAGAGGATGTTGGCCTCGCAGCGGATATAGACCTCGCGCCGCCCGACATATTGCTGACCGGCCTTGGTCATCAGCGGCGGATCGCTCGGCAAATCCTGCTGGATGCTGGCGACGAGATAACCGCGTGCGGCGAGCACGTTGGCTAAGAAGGAATATTCACTGGCCTTGACGGTATTGCCATTGCTGATGATGGCGAGCGGGAGCTTCCAGAGGCCAAGATTGGCCTTGGTCTCGTAATCGCGCCGTACAGCGATTTCGACCGCAATCGGCCGCTGGCGGGCGGCGTCGAACAGGGTCAACACCTCATGGCGGATCGCAAACCGGCTGACGACGAAATACTGGCCGACGCCGAGGACGCAGAGAAACGCCAGAACTGCAAACACCTTTTTCATGGTTCCGTCTCAAATCACTTTTGACTGAACATGGTCGTTGGGAACTCCCGGATCGAGCGATCGTGAGCAGGTTACGGGATTAAATTTAGGCAAGACTATGAGCCTGGGCCCAAAAAGGGCCGCACCTCGAGGGCTACAGCGCGAAGGACAAGGGGTTTACAGACAACCGCCCTTGCCGCGTTCGGAGCAGAGCCGCAGCGCGCTTGACAGAGTAAACAGAAAGCGCGGGCTGCGGCGCTCGTTGTCGGGCGCCCGGTAGCTCAGGGGGAGGGCCACGCCGAGATCAGCCTGGAAATCGTCCGGCAGGAAGAACCGCACGCCAGCTCCGGCCGAGGTCAGCGACAGGCCCTCGCTCAGGCGGTAACCGTAGTTCCAGACTGCACCGGCGTCACCGAACGCGTAGAGCTGATAGCCGGTCCAGTAGTGGAAATTGAGCTTCTGGTCGAAGCGCAGTTCGAGCGAGCCGGCAAGACCGTTGTCACCGCTGATCTCGGCCGCGCCATAGCCGCGCCCGAAGGCCGCGCCGCCGAGATAGAATTGCTGCGAGGTGAACAGCGGCCGTGACGCCGTCTGGCTCGCAGCGGAGACCTTGAGCGACCAGACATCGTTGAGCGTCTGGTAGCGCGTGAACCAGAGGTTCAGCACGGAGAAGTTCGATGACGCGCCGTCGCGCGACAACAGGTCGTCGTCGAAATGCGAGGCACCGAAGATGTCGAGGCCCTGGCGGTAGGTCAGCGTCGCGAAATTGGTGCCGCCGAAATGATCCTGGAGCCGGTAGTCGGCGGTCAGGCTCGCGGTCCTGATGTGGTCGTTGTACCAGGGGCCGTAAAGATCATGCTCGGACACGTTGCTGAAGGTCGTCGCCGCGGTCAGGGTCAGCGAGGAGGATTGCGACTGCAATGGGACGATGCCGGCACGCAGCTCGAACGCCTCGGTCGTGGTGATGTCGCTGTCGAGGCGGCGGGCATCGCCCGGCCGAACCGCGCTGTACAGGACGGACCCGCCGAGACGCACGCCGTCGACACCGATCGGTGCATCGTAGGACAGCCGTGCGAAGCCAAGCTGGCGGGGGTCGTTGGCGATGGTCGACAGGTTGACCGCCAGCGTGTCGCCGGGGGTGAGATAGGAGTTGAACGCGCCGGTCGCGTAGGTCTGCCACGGCCCGACTGATGATGAGCCGAGATTGTCCAGACCGAATGAGGAGAAGACGTGCCAGGTCTTCAAATAGACGATGAGGCGGAAGCGGCCGGTCGCACCGCCGATCTCCTCCAGTGCGGTATCGGTGATCCGGACACCAGGTCTGCCGTTGATGAGAAAGAGCTGGCGTTCCAGCGTTGCCAGGCGCGACGGTTGCTCGGCCAGAACCGGCCCAAGCATCGGTCTCACGCCGAACTGCTCGGCGCCATCGCCTTTCAGTTCGGCCTGCACGATGGCGCCTTCGATCACCTGGATCCGGAGCAGGCCGTTGGCAATGTCCTGCGGCGGCACGATCGCCCGGCTCAAGTGAAAACCATCGGCGCGGTAGAGATCGCTGATCGCGCCGGCGATCGCGGCGAGATCCGCCTGCGAAACCTTCTTACCGACATAAGGCTGATAGACCGCGGCGATACGATCGGGGGAAACGGCCCGGGCTCCGCTGACGTTGATGCCGCGCAGCACGAACTGAGGCTTGGTAGCGCCGCCGGTGTTGGGCTGGTCGACTGTCGGAAGCCTGACCGGCGGACGGCTCAGCGATTCCCGCTCGGCTTGGTTTTCAAAATATTTCTGAGCTTGGCGCGGATCGAAGCCCGGCTGGTTCGCCTGCTGCGCGAAAGCCTGAGGAAATCCGGCGAAGAACGGCGCCAACAGCACCGCTGCGGTAACCAGATGCCGCTTCCCGACGCGCGCAACGCGCCTCTCCCCGTAGTTCGACGGAGATGTGCCCCTGATGCTATAAGGGTTCGTTAGCCACATGATTTTTCATACTTTTTTATGGTCAACGAATGGTTAACGCGACCGCTCCGGTGGCCGCTTCCTGCTAATCCTATGTTGAGTGATTTCGGATACCCCTCAAGGCGGCTGTAACGGGGACTGAGGATCGTCATGCTGAGCAAAATTGGAATGCGGTGCGCCTTGGCGGCTGCGCTGATCCTGGGAACGGCCTCCGTCGCATCCGCCGCGGACGATGGCGTCTGGTCGGTCGGCAAGGCCAGCGGCGAGGTCTGGGTCGCCACCAGCGGCGCGCAGCAGGTTTCGCTGAACCAACAGGAGGCACTCAAGCCCGGCGATACCATTCGCACCGGACGAAATGGCCGCGTGCTGCTCGTCCGCGGCGAGGAAACGATCCTGATCTCTCCCAACTCGGTGGTGGGTTTACCGACCGAGAGCAAGGAAGGCCTTTCGACCACCATCATCCAACAGGCAGGTTCGATCCTGCTCGAGGTCGAGAAGCGCAACGTCAAGCATTTCGAGGTCGAGACGCCCTATCTCGCCGCTGTCGTCAAGGGAACGCAGTTCAGCGTTACCGTGAATGCGGGCAGCACCAAAGTCGGCGTGCTCCGCGGCCAGGTCGAGGTCTCCGACTTCAAGACGGGACAGATCGCCCAGGTCCTGCCGGGGCAGGCCGCCACCGTCTTCGAGCATGGCAAGCCCGGCCTTTCTCTCAGCGGCTCCGGGACCTTCAATCCGATCGAGCACGGCAAGCCGCGCGCCTCGAGCATCGAGCGCGTCCCCGTGCCGAAATCGGGCCTGTCGGCCCCGCGCAACGCCGCGAACGGCCATGCGATCCATGCGCTCGGTCCGATCGACAAGGGCGCCAAGGCGGCCGCCGCGCCCAAGCCATCGCAACAGGCGGCCGGAGTTCACGCGCCCAAGGGCGGTGCTGCCAAGGCTGATGCTGCAAAGCCCGGCGTCGTGCGCATCTCGAGTTCGCTGGGCGAGGTCAAGCTGAACGTCCACAAGGTCACGCACGGGCTCGCCCACGGCGGCGGTGCCCCCGGACAGGCGCGCAACTCTTACGCCAGCACCGAGACGGTCTGGGGCGACTCGAAAGCGGGCACAACGGCATCCAACGGCACCGCCCAGACTGCGGTGACCACGAGCAGCGGCGTGACGGCTGGCACCAGTTCGTCGGCTGCGAGCACGACAATAGCCGCCACCACGGCCGGTGCATCCAGCGACGGCTCTGGCGGCGGCAACGGAGACTCCGGTGGCAAGACCAAACCGGACAAGGGCAAATCCGGTAACGGCAATTCCGGCAGTGGGAATTCCGGCAATGGTAACGGCAACAACGGCGCCACCGGTAACGGCCGGGGTAACAACGGCAACGGCAACGGCAATGGCGGCGGCAACGGCAGCAATGGTCACGGCAATGCCCTTGGCCACAACAAGCACTGAGGCGATGTCTTAGGGGATGAGGGGGCGCACCTGCGGAAGCGGGTGCGCAGGAGGATCGGGTGGGACGCTTTCGGCCGCATATTCTTGTCGTGACAGCGCTGGCGATCGCGCTGTCCACGGGGTGGCATGGTGCGCTTCGCAACGCGCTGACCGACCTGCGGTTCGCCTGGCAATCGCGTGCCGCGACCGGCAATGTCGTCGTGGTGGCCATCGACGCGCCCTCGATCGATCAGATCGGGGTGTGGCCCTGGCCGCGCCGGCTGCACGCGGAACTGTTGCACAGGTTAGAGGCCGCGGGGGCGCAGGACGTCGCTTTCGACGTCGATTTCAGCTCGCCATCCGATCCGGCCTCCGACGAGGCTTTCGTCAAAGCGCTGCGTGAGGCCGGGGGCTCGACCATCCTGCCGTCCTTCAAGCAGCCCGCGCCGAATGGCGGCGCAGCTCACATCAATCGCCCCCTGAAGCCGTTCGGCAACCAGTCGTGGCCGGCGCTGGTCAATGTCGCGATCGAATCCGACGGGCTCGTTCGCCGCTATCCGTTCGGCGAGAAGCTCGGCGAGGCCGTGATGCCGTCGATGGCCGTCGTGCTGGCCGGGCAGGACGCCAATCGGCGGCCGCCTTTCCTGATCGATTTCAGCATTCGGGCGGGCTCGGTTCCGAGTGTCTCCTACGTCGACGTGCTCCGCGGCGAAACCGCCACTCTCGACAAGCTGAGAGACAAGAAGATCATCATTGGAGCGACGGCGCTCGAACTCGGCGACCGCTTCAGCGTTCCGAATGGCCGCATTATCTCCGGACCCATCCTCCAGGCGCTGGCAGCGGAATCGATCCTCCAGAACCGGATGCTGCGCTGGACCTCTGATACCGGCATGATCCTGGGTCTCGCTGGGATCTGCCTGCTGATGGTGTATTCGTGGCGCCGCTTGGGACCGGGAATTCGCGCCGCAATCCTGATCTCGGTCGGGGCGGTTTTCGAGCTGTTGGCGGTCCTCGTGCAGGCAAGATGGCCCTTCATCATCGACACATCGCTGTTCCACATCGCGATTGTCGCCTATCTGACGGCAATTGCACTCGACGAAATCGATTTCCGAGGTCTCCTGGGGCGCATCGCCGAAAGCCGCTTTCATCGTATCGCGATGTCACTCGGCGATGGCCTCATCTGCACCGACGAAGATCAGCTCATCACCGTGTGGAATCCCGGCGCCAGTGCGATCTTCGGCTATCTGCCCGCCGAGATCATCGGCCGCCCGTTCGAAACGTTGTGCGCCGTGGCGGGGGACGGTGACGCGAGGCCGTCCATGCGCGACGCCGCGCGCCAGGCACTCCTGGTCCCTGGCGGGGCGGTCGTCGTCGAGTTCGAAGGGCGGCGCAAGAACGGTGAAACCTTCCCGGTCGAGGCGAGCTTCTCGGGCTGGCAGGGAACGGACGGCTTCCAGTACGGAGCCATCCTGCGCGATATCTCGGTCCGCAAGCGTGAGGCCGAACGCGTCAGATATCTCGCCGAGTACGACGCGCTGACCGGTCTTGCCAACCGCAACACGCTGCATGCAGGACTGGTCGGCATGATCGCGGATGCGGGGCAGCGCCCTTGCGAGGTCGCGCTGCTCGTGATCGGGCTCGACGGCTTCCAGAGCATCAACGACATGCTCGGTCATTCCGCCGGAGATCTCGTGCTGCAGGCGGTCGCTGGTCGCCTGAGAGCCGAGGCGTGCGGCGCTGTCGTTGCCCGGCTTGGCGGAGACGAATTCGCCATTGCGCGCAAAGGCGCCGATGGCGACGAGCCGATCGCGGAGTACGCCGAGCGCATGGCGCGCGCCTTCGAAGCGCCGCTTGCGACCGGCACGCGGCAGCACCGCGTCAGGCTCAGCATCGGCGTCGCCATCCATCCGGAAGGTGGCCACAACGCCGACGATCTCCTGAGCAATGCCCATCTCGCTCTGAGCAAGGCAAAGCTGACGCGGCGCGGCGGCCATGTGATCTTCGAGAGCGCGCTCCGGGAGGAGCTGGAGAACCGGCTGACGCTGGAAAGCGAATTGGCACTTGCCGCCGATCGCGGCGAGTTCGAGCTGTTCTATCAGCCCCAGGTTCGCCTGATCGACGCCAGCCTGGTCGGGGCCGAAGCGCTGATCCGTTGGCGGCATCCCGTGCGCGGCTACGTTTCGCCCGGAGAGTTCATGCCCGTGGTCAATAGCTCGGCCCTGTCCGAGCGGATCGGCAACTGGGTGATGGAGACCGCCTGCCGGCAGGCACGCGCCTGGGAATTGTCCGGCGACAGCGTGCGCGTCGCGATCAATTTGTCGCCCTCGCAGTTGCACTCCGGCGATTTGGCGCATTCGGTTGCGGGGATGCTCGAAGCGACGGGGCTCACGCCGTCGCTGCTGGAGCTCGAGGTCACCGAGGACATCCTGCTTCATGACGAAGCCCGCGTGCTCGACATGTTCAAACGCATCCAGCAGCTCGGCGTCCGCGTCCTGTTCGACGATTTCGGTACCGGGTATGCGAGCCTGAGCTATTTGAAGAAGTTTCCGCTCGACGGGCTCAAAATCGACCGCTCGTTCGTGCTCGGTCTGCTCGCGGATTCCGACGATGCCGCGATCGTCGGGTCGACCATCGGTCTCAGCAAACAGCTCGGTCTCACGGTCGTGGCCGAAGGCATCGAGAACCGCGCGACGGCCGATTTCCTGGTGAGCATGGGATGCGAGGAAGGCCAGGGCTATTTCTTCGGCCGTCCGATGCCGGCGGAAGCATTCGAGCGGCAATTCTTCGCAGCCGAGTGCGCCGCCGTCAGTGCCGCCTGAACACTTGAGCTTCGCGATCAAGATCCCATAAGGTCGCTTTCAACAGCCACTTCTGAGCGATGCGAAGCAGATCTACTGTTACGAGGAGCGCTGATCACGAATCGGGAGCGCGAGCTGGGCCCCTAGATGATGCGCTGATGTTGTACGCGGAATAATTCGGAAGAGTCGCCGCGGACGTCGCGACGACTCTTCAGTGGTCACAGCACATTAGGCGACTTGGCCCTTTCACGGGCTGCTTCGACTGCATCCATCCCGGTCTGCCTGATTCGATCCAGAGCCTCGCCGCCGGTATCGGAGACCTCTGCTAACAGGGTGTCGGAGTTTTCGCGCAACGCCTGCGAGACGGCACCAACACGGCTGTTCAGGTCGGCCTTTACAGCATCGCTGGTCTCCCCGACATACTCATTCTCGATGTCGGTTGTTCTAAATGCCCCTGCGACTGCGGCGCCAATGGCCAAGCCGACGACGCCAAGCACCAGCGGTTGCTTTTCTAGCATATCAGACAACGACGACTTTGCTTTTGAGACGGCTTCGCCGCCCGGAACCTGGTCGCGCACTTTAGCGAAGCCGTCCCGCGCCATCTCTAGGCCGTCCTCGAACTGAGCCCTCATCTTGTCCGCGGTTCCTGACAGAACGCCGGATGCAGCGTCCTTGGCTGACTGCAACGTGTCTTCGCCATCGAGGGACCCTATGTGATCCATTTCGGGCGCCGTGGGCGGCGCCGCAGTGCGCTGGATCGCCGATGCCGCAGTCCGCATCGTGCTCACCCCGCCATCGACCACACCGGACGCGGCGGCCGCCGTCGACCGAGCTGCGCCCTTGATCCTGTCGTCACCAGCCATAAGCCACAGCGCGCCGCCTCCAATTAGAACGGCGGCAAGGGGATTTTCCTTGGCCGCTGCGACCAGATTGTCGAAAAAGCCGGTTTGCGTGCTCCTCATCGGACCATTCCCTTCACGGTGTCCTTGTCCTTTTCCAGCTGCCGGATGGTCTCCCGCGGCGCAAGATTACGGGCGTCCATCCGATTGATGCCGACCGCAAACAGCACGCCCGCAATGGCGCCAGCGAGGATCGCGGATGTCAGGTAGGAAAGCGGTTGCGACCATCCCGCGGAGATCAACGCCGCCGACAATGCGAACAGCGCCATCACAATGGCGGGGGTCACCAGAAGGGCGCCACCGGCAATGAAGCCTGCTGCTCCCGTTATCTTCTGCACTCTGTCGCTGAGTTCAGCCTTGGCCAAGTCGATTTCGTTCTGGAACAGCTTGGCGAACTGCCCCATCGCGTCCGCTACAAGCGTGGAGATGGTCCGAAGATCGTTCTGGCTTGTCTTGATATCGTGCTGAATGGTCATGATACGCTGCCGCCTTTGAAGGACGTCGTTCGCTGCGGATTGTTGCCGGATACCGATGAGCCCTGCATGGAAGCCTGCCCGGCTCCCGTGGAAGACGTGCTTCCGCGCCACGTGTCGCCCTGCGTCGACGACGTTCCACTACTCATCCCAGGTCGCGATGAAGGCGAGTCACCGCCGGAGGCCTTCAGGAAACGGACGGCGGCGAAACCGGCGAGCACCGAAACGCCAAGGAAAGCGGCAGGCTGACGCTTTGCGAAATCGGTTGCGCCATCGAGGAGATCGCGGAAGCTGCCGTTGCGGATCTTCTCGGCGGTATCTTCAACATAGTCCGCGGCGGAGTTGATGCCGCGGGCGGCAAAAGGCACATCGCTCTCGAAGGCGCGAGCCGCTTCCCGAACATTGCCGGCAAGTCGCTCAATGAACTCGGCTCCAGTCCGCTGCTGCTCGCGTGCCTGGCCGCGAATCTGGTCCATGGTCCCCGAAGCGAGGTCCTTGGCCGCATCCCCGGCTTCCTTGAACTTGTCCTGGGCGATGTCAGCGGTTGCCCGGAAGGCCTCGTCGGCCCGCTGCTTCACAGTCGCTCCAGCCTCCGCCATTTGGTCCTTCAGGTTCTTCGGAGAACCCGCGTTCCGATCTTCATTTGAATTCGTGCCTCTGCTCAGGTCTAGATCGCTCATGGTGTGTTCCTTCAGGTATTGGAATTGCGGGAGGGATTGAAAGCGGCTCCGACGACGTCGTCGGCGGCTGTCTTGAGCGAGTCAGCGAGGTTCTGAGTCATGCGGCTGGCATGCTCACCGAGGCCGGCCTCGGCGACTCTGCTTGTTGCCGCGTCGGCTGCCGACATTGCGGCATCTTTGGCGGCGTCAAATCCGGACTGAGCGGCCTCGGCGGCGGCCCGCTTCACGCCGTCGCTCGCCTGGCTCATGGCCTTGGCTTCAACCTTGGTTTCCGGAAGAGCGGCTGCGATAATGGCTCCGATCGCCACCCCAAGACCGGCGATTAGCGCGGCATTATCGCTAATGATCGCGCGAGCTTGTTCGGGCGCCCTTCCGGCAGCGTCCTTAGCTGCGGAGGCACTGTCCTTCGCCGCATCCACCCCGCTCTTGAGCTTTTCGCCAATCGTCTCGGCGGCCTGGGAGGCCCGTGCGCGTAAATCCGCCGCGAGACCGGCAGTCGAATCTTGCGCCTCGTCGGCCATGCTCGCGGCCTGATTGCGGGCGGAAGATAGTTGATCCCTGAGATCGCCTTGCATGGCGCGCGCTCGATCCGCCATGTCCTCGAAAACCTCGTTCGCCTTGTCCATCGCAGGGCCGGAAACCTCGGCGGCGCGGTCTCGCACGGTTTTCGAGGTGAGCGCCAAGCCGGCACCGATCATCAAAAGCGGCAAGGGGACACCACGCGCCAAGCGTAGGAGTGGAACCACCACGGCGGTCCCGGCGGCCACGCTCCGCATCGGGTTGTCCATAACTTGCTGTTTCAGTCCGTCCACCCAGCTCTTTGTCGTGTGGGTGACATAGTCGGATACTTCCGACTTGATGTGCTGCGGCGACACCTTATGGCGGATGTCCTCGGCCGTCTCCGAGACCTGCTCTTTCAGCCGATCGACCGTAGCGGCCAACTCAGCGCGACTTCGCTCGGACTCACGCCTCAATTCTTCCACGGACCGCGTCATCACATCCCTCTCTCGCTTTTCGGATTTCTTGTATTCAAACTCACGGTTTTTTGAATTGTTCCTATGAGCCGCTTCGCAGTGGATTCGATCCACAGAGCGCACCTGGGATGGGCGAGAGCGCGACCTGATCTTCGTCAAAGTCGAAACCGCAATACAACTCAGGAGCCATTAGCGGCAGCTGCGATAGGAGTAGATATCAGCCAACGGGCGCAGGTGGCCTTATGGTCTACCCCACGTGCGGCCCGGGGCGTCGACCGTCGTCCGTGGTGTGCACCGCTACTGCAAGCCCTTCTTGTCATAAGCAGCAATTCTAGTGCCGAAGAGGATCGAAAGAGCCGGAGCTGTGATTGAGGACCCAACTGGCTGAGCGCCAGGAACGAACCAGCTGAACGACAGCCGATCTCCGGTCAGGAAGAGTGGCGCACATGAGCTCTGGACGATCGCCCAGCGGCATCTAGTCAGCTTCTGGACTCGCCGGATCGGGGGCAGAAATCTGCAGTCCCGCCTCGTTGAGAGCATCCGCAATTTGCTTCGCGAGCAGCTTGGCTTCTTCAATTCCTATTTTTGCGTCTGGGTAATGTGCAAAAAATGCGCAAATGGTCGTGGAGATAATCGTATTCACCTGGTGCGGATCAATCATTCTACGGCACTCGAAAATGCCGCTGCTTATCGCGCGACAATTAGGATGAGATCAGTGAGGAAAAGTCCGGCTCTCATTGCGATGATGATCCCAATCGCGGCAGGTCCGCCTCTTTCTGCGGTGACCGAAAGGGACACGCCTGCTGGGTGTTTCTGAAAGAACGCAATCCCACTCCCAGAAGCGCTATTTGCCCCCAACGCTAAAAGACGTTGTGCGGAAGCTCTCAGGCGCCAAGCCGAAGTGGGGCAAGTTTGATGTCTTTCTAGCGCCGACGTGCCACCGCGACGCCGAACAGGAAAGCAACGAACAGGCTGGCAAGCGGTGCTTCGCGCGTGATCGCGGCGACGGTCGCGAGGGGTTTTCCGGGCTTGCGCGCGTCGTCGATTGCGGAGGTCATGCGGTCGACAGCTGCGTGCAGGCCACCTGCGACTTCACCGATGGTGCGGGATACGTCCGTCGCGACATCAATGGCGCGCTCGGCCATGCCGGGATGTGAGGTGGACTGCGGGATCTCCGTGCTCAAGTGCGCGACCTCCGGGCTGATCAAGTGACGGAGGCCGATACCTTTGGCTATCCGCGCGAGCGCTCGTTCTGAACAGCGGGTCGCATGACCTTTGGCTATCCGCGACAGGCGCCGTGGTTTTACGGCGGGTACCGGCCTTGCATGAGCAATTCGGCGCGCGGGCTTTTGTTCCGAGACGATGCGCCCCCCGGGCCGACCGCCCCCGTGAAACGACGGATGCGAATCTCTGTTAGGCTGGCTCAATCTTGCTGATCTCAGGAGACAGCTGTGACCGACCGGACCACGACGGATCGAGCCCGGCGCATCGCCTTGCTCGGCGCTCCCATCGACATGGGGGCTTCGCAGCGCGGTACCCTGATGGGCCCTGCGGCGCTCCGCACCGCCGGCCTTGCGACATTGCTCGAGAGCCTGGATTTCGAGGTCGTCGATTACGGCGATCTCTCGGTGGCCGAGCTCCGGGACCTCGCAGACAGGCCCCCCGACAAAGCCAATCACTACCGCGAAATCCAGCGCTGGACACGCGTGCTGAGCCGCAGAGGCTACGAGATCGCGAAAACCGGCGCGCTGCCGATTTTTCTCGGCGGCGATCACACGTTGTCGATGGGATCGGTGAATGCCATGGCCCGTCACTGGCAGGAGCGCGGACGCGAGCTGTTCGTGCTCTGGCTCGATGCACATGCCGACTACAACACGCCGGAGACGACGATCACCGCCAACATGCACGGCATGTCGGCGGCATTCCTGTGCGGCGAACCCGGCCTCGACGGATTGCTCGGCGATGATCCGCGCGCCTCGATCGATCCCGACAGGCTCGACCTGTTCGGCGCGCGCTCAATCGACAAGCTCGAAAAGGAGTTGATGCGCACGCGCCGGATCAGGGTTGTCGACATGCGCCAGATCGACGAGTTCGGCGTCGCCGTGCTGATCCGCCGCGTCATCGAGCGCGTCAGGGCCAGCAACGGCGTACTACATGTCAGCTTCGATGTCGATTTTCTCGACCCCTGCGTCGCACCCGGCGTGGGCACGACGGTGCCGGGCGGAGCGACATATCGCGAGGCGCATCTGATCATGGAGCTCCTGCACGATTCCGGCGTGGTCGGATCAGTCGACATCGTCGAGCTCAATCCGTTCCTCGACGAGCGTGGCCGCACCGCGCGCACGGCGGTCGAACTGATCGGCAGCCTGTTCGGCCAGCAGATCGCCGACCGGCCGACACCGAGCAATGCGATCGCGCCCGGCGAGTGATGGACGAGCCGTTTGTGCATTGCGAAGAAGAGAACTGCCGTCGCCGCCACCGGATTTAGATCAGTCCAGATGGAAATCGCCTGTTTTTGAAACAGGTGCGAATTGCAAATGCACGTTGCAGACTGTTTCATGCGGGTCGCGCTTCAGCCAAGGATCCGCAGATGAGCAGAACGTTCGATAAACCCGCGGGGACGACTCGCCGCCGCTTTCTGCGCGCCAGTGCTGCGGTGGCGGGTGGCACTGTCCTGGGCGCCGGCGCATCGGCTGCCGCCGAGACCGACAACCTTCCGCCCAACGTCCCCGAATGGATGAAGGCGCCGGGCGAGCCGACGGGGGGCCAGCCCTATGGCGCGCCGTCACCCTTCGAGAAGGGCGTCGTCAAGAACATCTCGAAGACGCTCAAGCAGTACATCTCGGCCTCCAGCCGGACGCCATTGCAGGAGCTCGACGGCATCATCACGCCGAACGGCCTGTTCTACGAGCGGCATCATAGCGGCGTTCCGACCATCGATCCGGCCCAGCACCGGTTGATGCTGCACGGGCTGGTCGAGCGCCTACTGATTTTTACAATGGATGATCTCAGGCGTTTCCCGTCGGAATCGCGCGTCCACTTTCTCGAATGCTCCGGCAATCCCGGCTACAGCAAGCCTTACGGCAAGACCGCGTCGGACCTCGTGGGTCTGGTGAGTTGTGCAGAATGGACCGGCGTCAGCCTCAAGCTGGTGCTCCAAGAGGCCGGATTGAAGCCGGATGCCAAATGGATCGTCGCCGAAGGTGCCGACGCGGCTGCGCTGACGCGCAGCATCCCGATCGACAAATGCCTCGAGGACGCCATGCTGGTCTACAGCCAGAACGGGGAGCGGCTGCGTCCGCAGCAGGGCTATCCGCTGCGGCTGTTCCTGCCGGGCTTCGAGGGCAATATGAGCGTGAAGTGGCTGCGCCGCCTGCATGTGACGGCTGAGCCGGTTTACTCGCGCGAGGAGACCTCGAAATACACCGACCTGCTGCCGGACGGCACCGCGCGTGAATTTTCGTTCTACATGGAGGCGAAGTCGATTATCACGAGGCCCTCCGGCGGCCAACGCCTGGGCGCGCCAGGCTTCCACGAGATCACCGGTATAGCCTGGAGCGGGCATGGCAAGATCGCGCGCGTCGAAGTGTCCGTCGACGAGGGAAAGAGTTGGCAATCCGCGCAATTGCAGGAGCCGGTGCTGACGCGTGCGTTGACACGCTTTCGCTTGCCCTGGCAGTGGGACGGAAAGCCTGCCGTGATCCAGAGCCGTGCCATTGACGAAACCGGCTATGTGCAGCCGACTCTGGCCGAGCTGCTCGCGATGCGCGGCGAGAACTATTTCTACCACAATAACGCGATCTGGCCCTGGCGCATCGCGGCTGACGGCGAGGTGACCAATGCGCTGGCGTGAGACTTGCGGCATTGCTGTCGTCATTGTGCTGTGGACGTTTCCGAGCGAAGCGCAGGCGCAGACCTCGTACGGCCTCGGACGGCCCGCGACGGCTGCGGAGATTGCGGGCTGGAATATCGATATCGGACGCGACGGCAGCAATCTGCCGAAGGGAAGCGGCTCGGTGAGCCAAGGGCGCGAGGTGTTCGCCCAGCAATGTGCATCATGCCATGGCGACAAAGGCGAGGGCGGGCTCGGTGACCGGCTCGTCGGTGGGCAGGGCACGATCGCAACGCCAAAGCCGATCCGTACGGTCGGCAGCTATTGGCCGTATGCGCCGACGCTGTTCGACTACATCCGCCGCGCGATGCCGCAGAACGCGCCGCAATCGTTGAGCGATGAAGAGGTTTATGCGGTGTCCGCCTACATCCTGAACCTGAATGGACTGGTCGGAGCGGATGCGACGCTCGATGCCAAATCGCTTGCAGCGGTCAAGATGCCGAACCGCGACCGGTTCGTCGGCGACGCGCGGCCGGATGTGAAACACTGAGCGCCTTGGGGCGACCAGGTTCCCGTATCCGCTTGGAACTTGCCTTGGCCAAGGGCGGAACTCGCAGGACGCGATTGCATTAACCTGTGAGAGGAAAAGCCTATGGATTCCACGATGGCAACGGATCGCTTCGCAAACTCCATGTCCTCAGCGCTTCGCCATCCCGGCGTAATCGCGTTGATTGTGGCCGCGTTGACGATTGCTGCGATGCTCATCGTCGATCACGGACCATGGAATCGGGCCAAAACGCAGCCCGCCCATGTTGCGATGTACGCAACCACGGGTGAAGCCGCGCGGGCCGCAGGTGCCAAAATTCTCCCGACCGAACCGCACTCCCCGATCGAGCCGGAGCGGCCGGGGCCGAAGACGTCCCCAACCGTCAATCCAGTGACGCCGTAAGACGCTCTAGCCCTTCCGGCCGTAGCTGAGCAATCCGCCGGTGGTCTTCGGCGGATGCGCGCGCAGGGCTTCCTCGTTCGGATCGGTGCCCCAGCCGGGCCGGTCCGGAATGACCAGATGGCCGTTCTGAATGTCGGGCTCATGCGTGAACAGTTCGCGGTCCCACGCCAGGCGATCGATGTCGATCTCCATGATGCGCAGGTTCGGCACGGCGGCGCAGAAATGCGCGTTCATCATCGAACAGAGATGGCCGTAGAAATTGTGCGGGGCAACGTTGACTTCGAACGCTTCCGCGGCGGCTGCGATCTTCATCGACTGCCAGACGCCGTTCCAGGGCGTGTCGATGATCGCGACGTCCATGGCCTGCTCGCGAAAATAGGGCAGGAATTCCCGCAAGCCCAATAGCGTCTCGCAGGACGAGATCGGATGCGGGCTTTGCCTGCGGATGTAACCGAGCGCTTCCGGATTGAAACTGTCGATCTCGATCCAGAACATGTCGAGGTCCGCGATGGTGCGCAGGATCTCCAGATAGCCCTCCGTCTTGGCGTTGAAGTTGCAGTCAAGCAAGATGTCGACGTCGGGGCCTGCACCGTCCCGGATCGCTTCCAGATGCATGCGCAGATCGCGCAGGATTTTGCGATCGACGTTGATCTCGGGAGCGAAGGGCGAGCCGAAGCCCGGTCGCCAACCGGTCGGTTTGCCGTCATCATAGGAGAAGATGTTGGTTTTGAGCGCGGTGAACTTCTTCTCGCGGACCTCGCGTCCGATTGCCTTGACGCCGTCGAGGTTCTCGATCGGCGGCTTGTACCAGGACGGGTGATTGATCCGCCACGTTGCGCAATGCGACCAATAGACCCTGACATGGTCGCGGATCTTGCCGCCGAGCAGTTCGTAGCAGGGCACACCAAGACATTTCGCCTTGGCATCGAGCAGCGCATTCTCGATCGCCCCGAGCGCCTGCGCCACCACGCCGCCGGCGGCGGGACGCGTGGCCGCGAACAGTTCGGCGTAGATGCGCTCGTGCCGGAAAACGTTCTGCCCGACGACGCGGGCAGACAGGCGCTGGATCGCAGCACCGACGCCGGGCGAGCCGAAGCCCTCGTCGAACTCGCTCCAGCCGACGATGCCGTCCTCGGTTGTCAGCTTGACGAAGTGGTAGTTTCTCCAGCCGGCGTCGCAGGCGAGAATTTCGAGACTTGTTGCTTTCGACGATTTGGTCATGTCGCTCCCTGTTGCCCGGCTGGGCTTTTTTCTTTGGCGGGCGCAAGCCCGGGTCCAGCCACGATTGTTAGGCTAACGGCCTTGCGCAGTGAAGCCTGGCGAGGTGTGCAGGGAAGCCCCTTCCGAACGTTCTATTGGAAAACGCGGGGAATCCGGTGGGGACAGCCATGATCTTGCCCGGGATCGTCCTGAAAAGGCGCCATGCTCTGACGTTTTTGGCCACAATCGGGATCGATCTTCCGGCCATGAGATTTCTGGCTGTGATTACGATCCTGGCGCTGCTCACGATGAGTGGAGCCGCCATTTCCGATCAGTTTCTGACGGCCGATCAGCACGTCGCGCACGGGGTGGAATAGCGCGGCGGCGTATACGTTTTTGTCTTGGGGGAGACAGCGATGCTTTCGATCGACCAATTCCTGCGCTTCATCAGCGTGCCGGCTGTGTTCGCGGCCTTCATCATCGCCTCGCAGATCTCGGCAGTCTTGTCGCAAGGCTAGTCAAAGGCTAGTCAGCCCATCAATGACGAGCCGAGCAGGGCGAGCACAGCCAGCGCCATCAACGCGGTGCCGAGCCAGCCCAGCGCGACGAGCCATGACCGGCCCTTGAAGCGACCCATGATCGCCTTGCTCGAGACGATCAGCATCATCATGGCCATGATCGGAACGGCCACGATGCCGTTGAGCACGGCGCTCCAGACCAGCATGTGGATCGAGTCGATGCCGGTGAACCCTAGACCAAAGCCGATGATGGTGGCGGCGGCGATGATGGTGTAGAAGCCGACCGCCTCGTCGGGCTTCGCCTCCAGCGTCGCGCGCCAGCCGAAGATCTCCGCCACGCCGTAAGCGGCCGAGCCCGCCAGCACCGGAATTGCGAGCAGGCCGGTGCCGATGATGCCGATCGCGAACAGGGCGAAAGTGAAGTCGCCGGCGAGCGGCCGCAGCGCTTCGGCGGCCTCCGTCGCCGAGTTGATGTTGGTCACGCCATTCGCGTGCAGCACCGACGCGGTGGTGAGGATGATGAAGAAGGCGATGCCGTTGGAGAGCAGCATGCCGGAGAGGGTGTCGGCCCGGATGCGCGCCAGCTCCGGACTGCCGCCGCGCTTCAGCTCGCGCAGCGGCTTGTCGCGCTTGCCCTGGTTCATCTCCTCGACCTCCTGCGAGGCCTGCCAGAAGAACAGATACGGGCTGATCGTGGTGCCGAGCACGGCGACGACCATCATGAAATAGTCGGCGCTGACATTCGTCTTCGGCCACACCGCCGCGAGCAGCGCCGTGCTCCACGGGATCTTGACGGTAAAGGCGGTCGCGACATAGGCGAACAGCGCCAAGGTGAGAAATTTCAGCACCGGCGAATAGCGCCGATAGGGCAGGAACACCTGCAGCAGGGTCGAGCCCGCCGCGAAGATCAGCGCGTGCTCGTGGTTGAGGCCGCCGATCACCAGCGAGAGCGCCTCCGCCATTGCGGCGATGTCGGCGGCAATGTTGAAGGTGTTGGCGGCAACGAGCATGGCGACGAGCGACAGCACCGCCCAGCGCGGCGCGATCTGCATGACGTTGGCCGCCAGCCCCTTGCCGGTGACGCGGCCGATCCGGGCGCTGACGAGCTGGATCGCAATCATGAACGGCGTGGTCAGAAATACCGTCCAGAGCAGTCCGTAACCGAATTGCGCGCCGGCCTGCGAATAGGTGGCGATGCCGGACGGATCGTCGTCGGCGGCCCCGGTGACGAGACCCGGCCCCAGCCTCTGCAACAGCGACGGTGCGGATTTCGTGGGGCTGACGGCATCGTCGGTCATGGCAGGAGGGGTCTCGGTCGGGGCGCGTCCTTCACAAATGCTAATGAGGGAACAAGGTTCCCGGGCTGCGGGTAAGGCGCGCCTCGCTGATTTCTGATAAAGCTAATTTCGTTTGACTCGTCGGGCAAAACACCTGTATAAGTGCATCGTCGAAGAATACCCGGTGCAGCGTTTGCACGCATTCCGAGCGCGACCGGACTGCGATGGCCGGCCAGTGCGCAACCCGCGCACCGGCGAGACGTTTGTCTCCTGAGCGCGTGCGGTCGGGACTATTTGATGCTGACGAACATGCCCCAGGCGCCGGCCAGCGCGGCGCCG
>NZ_JADPJF010000039.1:164385-165435 GCF_023073295.1 Bradyrhizobium sp. 23 | reverse complement strand
GAGCCGATCTCGTGATGGCTCGCGGAGTAGAACAGTCCCGACAGTACCAGCAACGCGGCGGCGACGAAATACATCGACGATCTCTCCGAGTTATCCCCGTTGCGTTGGTCGCAAGGGACGTGTTCCAGCATGGCGCGAACCCATTGCATCCTGCCGAATCCGCCTTGCTGCATTTGAACTAAAGTCGACCTGTCCCGCGACATGCTGTCCAGCCGGCCGCGGTGTTTTGCAATCGGGACGTGTGATCGGAACCGAAACTCTGCGCGGGAACTCCTGGACGTGCTCATCATTAAACGAACGCGAACGGTTGGACCAAATGCAGGGAGTGGCCCATGGGCGCCGAGCGGATGCACCCTCCGCGGTACTGGCGGATGCGGGCGGAAGAATTTCGCACCAAGGCGGACAATTGCGAGTATCCCGAGACGCGGGACGTGCTGCGCAAGGTGGCGGAAAATTACGACGAACTGGCCCGCCGCGCCGCGCGCATCTGCACCGTCGAGAGCCTGGACGGACGCGGGGGGGAGCCCGCCAACACCAAGCCGGCTTGATCGTTCAGGACAAACCCGCTTGATGGTTCAGGACAAAGCCGACGACCACCGCGCGCGATCATGGGGCGTCTAGGTCCTCGCTTTTATCAGAAGCGCTGCCCGCGTGATTGGAACGAATGTCCACTTTGGTACTTAGGAACTCAGTCCTCCAACGAGGGATGAGATGAGCAGTGAACAGCAAGCAGGCCCGGCAACGCGGCCGGATCAGCATTACAGGCCCGGGCCGGCGTGCCCCAAATGCGAGAGGGGCACCCGCTGCCTGACCTCGATCTTCGACGTAAGGCGCGATTGCTCGATCCTGATCTATCGGTGCGATTCGTGCCGCGAGGACGTCTGGATTTGAGCGAGCGCCGTCGTCGGCCCTTCTGCGGGACGCCCATCGCAGATCATAGCAGCGTCGCATAGGAACTTCGCCTGTTTCGCCCGCTTGTCGCCTGCATCGACCACGCAGGCGAAACAACTTCTAACCATGCAATCACGCTACCCGTTGTTGAAGAAGTGG
>NZ_JADPJF010000039.1:107338-164312 GCF_023073295.1 Bradyrhizobium sp. 23 | reverse complement strand
AGCGGAAGAGCACGAGCGGCTGAAGGCGTTGGCCGAAGCCGGCTCGCGGCCGGACGAGATCGCCGGCGAACTTGGTCGCAGCGAAGCCGCGGTGAGGGTGCGCGCCTGGCAGCACGGCATCGCGCTTCGCCTGGTCACGCAGAAGCGCGGACCCTGAAGACCGGCTGGGTCGAAGGCGGGCATCCCGTCGTGTGTTCACTTATGAACGGTCCTCAATCGTCTCTCGACGTACTCTGCGGATGGGCAGCAACACGGGAGCTTGTCATGCTCACCCGCGAGGACTTCGAGACGGATCTCGACCGGCAGAAAATGCACCAGCTCGATGCAACCCAAACGACACGACAATTGCTGCGCCGTTCGCGGGAGCAGATCGCGGCATCGATCTCACTGCTTCAGCAGCAAGTTCCGAAGATCTGGCACCCTGAACGTCCAGAACGATAGAAACCTCTTCCGCCGTTCCCGCGTTTGCGCGCATGGCGGATCAAGACACCAGGCAGCGGCCAATTTGTGCTGCGTGCAACAAACCCATGACATTCATCGACGCGGTGAGTTCACCGGACGGCGCGATGGCCATCTTTCGGTGCTCCCAGTGCAACAAGCTGTTCTGGGAGACGCCCGGGCGAGACCAAAGCCAAAGCCAAAGCCAAAGCCAAAGCCGAAACTAAGGCGTCGAAAAGAAACGGCCCCAGCCCGGGGGGCGAGCTGAGGCCGTGGGGGCGCCGGTCGTGCATCCGGACCGACGCGCGAATAACTTTTTGATCCCGAAAGCTGTTCCTATTTCAGGCGAGCGTGGACATCGCGCGCCCCGATGAAACACGCCTGAAACAGTTCTGAAAGCCGATTGTCTCGAACGCCCCGCCGGCTGCGTCCGACCAACCTAGCGAAAAGGAGATCATCATGATCCAGGTTGGTTCGAAGGAAGAAGTCGCGTTTTTGCTGGCTCTGTTCGGCACCCACACCCAGCCGGTCAAGCGGCCGGCGAAATCGCGGCAGGCGTGAGGCGCTGATCCCATGCCAGGCTTGGCCGAATGCCAGAGCCTCTTGCGGCTTCTGATCGCAAGGGGCGACCCGAAGGCCATCCCGCTCGCGACAGGCGCCATCGATCAATATCTGAACACCGCGCCGGTGTGCATGCGCGGCCGTGGCCTGCGCGTGCTCCAGCGCGACGCGCTCGACCAGCATGGCACTGCGGTCGGCGTGCAGCGCTCGTTCGCGGAAACGGTGGATGCCTAAATCGTCGGGAAGCTTGCGGAGGAGTGAGGGGGCCGAATGTCGTTTCGCCCGTGTCGCTTCCGGCTTCCTGAAGAGGCACGAACGCGGCAGGAGGGAACCGGGAAGTTCCCGGAACCCATTGATCCCCCATAGATTTTTTTGCGGCTCCAGAAACCCTTTGTCCGCTTCGGACCTATTAGGGCAAAGGATGCTGCAATGCCCCGATATTATTTCGACCTGCGCGACGACACCGGTGTAGCGCTCGACGAGGAAGGCTTGGAGCTGGCCAGCTGGCGCGCCGTTCAGGCGGAGGCCGCCAAGTCGGTCGCGGACATGGCGCGCGATGCCATCCTCTCCGCGCCTGCCGCGGGCGGCAGGCAGACGATGGCGATCGACGTTCGCGATGCCAGGGGTCCCGTGATGCAGGTCAAGTTCTCGTTTGCGATCGAGACCTTCAGGACGCCTGCGGTATCACGCGATCATTGACGCGTGAGAACGCCCGGCGGGGATGACTCGGGCTCGAGCACGGCGATCTTGCGGCCGAGCTGCCAGACCTCGACCTTGCCGTGCCGCGTGAACTGCTGCGCGAAGGTGAGGGCGATCGCATCCGACGCGGCCTCGAACGCTTCGGCGGAGCGGAACACGCCGTTGTCGCCGACCAGGTAAGCGCGATATTGCTGGGTCATGTCGGCGGCCTCAGCCCCGGCGATTGCAGCCAGGCGGCAATATGCATGGCGGTCTCGTCCTGCCGCGCCTGGCGCAGCAGCATCTCGCGGCGGCGCCCCGGCGCGAGCGTGCGCGCCTCCTCGCGCAGCCGCGCGGCCTCCGCGGCGAGCCGTTCGTCGAGTGTCGTGGTCTGCTTGAATCGTCGTCGCTTCTGCATGCACGTCTCCCTCGTTCGCGTGGGGCGGGAGCGCTGTTGGGCGTTCTCATCACCGGCAGATGCCAATGGATAAAGCTTACAGCCGTCGTCTGAGAAGAAGACATATCATATGATATGTCGGTGGATTAAATTGCGAGAGCAGGTTCAGTGGTTTGAGCGGGTTACTCAACTTGAGGCAATGTTCACTTTTGGACAGAGGCGAGCTCAGCTCGGGCGGGAAGGGACGCGCCGGATGATCAGCGTGGAATGTGTGGTCTCTGCGCCGGCTCGAGCGCTGCCCAGCTCAGTGCAGCAAAGCCGATGTCATCGTCACGCGCGAGAAGATTTCAGAACAACGTGCGTGTGGCTCGCCACCCGATGCGGGCGAGAGGATGAGTTGACAGTGTTCGCGTTTGTTCTAGCAAGGCAAAAATTCACCTCGGGGCGAAGAGCAGTGTATCTGATCTCGCTCCCAAAATTTGTGCGGGGTAGCCGATGAGCAATTCACTGCTCGCTTTGGTCCTTTTGGACACGCCGGCAACGCCGGACATGGCGGCGCTTGCGAAGGCCCTCCGCGCCCGACATCCTGAACTGGCAACTGAGGTTGCAGAGCATGGAGACGCGCAACAGGCTCAGGCAAACTCGTCGCTCATTCGCTGTGGCAACGAGCTTGTTGCCGTCATGTCGATGCCGGCGCCCATTCCTGACGATCTCGGCTTGTGGTCGCGCGCTTCCACGACATGGCCGCAGGCCAAGGCGGCCGCGGCGCGACATCGAGGGCATCTGATCGTCTCTGTGCTTGGCCAAAATCAGCGTCCGTTGCCCGCCGCTCGTCTCACGACTGCCGTTATCGGCGCATTGATTGCGACGGTGCCGGAATGTTGCGCTGTTGTATGGAATGGCAAGGTCGCACGATCCGCCGATCTATGGTTGGACATGTCCAGCCGATCGTTTGCGCCGTATCCAGACTATCCTTCCTCACTGTGGGTGGACATATTGCCGTTCCGATCAAAGACAGGCATCGGAGCGGTAACGATGGGGCTGTCAGCATTCGCTGAGCGTGAAATCGAGTTCGAGACCCACAAGCTGACACTTCCCACGCTGGTCAATAAGGTGGACGGTCTTGCCGTCTATCTGGTTGAGCACGGGCTTGTGGTCAAAGACGGCGATACGTTTGGTCGCGACTCGCGCGAGCGCTTCTCGGCTCGTTATCAGGCCTCCGATCGATTCGAAGGCTTGCCCGTTCTTTTCTGTACCGATGGTTCGGCATAATTGACTGTAACGATACGCGGAGAGAGTTGCGCGCGTCCCATTCAGGATACGTCATTTGACACGTCGGGCAAAACACTGGCAGAATGGCATGATCGAGATGAATTTGGATCGAGCCCGCGGGGGTTGCCGCGGGCTTTTTTGTTGGCAGTTGATGGCCGTTCTTCGTCGTGCCCCGATGGGCATGATGTTCAATGGGACGTAGTCATGGGCGCGGATAGGGCAGTTTCTATTGCGAAACGACCCAGAGCGCGAAACCACAGCTTTTACGAAATGGGTCCCTACTACAGCGTGGGAGGCAAAGGGGGTATTGGCTCGAGGACGAAAGTATCCTTCCTCCGTACAGGGTATTCCGTCTGCCGGCTTCTACCGCGCCTGCGCGGTTCGTGTTTGATAAATCGGCTGGCAGCTCGCCAATTGACCTGGAGCCTTACTACGGCTGGTGGCTCATTTCGGGTCGGGCAAAAGCAGTATTGGAGTGGCTTGATCCGGAGGCCTTTGTGTTTGTGCAGTGCACGGTGCGAGTGCCGCATGGTAGCTACGATGGCCCGGACTATTGGCTCTGCGATGTTGTTCGCGTCCTTGATGCACTTGATGAAGCGCAATCGCGTTTGACCATCCGAACTGAGGACGATCCTCGCTCCCTCAAATTTGGAAAGAAGGTCTACTTGACCATGCTTGGCTCCAAGCTGAGGCTGCAGTCGGCAAAGCGCATATCTTTCGTATGGCTCATAGCGAGGCTGACGTCGTATGCGATCAAGACATGAAGGATGCCTGCAAGTCGGCCGGTCTGATGCATAGTCAGTGCAGGCCATACTAAACTGTCGGGGCAGCTTAATCCTGGGGACACATACCGTGCAGATTAAGCTACCCGAAACGGACCTCAAATCAGCCCAGAGCCTCCTAACCATTGAACTCAAGGATGGTAGCGGCCAGCACGTGGGCCAATACTTCTTCGGAAAGGGACACGGCCGAACGGTTTTCCTGTTCGGCAAGTACAAGGGCGCCTTCAAAACGCACGCTGAGTGTCAGGCCTTCGTCGACGGCGTTCTTGCAGTGCTCTTCCCCTGAGAGTGGGTAGCAGCGACTGCCCTGAAAGGAGTGGAATGCTGGCGAAGGAAGCTCGCCGAAGCGGAGATACCAGATCGATAGAGGTTTGACATGATGCCTCCAGAACAGACGGGTGCGAACCCTTTACTGCGCGACCACACCCTTGACGCCCACATGGCGGCTTCTTCGACCTTGGTCTTGGAAAGGTCGAGCTCGCGGATCGGGTTGCCATTGGGCGCGAGAAAGGCGATCAGATCGAGGAACGCGGCCTCGGCCGCCCTGATCTCGCCTATGCGCGGGCGCTTGCGGTCGTTGAGTTCGACGCCGCCCAGCTCGGTCACAGCCTCGCTTGCGTCTGCCGGCGGCGCCTGATCGGCCCGCATCTCCGGAGGCTTGGCGTTCGTCTTCGCGTTCATGGTTGCCTCTCGTGGGATTAGAGGAAGTCACCGCCGAAATGATCTTCGAGCTCGTTGTCGCGGCGGTCGTAGATCACCAGCGTTTTGAGTTTCTTGGGCCGGACTTACTTCTGACCAGCAGCGGATCGACGCGATTATCCAACGACGACGTGATGAAACCGGCGCGCATCGAATGTCCGGAGAAGGCCGCCTCGTCGAGGCCGGCGGCCACGATCGGGCTTCGCGATCCGCGCGACGGATCTGTGGGACTGGGCGCCGACGGGGCCGTGTCAATCGACTTCGCCGAAGACCGAGCTGCCATTGGCCGAAAGGCGGGCAATCTCGCATCGATCGTCAAGGAGAGCTGTTTGTAAGTCCGCCCCATGGCAACACCTCCAGATGGAAGTGTTGCACTTCGTTTGTGAACTCAGGAGACCTTTCCGCCTCGAGATAGGCCCGCACCGCGGCCATCGGGTCGACGAAAGCGCCAGGAACCACTAGTCTGCAACGTCAGTCGAGGATCTCACCGGGACCGCCCTCGGAAAGAAAATAGCCGTGAGGTTGCCGATCAACAAAGGACTCGATCTGACGCCTGCGCAGTGGACTGCAGCTGGTGCCGGGCTTTTTTAGTGGTCGTGGCTCGAATACTTGTCTTCGAAGGCTACATCCCGCGAAACTGGGCGATAATCCTGGTCATCATTGGATTTGGTGTGCCGCCCGCTTTGATCGGCTGGCCCAGGAAACGCACGATCTCCCAGGCTCAATGAGGCGGAGGCAGGCCACCGCCGCCGGCTGGAGTCCGTTAAGGGCGGACCCATAGCAGACCTCAGACATAGCTGCCCCTGAGGTAGCGGACAGGATTTCAATGCGTATGCGGCGCCGCCGAACCCGTTTTAGATCGCACGATGTAGGCCTTCCGCAGTCGTAGAAGCGGTTTCTCGAAGAACTCGAATGACAGCCCCGCCAACGGTGCGAATGCCGCGAAAAGCACGCTCGCAGCTGGGAGTGCCCACCAAAAATTGGCGTCTTGGCCGGCACGGTCTTCGATGAGGGGTATCGAGACTTCGCGCAGGAAAAAATGCAGGAGATAAATCGAATATGACCACTCTCCGACCTTGCGAAGGCAGAGATCAACCTTTGGAGGAACGCTTATTCCTGAGTTGTCGTACCACGCCACGAAACTGCCAAAGGCGACGGCCTGCGCCGACGGTATTATTATCCACAATGCTGAGGGAGACGGATAGGCCCCATCGAGGTTGAAGAAGCCGCCCTTGGCATCGAATATTTGCCAGAAGACCAGGAACAGCAGCCCACACGTGAAAGCCAAGATGCGACGTGCCTTTACGCCAAGTCCAGCCGTTGCGAAGAACATGCCCATAAGAAATTGGTCGATCGCCCCGACAATGGTCCAATACGCCACGAGCTGGACCTCTCCGTATTTTACCCAGAGGAGCGCACGCAGGCAGAGGCTTAGACAGATGCCGATGAGTAGGGCACAAGGCCCAAAGCGGTTGCTCAGCGCAAGTAGGTACGGGAACAGCAGGTAGAAGTGAAATTCGACCGTGATTGACCACGCTCCGTTCGGCAATGTCGGCAACAGGACTCCGCGCCAGATCTGATTAAAGTAAATTGGAGACCCAACGTGAAGCTTGCTAAGAATATACCAAGCGACCAAAGACCCGGCGAGCAGAGGTACTAATCTTACTGCTCGACTCCAAAGAAACGCGGGATAGTTGATCGCTTGCCCGTTGACCAGCTTGGCGAATAGGTAGCCACTCAGTGTCATGAAGAGCCCAACGCCAACGTGGCCCTCTTCCACCAGCGCGAAAGGGAACGGCGGCACGGTCGAGAACGGCACCGGAAATTGAGTAGTTAAATGGGTGAAGTGCCACACGAAAACGAGGTAGGCCGCCAGAGCTCTTATGTGATCGAGGCGAGAAAAATATAAGCCACTGCTGGATTTCATGAAATCACGAACCATGCTCGGTCTAAATTGACCAGATATGCTAGGACCAAGTCTTCGGTCTGAGCCTGGAGTGCGGCGTTCCGATAGATGACAATCTCGGACTCGTCAGCCCTGCGAACTATCAACTTCGCCGTCGAGAAGCAAAGCGGCACGCCGAGTTCGTGGGCAACGTCTCGTTAGGCCTGATGCAGAGGCCGGGATCGGCCGACGTGCCGATAGTGTCGTTTTTCACGCGATCGCTTTTGCTGTTGAGGTCTTTGAAGGCGCTGCGACTTCATTTTTGTGATCAACCTAGACGAGCAATCCTTCCAGTTTCATAAGGAGCGGTTCTGCCATGGGCAATTTCTCTCAGAATGGATTGTTTGGTTAGCAAAGCCTTAGTGGAACTGATGATCGTTTAAAGTGGCCGGCCGCAGGGACGCGAGTTCGCATTGGGCCGCCTTCATGGTCCTCTGGTCGCCGAATGCGCCCGTGGAAGATGCGTTGACTGCTTGGTCGCCGGTGAGCATTAGTTGCGCCTCCTCGTATGGATTAAAGGCCGCGCCGGTCGCAAGGCCGTTCGCGTGATCTCAGGGGCCATCGGCGAGCTACCGCGTATGTCTGCTCAATGAAGCGCTTTGTTAAAAGGGCAGATCGCGAGCAAAGCATGCTGTTTCCGGCATCGCTCGATGACTATGTGACCGTGGATAATCCAGTGCGGCGGTCGACGTGTTCGTCGAGAGTCTAGATCTCGGCAAGCTCGGGTTCATCGGCGTCCAGCCATGGGCCGACCCAGCCATCACCCGGGTACGATGCTCAAGCTTACATCTACGGCTATCTTAATTAGGTTCCGTCGAGCTGACGCTTGGAGCGGGAATGCCAGCGCAATATCGAGATGATCTGGTTGACTGGCCAGCTGGCGCCGGATTTCAAGACGATCTTTAAGTTCCGCAAGGACAATGGCAAGGCCATTCGTGAGGTCTGTCGCGAGTTCGTAGCGTTGTGCCGAAAGCTTGAGCTGTTCAGTGCGGCGGGCATCGCCATCGACGGGTCAAAATTCAAGGCCGTCAATTCGCGGGACAAAAACCTCGCAGGGGCCAAGATGAAGAGGCATGAGCACGGAAGCGAAAGGGCGTCTAAATCGCGTTGAAGCAGGTAGGGGCACCGGATGGCCACAATGGATCGCCGATGGGCTAGCATATGAATCGGAAAGGCCGGCTCTGGAATTTGGCTTGCCCGGAAACGCAGCCGCACCGGAAGCCGACGAGCGGCGCAACATCCGAATCTTGAGTCGGGTTGCAAAAACCTGATACTCAACAGCCTGCGGCGAACCGCGGGCTGTTTGTTTCGGCGGCGGGTGCACTGCTTCTCGTTACGCCGCAGGCGCCCCGAACCACCTCGTCAGCGCGTCCGCAAGTCCGTGATGACTTTGATCTCTCACCCAGGCCACGTGCCCGTCCGGCCGCACCAGCACGGCGCTTGGTACTGCGACTTGTCCGATGTTCGGAAGCTCCCAGGCGCCGTCGTGTTCGACATCCACTGTTTTGATGCGATCAGCCCATGGTGCGGTATCGAAGCTATTCTTCTCGCCAAAATTGAACAGCAAGCCCCGCGCGTCGTGCAGCAGCGTGAATAGTCGCAGCGGACGCCCTTCGACTGTCAAATCGAGATCGGGGATGCGGCGCCCGAGCAGTGCGTGTCCTTTGCCGAGATCATAGTGCACGTCGAGCCCGCTCATCATCGCGCCAAAACGCTTACGCGGCTCGTCCATGCCGAGCAGTTCGGAGACGACCTCACGCGCGGCCTTGAGGCCGTCCTCGCCGCGGCGGAGCAAGGCGATTTGCGCCATGGTGTTGCGCAAGGTCCGCGCGCCGACGGGATGGCGCTCGGCATGGTAGGTGTCGAGCAGGGTTTCGGGCGATAGGCCCTTGACCACTTGCGCGAGCTTCCAGCCGAGATTGACGGCGTCCTGCACGCCGGTGTTGAGGCCTTGTCCGCCGACGGAGTGATGGATATGCGCGGCATCGCCGGCGAGCAGCACGCGTCCGCTGCGATAGGACGCGGCCTGCCGTGCCGCATCGGTGAAGCGGGAGATCCAGGACGGGTTTTGGAGCCCGAAGTCGGTGCCGTATACGGCGACGAGGGCTTCGCTGAGATCGCGGGGGCCGGGCGCGCCCGTGCGATCGAGCGTCGCTTCGGTCACGACCACCAGCACGCGCCCACTCGCGGTCTTGCTGAGGCCGTGAAAGCCGAGCGCGTCGTGGCGCAGGCCCCATTCCGGCTCCACTCGCATCTCGACTTCGGCCATGAGGTTGCTCAGCGTCGGACCTGTGCCGATGAAGTCGATGCCGGCGGCCTTGCGCACCAGGCTGCGGCCGCCGTCACAGCCGACCAGATAGTTTGCGCGCAAGGTCTCGCCGCCGGAGAGCGTCACGTCGATGCCGGTCTCGTCCTGCGCAAAACCCGTCACCTCGCGGTTGCGATAGATCGGCACCGCGAGCTCGCTGACCCAGTCAGCCAGGATGCGCTCGATGTGGCTCTGCCGCAGGGCGAGCCCGTAAGCGTGGCGGGTGGGGAGGTCGCTGATGTCGAGCCTGGTCCAGGCGAAGCCAGCGAGCTGGGTGATCTGTCCTTCGCGCAGGAAGCGATCCGCGACGCCGCGCTGGTCGAGGATCTCGATGCTGCGCGCGTGCAAGCCGCCGGCGCGCGTGCCTGTTAGCTCCTGGTCGGCGCGCCGTTCGACCACGGCGACGTCGACACGCGCGAGCGCGAGCTCCGCGGCCAGCATCAAGCCGGTCGGGCCAGCGCCGGCGATCACCACCGCGTGGTCTTTCACTTGGTCTTGCGCGTGGCGGGCGCCAGCCCCTTTGGCGTGGCCGCGCTTCCGGGACGTCGGAAGCAGTACAGGCATGTGATGACCCTTGGTGTTGAATGGTGCTCGGGTCGAGGGTTCTACGGCAGGGTCGGGGGCTTGAAGCAAGCCCGTTGCACACCACATATCTGAGTGGGGAGAGAGAATCCTTTGTCCGCGTTCGCCGCGTTGACACGTCGGGCAAAACACCGGCATAATGCCATCATCGAAAAAGAGTTTGGTTCAACCCGCGCGGACGCGATCCGCTGCGGGTTTTGTTTTGCGTTTTCTGGGCTTGCGACCTTCAGCAGATGCCGGTGGTCCGCTGCATGGTGCTGGCGAGTTCCTCGAACGAAAACGGCTTTCTGATCATGGGAAGGCCGTCGCGCCGGGGTTCACGCCCGGACAATTGCAGGATCTTCAGTTCCGGGCGGTCTCGCCTGGCCCGCTCGGCCAGTTCATGACCGTCCATGCCAGGCATGTTGATGTCGGTAATGAGGATGGAGATATCCTGGTTCTGCTTGAGCCGGTCGAGCGCATCGTGGCCGCTCCGGGCGCTGATGACTTCGCAGCCGAGATCTTCCAGCATGTCAACGATGACGTCGAGCACGCTGGGATCGTCGTCAACAACCAGTACGGTATGGCTCATCGCACAACGTTCCTTCTGAAGGAATAAACGCGGCCGCCGTGGCGTAAGTTCCGGCGAGATGCGCCCCGTCTGCGGAGCGGCCTAATCGTCCTTCGACAAATCGCCGGGCTTGGTGGGAAGGTCGATGGGGCCGCCCTCGCCATTCACGAGATCGCAGTCCTTGTCCTCCATGTCGCCGGCGTCCTCAACGACGGCTTCCTGCGTGTCCCGCTCCTTGTCGCTGCGCGGCTTTCGTCCAGGAAGATTTGGCGACGTGTTTTGTGAGGTCGTCTTGAGTGTCATCTGCCGGCCCTCCTGATCGCCTAACGCGGCTTAAGCGAATTCGTTCGTTTGACACGTCTGCGAAAACACTGGCAGAATGGCATCATCGAAACGAGTTTGGTTCACCCGCGCGGAAAGCTTCCGCCGCGGGTTTTTTCGTCTCGATCGAGATCGGACGGCCGCGGCGCGTTGCGGCCACGCACTCGTCGAACCTGGTGCGCCGCCGGCCGTACCATTGCTGGCCGCGTACGCGCGAACGTGCCGGCCCACGGCGCTGGGCCAGTGCTCGCGCCGCTGCGGTCTCCGGAGCCAATCTGGTTGTCTCCTACTTCGCTACGCGCGGCTTCGAGAACTTTGAAAGGATCATCAAGCGGTGAAGATGACAGATGATGAAGTCAGGGCGATGGTTGCCGAGATGCTGGCTGAGCAACATAGGCTTCAGCAGGCGAACTTTGATGCCATCGTATTGCGGACGGTGGCATCGGTGCTGGCGTCTTTCGGAATTGATAATGACGATCGAAAGGAGCTAAGGGCGGATTTTCAGCATCTGCGCCGATGGCGAACGAGCGTCGAGCAGGCGCAGAGCTACACGCTCAAGGCCGTGATTACGGTGATCGCCACCGGTCTGATGGGTGTGGTTGGGCTAAGCGTCAAGGTCGTGCTCGGCAAGTGAGCCTCAGCCGCGACGACATTGCTGCATTCCACTCACGTCGTCCTTACCCAACGGACCGTCTCATGCACAGAATTCGCATCGTCGATGCATCCGATGGCGACATCGCCGATACATTGGTTGACCTTCACCGGTTGACGTACTTCAATGCGGCTCCCTTGCCACAATTCAAGTTAGGGGCGTGGTGGCTTGCCTATCACGGCGCTGAGCCAGTAGCCTTCGCCGGTATCGTGCCGTCAACGCACATTCGAAATGGCGGTTATTTCTCCAGAGTCGGTGTGTTGCAGCGGCACCGGGGACGTGACCTCCAGTGCAGGCTGATGCGGGTGATCGAGGCAAGGGCACGGCGTACTGGACGGGACAGCATCGTCCCGGATACGACGGACAATCCGGTGTCTGCCAATAATTCATCCGGGCGGGCTATCGGCTCTTCGAACCCCATGTGCCCTGGGCTTGGCCGCATACGGTACTGGCGAAAGTGGCTTCGCTGAACGAGGAGCCAAGTTTCCCGTGGTGCGGAACGCGATTCACGCAACGCAAAAATGGTTCGCGCGAGATGAAGCGAAACACGGAACGTTCAAGGCCCGGCAGCTTGACAGCTGCCGGCCCTGTTTGCGTATTGAAGCGATGCGGGCGAAGGACTTGCGAAGTCCGCGGTGCCGGGCTTTAAGTTTGCTCCTGCGGAAAATTCGGCAACGATAAGCCGATGTAAGGGAGCGCCGTCGATGCCCACCAAGCCTCAATTGCCGGAACGTTCGTCGCGGGCGACGGGCGCGCCTACCGCGCTCGATGGTCTGCTGGTCGTCGATTTCACGCGTGTGGTTGCCGGCCCGGCCTGTACGCAGACGCTTGCTGATTTCGGCGCGCACGTCATCAAGATCGAGAATCCAGACGGAGGCGATGACACGCGTGCGTATGAACACGCCGAGATCGGTGGAGAGAGTGCTGCCTATCTGAGCCTCAATCGCAACAAGCGTGGCATCACGCTCGACCTTACCGTGCCGGAGGCTCGTGAGATCGCGCTGGATTTGATTCGCCAGGCCGACGTGGTCGTCGAGAACTTCTCCAGCGGAGTCATGAAGAAATTTGGCCTGGACTATGAAACTGTTGCGCCGCTCAATCCGCGGCTGGTCTATTGCTCGATCTCCGCCTACGGGCGCACCGGGCCGTTTGCATCGCGTCCCGGCTTTGATCCGATCACGCAGGCGGAAAGCGGCTTCATGTCGCTCAACGGATTTGCCGATGGCCCGGCGGTTCGCACCGGACCGCCCATCGTGGACATGGCGACGGGGATGTCTGCCTGCAACGCCATCCTGATGGCGCTGTTGGCGCGGGATCGGCTCGGTCGCGGCCAGCATGTCGAGGTCGCCCTGTTCGACGTCGCGATGGGCATGACCGGTTTCTATGGCATGGCCTATCTGATCAACGGCGAAAATCCCGGTCGGTTTGGTAATTCGCCGAGTGGCTCACCTACCGTCGGCGTGTACGAGGCCTCCGATGGACCGCTTTACATGGCCTGCGCGAACGACCGGCTCTATCGCCGGCTGGTGGTTGAAGTGCTGAACAGGCCCGATCTCATCACCGATCCGCAGTTTGCAACGCGCAAAGCCCGCTCCGAGCACAAGGAGCTTTTGCGAGCAGCCATCGCGGAGGTCTTTGCGAGCGATACTCTCGAGAACTGGATGACCAAGATGAAGCTGGCCAATATTCCGGTCGGCTATCTCCGAACGGTCGAGGAGGGGTTCAATGCACCGGAGGCGCGAGAGCGCCATCGCTTGAACCGGATTCCGCATCGTACGGCGGGGTGGGTCCCGAACATCGAGCCGCCGATTGCCATGAGCTTGACCGGCCCGGTTGATCCTGTGGCTGCTCCGTTGCTGGGCGAGCACACGGAGCAGGTCTTGCGTGATACGCTCGGTTACGACGAGCGTCGGATATCGCAGTTCACCCAAAAGGGCGTTTTCGGGTCGGGCAAACCCTCGACGTCGGGCTGAGCCTGAAGGGCGATCCTACAGGCCAGGCCTCGCGCGGCTGGCGGACCATCGCTTGGCAATGCCGCCACCTTCGCTGTATCGCATCCTTCCCGCGCCTGTTCAGGACGGCCATACTCAGACAGCGCTGCCCCGGCTTGATTTGGCAAGGGTCTCGCCGCATAAATGCATGAAAGCGAGGGATACGAATGGCGCCTGGTCAAGAGCGGAGCGTGGGCCGGCCCGCAGCGGCGCAATCCGATGAACCTGCCCATGCGGCAATGATCGCGAAGGCCCGGGCGCTCGTCCCACGGCTGCGCGAGCGAGCGGCCCGGACAGAGGAGTTGCGGCATCTGCCGCCGGAAACGGAGAAGGATCTGCACGACGCCGGCCTGTTCCGGATGCTTCAGCCTAGGCGCATTGGCGGCGCCGAGCTCGATTATGTCGCCTTGATCGATTGCGCGGACCTGCTCGGACAAGCAGACGCCTCGGTGGCCTGGAATCTGGCCAATCTGGCGAGCCATCATTGGATGCTCGGCATGTTCGAACCGACGGCGCAGGATCTGGTCTGGAGTCGTGATCCGGACACGCTGATCGCGTCCTCGTTCATTTTTCCGGCCGGACGTGCCACGCGAGTTGAGGGCGGATACCGGCTCCACGGCAGCTGGCCGTTCTCCTCGGGCGTTGCCTCCTGCGCGTGGAACATGCTTGCAAGCGTCGTCTACTCCGACGATGAGGCAGACGGCATCGAGTATCGGATATTTCTGCTGCCGAAAGCCGACTACAAGGTCCTCGACACCTGGAATGTCGCGGGGCTGCGCGGGACCGGGTCCTGCGACGTGGAGGTCAGGGACGCTTTCGTGCCCGACGACATGACGGTCGCGGTCGGCGATCTTGACGGCGGTCCGACTCCGGGAAGCAAGCTCAATCCCAACCCGCTGTATGAGCTCCCCGTGTTCTCGCTGTTTCCCTACGTCCTCTCCGGCGTCGCGCTGGGGAACGCGCAGGCGTGTCTCGACGATTATGCGGAGGTCGTCCGTCATCGCATTTCTACCTACAACCACGCCCGCCTGAGCGACTTTCAAAGCACCCAGATCAAGATCGCCGAGGCCTCGGCGAAGATCGATGCTGCACGCTTGATCATGCGCTCGGCCTGTCTGAATGCCATGGAGGATGCAAGGCGGGGTCATATCCCCGATATGGCGACCAAGACCCGATATCGGCGCGACGGCGCTTTTTCAGTAAACTTCTGCACGGATGCGGTGTCGATGCTGTTTGCCGCGAGCGGAGCACGGGGCCTGTTCACGACGGGCGCGTTGCAGCGGCAGTTCCGCGATGCGCACGCGATCAACTCGCATCTCGCGTTCAATTTCGATGCGGCCGGGACCAATTATGGACGCGTGGCGCTGGGGCTGCCGTCCGAGAATCTCACGCTGTGAGGCCGGCCGATGAATGATCTGCCGAAGCAGCCGGCCGTTCCCGATCCGGCCAACGAACTCGCGAGCGACAGCTCGCCGATCGATCCCCGTGATTTTCGCAGCGCGCTCGGCACCTACGCCACGGGGGTGACGATCATCACGGCTGCGGCTCCTGATGGCAAGCCCTATGGCCTGACGTGCAATTCGTTCGCCTCGGTCTCGCTGAATCCCCCGCTGGTTCTTTGGAGTCTGGTCGTCTATTCCTCTAGTCTAACCACCTTCCAGAACGCCAGTCATTTCACGGTCAACGTTCTTGGCGTTTCGCAACAGGCGCTTGCGAGCAAATTCGCTAAATCGTCTGATGACAAGTTCACCGGTGTCGGCTGGACGCCGGGCCTCGGCAACGCGCCGGTGCTCGCCGAGAGCGTCGCCAATTTTCAATGCCGCTCGGTCAATCGCTATTACGGCGGCGACCACGTGATCTTTCTCGGTGCGGTCGAGGCCTATACTTACAATGCGAAGGAGCCGCTGCTCTTCGCGCGCGGCGCGTTCGGCCGATTTCTCGCCGACGGCTAGCACAAGCAGTCACAGCCAGCGTGCTTCACTTCGCGCTCGACGGTTCAGCGCTCCCGGCCGAAAGCTTGTAGATTTCGAGCGCATCCGCATCCGCGCCTCGCGCGGCCTTGGCGAGCCTGAAAAGTTGTCCTGCGAGCGAGGCCATGGGCACCGGCGTCGACGTCGACTGCGCGACGTCGACGACGGTATCGAGGTCCTTGAGCATCGTAGCGATATGACCAAGCGGCGGTGAGTGTATGCCCTGGACCATCCGCGGCACAAACAGCTGCAACGGAATGGAGTCCGCGAAGCCGCCGGCGAGGGCTTCGGGTAACCGGTTGGCATCGATTCCGGCGTTCACGGCAAGGCGTGTTGCCTCCGCAAGAACGGCAATCGCGCATCCGACGATCACCTGGTTGCATAGCTTTGTGGTCTGGCCGGCGCCGGTCGGGCCCATGTGGGTGAACCTGCGTGCCATGGCGAGCACGTAGGGGCGGACCCGCTCGATATCGCCTGCTTTTCCGCCGGCCATGATGGCAAGCGTGCCTTCCTCGGCCCCCTTGGTACCACCGGACACCGGCGCATCGATCCAGCCCGCGCCGTTCGCAGCTAACAATCGCGTTGCAAGGTCTCGTGCGGCGTCAGGATGGATCGACGAGAAGTCGACCACGAGCTTGCCCGCGCCGGGCGCAGTTGAGATGCTCTCGGGCCCGAAGATCACCTCTTCCACGGCAGCCGCATCCGTCACGCACATGAAGACGATGTCGGAGCTCTCCATCAAGTCGCGGGGGGTGGCTGCGCGCCTGGCACCCGCCTCGACGAGCGCGGCCGTCTTCCCTTCGGAACGGTTCCAGACAGTGACCTGATGGCCGGCCTTGAGCAGGCGCCGGCTCATCGGTGTCCCCATCAGCCCAAGGCCGAGATAGCCGAGCCGCTCGACGCCCTGCGGGTTTGTCTTGCTCGCTTCAGCCAAAGGTTGCCTCCATCTGTTGCTCCGCGACGCCGCGCGGTCGCTGCACTACCATACATGGCGTATCCCACGACGAAACCGCAGGGCCTGCATGGCTTGCTTGATTGTTTGAACCATGAAACATTTGCCACGGTCGGGTTGGATGGCGCCGGTCGGCGCCTGGGCAGCGGAGTGGGCACGATGCGAACCGTTTCGAAGTGGATCCTGGCTTTGGGGGCGGCAGCGGCCGTGAGCGCGAGCGCAGGCTCGTCATGGGCACAGCAGACAATTCGCGTCGGCTGGACGATTCCGGCCGAAGAATCCAAATACTGGATGATGCGCCGCCCGGCTGAGTTTCCCAACATCGGCAAGGCCTACAACATCGAATGGACCCAGTTTCAGGGCACCGCTCCGATGACGCAGGCCTTGGCGGCCGGCGCGCTGGATTGCGCGACCCAGGCGCCGCTGTCGCTCGCCAACGGCGTGGTTGGCGGCAACCTCAAGGCCTACATCGTGGCGCAGCATGTCTTCGAGAAGGCCGGTGGTTTCTCGGTCTACTGGGCTGTCATGGACGACTCCCCGATCAAGACGATCGCCGATCTCAAAGGCAAGACGGTCGGAATCTCCGTGATCGGCGGTGGCACCCAAGGCCCGTTCAATCTGTTGCTGAAGCAGAATGGCATCGATCCGGCCAAGGACATCAAGCTGGTCGAGGTCGGCTTTGCCGTCTCCGAAGATGCGTTGCGGCAGGGCCGCGTCGATGCGGTCAACATGAACCAGCCATTTGCCGCGCGCGCGGAGGCAAAGGGCGGCACGCGCAAACTGTTCTCGCTGTCGCAGGCGATGCCGAACATCGTGCACATTCTGGAAGCCTGCCGTGCCGATTTCGTCGACAAGAACCCGGAACTGGTGAAGGCTTACGTGCGTGACATTACCTCTGGCATGAAGAAAGCGCTGGCGAACCGCGAAGAGACGTTGAAGGTCGTCAACGAAGTCCTGAAAGCACCTATTCCGGTTCTCGAGACCTATCTGCTTAAGGACAACGATTTCGGCCGCGATCCGGGCGCGGCACCGAATTTCCCCGCGATCCAGAAGATGCTGGACATCTACGCGGAGACAGGGATGCTGCCAAAATTGGATGTCGCGCAATTCAAGCATTCGACGATTGTCGCTCCGCTGCAATAGGCGATCGGGCGAATGAACCGAGCGAGAACGTCGCCGCGTCCAGGATGATCCGGGACGTTGCATGAAGAAGATGCACGTATGAAGAAGCTCCGATCTCGGATCACGACGGATGGCCTCGACCGGGCTCCGCACCGCGCGTTCATGCGCGCCATGGGGCTCGACGACGCTGCGATTGCCAAGCCGATGGTCGGCGTCGTCAGCATGAAGGGCGAGCAGACGCCCTGCAACATGACGCACGACTTTCAGGTCGCAGCGGCCAAGACCGGTATCGAAGAGGCCGGCGGCACGCCGCGCGAGTTTTCGACCGTGTCGGTTTCCGACGGTATCAGCATGAATCACGAAGGGATGAAGTTCTCCCTTTTTTCGCGGGAGCTGATTGCCGACTCGATCGAAGCCGTCGTCCATGGTCTCGCCTACGATGCGCTGATCGGATACGGCGGATGCGACAAGACGCTTCCCGGCGTGATGATGGGCATGGTCCGGTGCAACGTCCCGTCCATTTTTATCTATGGCGGCAGCGCGCTGCCGGGCCGCATAGACGGGCGAACCCTCACCGTGCTCGACTCCTACGAGGCTGTCGGCAGCTTCATGACCGGAGAGATCGACGGCGCCACGCTCGAGCGGATCGAGCGCGCCTGCCTGCCGACCATCGGCGCGTGCGCCGGCCAATTCACTGCCAACACCATGGGGATGGTGTCGGAGGCGATGGGCCTCACCATTCCCAATGTGTCGATGGTGCCGGGTGTCTATGCCGAGCGCGCGCAGATATCCAGGCGGGCCGGCCGCCTCATCATGGAGATGCTGGAGCGCGGTGGGCCGTTGCCGCGCGACGTCGTGACGCGGAAATCCCTGGAAAACGGTGCGGCGATCGTGGCTGCCACGGGCGGTTCGACCAATGCTGCGCTGCATCTGCCGGCGATCGCGAACGAGGCCGGGATCGCATTCACGATCGACGATGTCGGCGAGGTTTTTGCCAGGACGCCGCTGATCGGAAACCTGCGGCCTGGAGGCAAATATACGGCGAAGGATGTCTACGACGTCGGCGGCGCTGCCGTGGTGATCCGGGAGCTGATCCAGAGCGGGCATATTGATGGCAGTTGCCTGTCGATCACGGGCCGTACGCTTGCCGAAGAATATAGCGCCTCCAACGCTCCTGACGGAGAGGTCGTTTACGCGGCTCGCGCGCCGATCATGCCAGATGGCGGTGTGGCAGTGCTGAAGGGAAACCTCTGCCCTGATGGCGCGGTGATCAAGGTCGCGGGGCTGAAGAGCCAATTGTTTGAAGGTGTGGCGCGCATCTTCGAAGACGAAGAGGCTTGTGTCGCAGCGGTTCGCGAACGCAGCTACAAGGCGGGCGATGTGCTCGTGATCCGCAACGAGGGACCGGTCGGCGGCCCCGGCATGCGCGAAATGCTCGGCGTCACCGCGCTGATCTATGGCCAGGGCATGGGCGAGAAGGTGGCCCTGATCACGGATGGACGGTTCTCCGGCGCCACCCGCGGAATGTGCGTGGGCTATGTGTCTCCCGAGGCCTTCATCGGCGGTCCGCTGGCGCTGGTACGCGATGGCGACAGGATCCGGATCGATGCCGCGAACCGGCGGATGGATATGCTGGTCGACGAGCAGGAACTCACTGCTCGCCGACACGATTGGAAGCCGCGTCCGCCTCGTCACCGTGCAGGCGCGCTAGCGAAATATGCCCGATTGGTTGGCCAGGCACCGGGCGGGGCCGTCACACATGAGGGGCCCGCAGAATGGCCCTGGTTCGGATGACGCGGCGAACCTGCCGGAAACAGCCACTGGTCTGGCAAGTTTCTTGCTAAGCTCGTGTCGCTGGCGGATGTTCAGCAAGCCTGTTGCGCAGGGTTCGCGAACGAAGTGAGACGGGATGAAGGTAGTGCCTTCGAGATCGAGCGAATGGGTGAGACCGGTGACGCCGCAAAAACCGGCTTCTGCAATCATCGAGATCGAGAGCGTCTCCCAGGTATTTCAGACCTCGGCGCGCAAGGATCATGTGGCGCTATCGGACATCTCTCTGGCGATCGAGGAGGGAGCCTTCGTCTCGATCCTTGGTCCGTCCGGCTGCGGCAAGTCGACATTGCTCTACGTTGTCGGCGGCTTCGTCAGCCCAACCAGCGGCTCTGCAAAGATCAGGGGACGGATAATCACGGGACCAGGGCCGGATCGCGGTCCGGTATTCCAGGAGTTCGCGTTGTTTCCGTGGAAGACCGTGCTGGGCAATGTGATGTATGGCCCTCGCCAGCAGGGCGTGCCCACCACCGAGGCGGAAGCGCAGAGCCGAGCTCTTATCGAAATGGTCGGGCTCAAGGGCTACGAGAATTTCTATCCCAAGGAGCTGTCCGGCGGCATGAAGCAGCGCGTGGCACTGGCTCGAACGCTGGCTTACCATCCTGAGGTTCTGTTGATGGACGAGCCTTTCGGCGCGCTCGATGCTCACACGCGAACGCGCCTGCAGAACGATCTGTTGAGTATCTGGGAGCGTGATCGCAAGACGGTGCTGTTCGTCACCCATTCGGTGGACGAAGCGGTTTTCCTGTCGGACAAGGTCGTGATGATGTCGAAATCCCCCGGCCGCATCCGCGAGGTCATCGACATCGATCTGCCGCGGCCGCGCCGCCGCAGCGAGCTGCTGCTCGACACTCGCTACCAGAAATACGTTGTCGACATCGAGCGGATGTTCGACGAGGTCGAAGATACGGGATCAGCGTCATGACATCGCTGACGGCCCTGGCCAAGCGTACCGCCCCGGTGTTTGCCTGCATCGGGCTTCTTGCGGCATGGCAGGTTGCATCACTCGCGCTAAAGAACGACAGCTTTCCGACGGCGATCGAGGCAATCCGCGCAATCCCGGACATCCTCGGAGACAAGGAAGCGCTGATCAACATCCTGGCCTCGCTCCGCCGCATGGCGGTCGGGTTTGGCATAGCGGTATCGGTTTCGATCCCGCTCGGCCTGTTGATGGGCCGCAGCCGGGCCGTCGCGGCCTTCTTCAATCCGCTCCTGATGGTGATCTATCCGGTGCCGAAGGCCGCCTTGATGCCGATCATCATGCTGTGGCTCGGCGTTGGTGACATCACGAAGACGCTGGTGATCTTCCTCGGCGTCAGCCTGCCCGTGATCTATCACAGCTTCGAGGGCGCCAAGGCGGTGGAAGAGAAGATGCTATGGTCGGGCGCGGCGATGGGGCTTTCGCCTGCGCAACGGCTGGTCCGGATCGTACTGCCGGCGGCGCTGCCGGAAATTCTGACCGGTTGCCGCACCGGACTCGTGCTGGCGCTGATCACGATGATCACCAGCGAGATGATCGCGCGTCAGTCCGGCGCCGGCAACATCCTGTTCAATGCACTCGACATGGGCCAATACGACACCGTCTTTGCGATGATCATCATCGTCGGCGCGATGGGAATCTGCCTGGATGCAATCTTCGAGCGGGTCCGCGCAAGGCTGGTGCGCTGGTCTGAACCGCAGTTCGATATGCCGCTGAGCTTCTCATGATGCCGCAGCTTCGCTCCACCAGCATCATCCTTGGGCTCGCGCCGATTGTGCTGGTGATCGCGCTGTGGCAGGGCCTTGTGTCATTTGGCTTTGCGCCTGCGGTGTTGCTGCCGCCGCCGGGATATGTCTTCGGCAGGTTGCTGCAGCAACTCGTGACATGGTCGTTTCAGCAGGAGATCGCGGCGACCCTGATCCGGTTGTTTGCCGGCTTCGCGATTGCGGTCGTGCTCGGTGTCAGCTTCGGCATCGCGGCCGCCGCCAGTCCGGCTATCAACGCCGTGGTCCGGCCGATCGTGCGCGTGCTCGCGCCGTTGCCCAAGGTCGCGCTGTATCCAGCATTGCTGCTGCTGCTCGGCTTCGGTCATGGATCGAAGATCACCCTGGTCGCGGCGGATGCACTCTTTCCCATTTTGTTGTCTACTTATTACGGCGCTTCAACGGTGGAGCAGAAGCTGATCTGGTCGGCCATGGCGGCGGGAACGCCGCGCTATCAGATCCTGTTCAAAGTGGTGCTGCCGGCCGCGATGCCGTCGATCCTGACCGGTTGCCGGATCGGCCTTGTCATTTCCTGCATCGTGGTGTTTCTGGCGGAGATGATCACGTCGAGCGACGGGCTCGGACATGTGCTCGTCACGGCGGCCCGGACCTTTCAGGCCGTCGACATGTTCGTGCCGCTGATCACGATCTCGCTGTTGGGCCTGATCCTCAATGGTCTGCTGGGGGCAGTGCGCGCGTATCTGCTGCGGGGTTTCCCCGAAGCATGAACTGACGAAGAAGAAACAGAAAGACGGGAGTAGGCCATGCTGGCTGATCGCATTGAGGCAAAATGGATCGACGCATTTTGCGAGATTTTTGAGCGATGCGCCGTCAAGGCCGGCGATACCGCGGCGATCCTCTCGGAAACCCAGTCACGTGCGTTGAATGTTCACCTGGCGGAGCTCGCGCTGCTGCGCCTGGGCGCGCGACCGTTTCACGTGGTCATGCCGACCCCGCGTAACCGGAATATCGTTCCGGTTCGCTCGACAGGGGCGAGCGAGGCGATCCAGCGGCTCGGCCCGGTCATCACGGCGCTTCAACAGGCCGGCTTTGTGGTGGATTGCACCATCGAGGGCCTGATGCATGCGGTGGAGACACCCGAGATCCTCAAAGCCGGCGCGCGCATCCTGGTGATCTCCAACGAGCATCCCGAAGCGCTGGAGCGGATGGTGCCGGATTCCGCGCTCGAGAAGCGCGTTCGCGCGGCGGCGAAGATGCTGCGCGGGACCAAGCGGATGCGGGTGACGTCAAAAGCCGGCACGGCGCTCGACGTCGATATGGTCGGCGCGTCCACGGTCGGCGTTTGGGGCTGGACGGACAAGCCGGGTACGCTGGCGCATTGGCCAGGGGGCATCGTCGTCAGCTTCCCCAAGAGCGGAACGATCAACGGCACGCTGGTGATGGCGCCCGGCGACATCAACCTGACCTTCAAGCGTTACCTGACCTCGCCGGTGAAGATGACACTGAAGGACGATTATGTCGTCGAGCTGGAAGGCGAGGGCACTGATGCCGCAATGATGCGTGCCTATCTTGCCGCCTGGGGCGATCGGGAAGCCTATGCGGTCTCGCATGTCGGGTTCGGCATGAATCCGGGTGCGCGCTACGAGGCGCTGTCGATGTATGACCAGCGCGACACCAACGGCACCGAAATTCGCGCTGTCTCCGGCAACTTTCTGTTCTCGACCGGTGCCAACGAATTCGCTGGCCGCTACACGGCGGGTCATTTCGATCTGCCGATAATGGGGACGACGATCGAGCTCGATGGCGTCGCGGTGGTGCGTGAAGGGGTGCTTCAGAACGTCTTCGGCTAGGTCCGATCGAGCACAGGCGGGCGAGCCAGGTCAAAGTGCCGGAGCAGGTCGACCATGGCCTGAAGCCGTTTTGCTCGATAGGCGTCGACGTCCATGCCGGAATAATCGAGAAAGCCTGCGCCCGTGCGCAGGCCGATCCGGCCTTCGTGCATGTTGCGGCTAATGACGTCCGGTGCGCGATAGCGGTCGCTGCCGAGTGCGCCCTCGAGATAGCGGCTGGCGTAGTACAAAATGTCGCCGCCACCCCAATCGATGAATTCGAGCAGCCCAAGCACGGCGTAGCGGAAGCCGAAACCGTAGCGGATCGCCTTGTCGATCTCCTCGGCGCTGGCGACGCCTTCTTCGACCATGCGCGCGGCCTCGTTCATTGCCAGCGCCTGGATGCGCGGGACGATGAAGCCGGGAGACGCTGCGCAGACCACCGGCACCTTGCCGATGCCTTCGAGTAGCGCCTTGACCTCCTCGATGATGCCTGGATCGGTGGCCTTGCCTGGCGAAACCTCGACCAGCGGAATCAGATAGGCCGGATTGAGCCAGTGCACATTGAGGAAGCGGCGAGGATTCACGATCGCGCCTGAGAGATCGTCGACGAGGATGGTCGACGTCGTCGATGCGATGATCGTATCGGGGCCGACTTGTTTTGAGGCCGCCCCCAGCACGTCCCGCTTCAGCTCGACGATCTCGGGGACGCCTTCGAAGACTATTCCCGCATCGGACAGTGCCGCATCGCTCTGGCTGGCGGGCACCACCGAGACCCGCGCGATCAGCGGATCGACATCCGCCTCGGTCAGTAGCCCCAGCTTCGCCAGGTTGGCAAAGGTCTTGCTGACTTCGCCGAGCGCATCTGCCTCGAGCCTGGCGAAATCTTCGGCTGAACGGGCCTTGATGTCGATCATCGTGACCATATGCCCGGCATATGCAAACGCGACGGCGATGCCGCGGCCCATGCGGCCGGCCCCGAGACAGGCGATTGTGGCTCGGTTGGTCATCGGTCAAAATCCCTTGCGAAGAAGCGTCTGCAAAGCGGCCTTGTCGAGATTGCCGAGGCCCAGCGTCTCGAGGGTTCGGCCGCCTTGCGTAAAATCCTCACCGCAGATTGCGCCACCGATGGCCAGAAATCCCTTGGCCAGCGGCGTAGCCACGCCCGCGAGGCCGGCGACAGAGACCAGCAGCGATAGCCCAAGCCGCAAATCCTCTCTCATGTAGCGGTGCTCAGTCAGCACGATCTGCTCGCGCCAGTCGCCGGAATCGGTCAGCCGGTCGTGCGAGCCGCGGCCATACATCCAGATCTCGCCTTCCTTGGCATAGTGATGGGTGAGCGGAAAATGCGGCGCGCCATACCCGAGCGCCTCACGCACGGCCATCCGTTCGGCATCGAGCGCGTCGGTGACACGGCGAATCGCGGCTTGCGTTCCTTCCTTGTGGATGTCCCACTTCTCGAAATGCTCGATCGGGCCAGCATTCATCACGATCAGCGGCGGATGGATAATCGGGCCTGCGTTCATGAGCGCACCGGAGAGAGCATCTCCGCACGGCTCGACCGCGCCGGGGAAAGCCTGTCCGATCACCTCAAGTGCGCGCGGCGCCTGATCGAGCGGGAAAACGCCGACCGGCAGTCGCTTGGCGCGGATGGTGATCGCCACCTCGAATGGTCCGTGCTTGCGGGTCAGCCAGGGCAAGGTCCCGGTTTCGGCAAAGCACGCCTTGGCGTGGTTGCCGGCATCCCGCGCAGCCTGGGCGAAGATCATCGAGCCGAACGTGGCCGGCGGCAGAAACACGACCTGTCCATCCCGCAGATGTGGAGCAAGCAGGCGCGCGATATCAGTCTGCGCGAAGGCGGGGGCGGGGCACAGGATCAGCTCTACGCCGTTGACGGCCTCGGCGATGCCGGTCGTCACCAGCGCCAATTTCACGTCGTGACGGCCGTTATGATCCTTCACCAGGATGCGCGAGCCGGCGGCGCGATGTGCTGCGACTTGATCTGCGTCGCGGCGCCAGAGCCGGACCTCATGTCCCGACAGCGCAAAATCGCCCGCGGCCGCGAAAGAGCCGTTTCCCCCACCCAGAACCGCAATCTTCAAGATGCTTCTCCTTGCGCGCGCGACTGCGCATCAAGCTGCTTCAGCAGAAAATGCTGGACCTTGCCCAACGCGGTGCGCGGCAGGTCCGTGACGAAAACGATGTCGCGCGGCACCTTGTAGCGGGCGAGTTGGGCCTGAAGATGCACTTTCAACGCGTCTGCTTCGAGCCGACAGCCGGATCGCGGGATCACATAGGCGATGGGCACCTCGTCCCAACGTGGATCGGGCCGGCCGATCACGGCGCATTCGCTGACATCGGGATGTTCGAGCAGGACGCGTTCGACCTCCGCCGGATAGATGTTCTCGCCGCCGGAAATGATCATGTTCTTCTTGCGGTCGCGCACCCAGAAATAGCCATCCGCGTCGCACAGGCCGATATCGCCGGTACGATACCAGCCGTCGTGCAGCGCATCGCGCGTGGCGTCCGCATTGCCCCAATATTCGAAGAACACGTTCGGGCCGCGCACCGCGATCTCGCCCGGTGCGCCCGCCGGCACCTCGTTGCCGGCCTGATCAATCACTTTCGCTTCGCAGCACAGGCCGGCAAGCCCGGTCGATCCCGCGCGCGAGAGATCGCCACCAAGCCGGGTGTAGACTGCAATGGGGCATGTTTCCGTCGAGCCGTAGACCTGGAGCACCGGGACGCCACGCGCGACGAAACGGTCGATCAGATGCGGCGGCACGATGGTCGAGCCGGTCGCGACGGCTTTGAGTGATGAAAGGTCGGTCGTGGTCCAGGCGGGATGCTCGCTCACGGCCTGGATGATCGCCGGCACCATCACGGTCAAGGTCGGCCGCTCCCGTTCGATGGCTGCAAGCGCGGTGTCCGGCGTGAAGCGTGCGTGAACCGTGACCATCGCGCCTAGCTGGAGCGCCGCCGTGGTCTGGATGTTGAGGCCACCGACGTGGAAGAATGGCAGCAGAGTCAGCACATGGTCGTCAGACGTCATGTTGTGCATGTGTTGGCTCATGACGCCGTTCCACAACAACGCCTCCTGGCGCAGCACCGCGCCTTTCGGTCGTCCGGTCGTTCCCGATGTGTAGACAATGAGGAGCGGGCAGGAGAGATCGGTGTGCGGGTTGCGGCCGGTGCCCCGGCTTCGAGCCAACAGGTTTTCGAACGTCGTGCCGTGAGGCGGCTCGAAATCGAGCCCGACAATTGCAGTGCCCTCGAGCTCGGCAAGAATTCCCTCAAAGGCCTGCTCGAGCACCAGGACCTTGGCGCCGGCATCATTGAGGATGAAAAGCTGCTCGGCGACAGCCAGACGCCAGTTCAGGGGCACCAGCATCGCGCCGAGCCGCGCGCAGGCATAGAGCAGAACCAGATAGTCCGGCCGGTTCAGACTGAGGATGGCAACGCGGTCGCCCCGGCCTACGCCAAGCTCCTGCTTCAATGTCGCCGCGGTCCGTTCGATCCGCGCAGCGAACGCTGCATAGCTCAACCGTTCGCCTTCGAAGGCAATGGCTGTCTTGTCTGGCGCGAACGCCGCGTTGCGATCGATCAGACTACAGAGGTCCACCGTCAGTCGTCCGTTTCGCCGGCCTCGTACAGTGCCTCGCGCCCGATCCGGTCGAGGCAGAGCTCGGCTGTCCAGGGCAGCATCAGCGAGCCGCAGCGGCTGTCGCGATAGATCCGCTCGAGCGGCAGCGAGCGCAGCATAGCCTGACCGCCGCAGGTGCGGATCGCGAGCGCGGCGAGCTCATTGGCGCCCTCCATCACCGAATATTGCGCGGCATAGGCGCGCAGCACCTGCTCCTTGCTCGGGTTGGCGCGCGCCTCGGTGACCGCCTGGAACCAGATTGCCTTGATCTGCTCGAGCTTGATCTGCATCTGCGCGACCGCAATCTGCTTGGTCGGATACATCCTGCGCTTGACAGGCGGCATGCCCGGTACTTCGCCGCGCAGATATCGCACGGTGAAGTCATAGGCGGCTTGAGCAAGGCCCATATAGGTCGGCGACAGCGTCAGGAACATGTGCGGCCAGCGCATCGCGGCCTGGAAATAGACACCCCGCGGCATCAGCGCCGAATCTGCCGGCACGAACACATCCTTGAACAGCAGCGTGCGCGAGACCGTTCCGCGCATGCCGAGCGGATCCCAGTCGCCGACGACCGAAACGCCTTCCGATTTTGCAGGAATGGCGAGGTAAAGCGTATTGCGGCGGGAAGCCTTCTCGCCTTCCTCGATCTCGGTGCAGAGAACACCGTAATAGTCGGCATGGCCGGAGAGCGATGCAAAGATCTTCTTGCCGTTGACGATCCAGCCGCGCTCGATCGGCCGTGCTTGCGTGCCGAAAGCGACGCCGCCTGCCGCTGCCGCACCGCCCTCCGAGAAGGGCTGCGAATAGATCGCGCCATCCTCGACGATGCGCTTGTAGTGGACTGCGCGCCGCTGCTCGTGCTCGGCGCGAGTCTCTGCATCCATGTCGAGATCGTCGGCGAGCGGGCCCGACCACAGCGTCGAGCAGACATGCATGTTCCAGGTGAGCGCAGTCGCGCCGCAATAGCGGCCGATTTCGGCTGCCGCGAGGGCGTAGGTTTGATAATTCGCTCCGAGCCCGCCATGCTTCTTGGGCACGGCAATACCGAGCAGGCCGACGCGATGCAGGTCGCGATAGTTCTCCGACGGGAAGATCGCCTCGCGATCGTAAGTCGCGGCACGGCTGGCGAACACGCTCTGGCCGATCTCGCGCGCCCGCGCGATGATGCCGGCCTGCTCCTCGCTCAGTCGGAATGCGACGGGATCGAAGATCGGTGCATCCAGCGCGACCTTGTCAGTCGCGCCGATGGTCTTGCTGACTTGCATGGTCATGGCGCAGTCATCCTACGTGTTGATCGCGACGGAGTTCAGGAACCGGCCGAGGGCCTCGTCAAAGGCATCGGGGCGCTCAAGGTTTGCAAGATGGCCGACACCGGCCAACTCGACATACTCGGCAGATGGAATGTAGGTCGCCGTCTTCGCCATCATTGGGGCTGGTGCGTTGTTGTCCTTGGAGCCGGACAGCAGCAGCGTCGGGATGGAAATGTCCTTGAGGGTGCTGCGTTGGTCGAAGCCAATCAACGCCAGCATCATGGCGCGATAGCTCGCCTCGGGCACGCTTGCCATGCACTCGCGTGCAAGCTCCATTCCCCTGGGATCAGGATCGTCGCCCACCAGTTCCTTCACCAGCGAGGGAGCCAGCGACTTCATCGTTTCGCCGCGATCGAGCGGCCCCAGCCGTGCGGCGATAAACGATGTCTGCCAATCGCCGTCGGCCTTGCCGAAGGCCGGGCTGGTCTGCGCCAGCACGATCGCGCGCGCCGGTTTCGCGGATTGCACCAGCCATTTCTGGACGATCATGCCGCCGATGGAATGCCCGACCAGAATTGGCTTTCTAGCACCAAGCTGCTCGATGAATCGCTGAAGCGCGTCCGCCAAGGCAGCGATGCTGACGCTGGGGAGCGATGCCGACCCACCATAGCCAGGCATGTCCCATGCAATCGCGTGGAAGCGGTCACCGAATGTGGCAAGCTGCTGCCGCCAGGCCCGTGCCGCACCGCCGATGCCATGCAGGAAAATCAGAGGTGTCCCGCCCGGATCGCCCGCTGCTTCATAGGCGAAGCGGCCGTCCTTTGTTATCATTGGCGCAGGCTGCGACACGCGACATCCTTTTGCTCGGCCCTTCGATGCTAACAGGCCTGTGAGGGATGGGAAGAGATAATTTTATACTTAAAGCAATTTTCGGGCCGGTCTTCGACGTGCGGCTGTTCGAGGGGCCGCGTCGAGCTTCGTTTGCAAAAGTTTGAAGGTTAAAATATATCGGGAAGAGCGATCAGCAGAATGCAAGGAAGCCAGCGCATGTCCGGATTACCGCATTCGCCGCACGCGCTGGTGACCGGTGGCGGTCGCGGCATCGGTCGCGCCATCGCAGCAGCGCTCGTCGAGGCCGGTGCCACGGTGACCGTCCTTGGGCGGAACGCTGCGACGCTTGAAGAGGCTGTCAGCGCAGGGGCAGCGCATTTTGAGGCCGTCGCCGACGTCTCGGACGAAACCTCAATGAAAGTCGCCATCGCTGAAGCGAGCGCGCGGAAGCCGATCGATATCCTGATCGCCAACGCGGGAAGCGCCGAGTCCGCGCCGTTCTCCAAATCCGACAGCGCCCTGTTCGCGCGCATGATGGACGTCAATTTCATGGGCGTGGTCCATGCTGTCAGCGCTGTGCTGCCCGGGATGAAGGACCGTCCCTATGGTCGTATCGTCGCGATCGCGTCCACGGCGGGGCTCAAGGGATACGCCTATGTCAGTGCTTACACCGCAGCCAAGCACGCTGTGGTCGGTCTCGTGCGGTCTCTCGCTCTCGAGATGGCCGGCAGCAACGTGACCGTCAACGCGGTGTGTCCCGGTTTCACCGACACCGATCTCGTCGCCGGCAGCATCGAGAACATCATGAAAAAGACGGGGCGCAGCCGCGAGCAGGCCATTGCCGATCTCGCGAAACATAATCCGCAAGGGCGATTGATCTCTCCTCGCGAGGTCGCGGATGCCGTGCTCTGGCTGTGCGGCGAGGGCGCCGGCGCAATCACCGGGCAGGCAATCGCTGTTGCCGGTGGTGAGATTTAGCGCGCATGGCAAAGGTGCGGAGCAAGGAAGCCAAGGAGATCGTATGAGCAGACCAGCCAATCCCGTGACCTTACCGCTTGCGGACTATTCGCCGCAGCACTTCCTGCTGGCCGTCGTCGATGGTGTTGCAACCGTGACACTCAATCGTCCGGAACGAAAGAATCCGCTGACCTTCGATAGCTATCGCGAACTGACCGATTTCTTTCGCGCCTGCGCGTTCGACGATGCGGTCAAGTCCATCGTCATGACCGGCGCTGGCGCCAATTTCTCGTCCGGCGGCGATGTGTTCGAGATCATCGGGCCGCTCGTGAAGATGGACACCAAGGGGCTGACGGCGTTTACGCGGATGACCGGCGATCTCGTCAAAGCGATGCGGGCCTGTCCGCAGCCGATCGTTGCCGCTGTTGAAGGCATCTGCGCCGGCGCGGGCGCGATCATCGCCATGGCATCGGACATGCGGCTAGCGGCGAGCGGGGCCAAGGTCGCATTCCTCTTCAACAAGGTGGGCCTTGCAGGTTGTGACATGGGCGCCTGCGCGATCCTGCCGCGGATCATCGGACAGTCCCGCGCTTCCGAGTTGCTCTACACCGGCCGGTTCATGACCGCGGAGGAGGGCGAGCGCTGGGGCTTCTTCAGCCGCCTCGTCACCCCGGAGCAGGTGCTGCCGCAGGCTCAACTGCTCGCCAAGCAAATCGCGGAGGGCCCGACCTTTGCCAACACCATGACCAAGCGGATGCTGGCCATGGAATGGGCGATGTCGGTGGAGGAGGCGATCGAGGCGGAAGCTATTGCTCAGGCGCTGTGCATGACGACGGCCGATTTCGAACGGGCCTTCGAGGCTTTCGCCAACAAGGTCAAGCCGGTCTTCAGGGGCGACTAAGCCGGGCTTTGCCGGCAGCCTGCTGCAATGGGGACTTGCGCGAGATTATTTTAGGCTTAAAATAGTTTCGCCGGGTTGAATTGGCGAGGCTCCCATGAAAGTCGCGATCATCGGTGGCGGACCTGCGGGTCTCTACGCTGCAATCCTCCTGAAGAAGCAGCGGCCGAGCGCCGAGATCGCGGTATACGAGCGCAACCGCGCCCACGACACCTTCGGCTTCGGCGTGGTGTTCTCGGACGCCACGCTTGATAATTTCGAGAAGCACGATCTTCCCAGCTATCGCCGCATCACCCAGGAATTCGCCTACTGGGATGACATCGCCGTTCACTTCCGGGGAACGGTCCATCGGGTCGGTGGCAACGGCTTTTGTGGCTGCTCGCGGCAGAAGCTGCTCCTGATCCTCCAGGCGCGCGCGCGCGAACTGGGGGTCGTCCTGAATTTCGAAGCGGACGTCGAGGACGAATCCCGCTTCGCCGACGCCGATCTGATCCTGGTCGCGGACGGCATCAACAGCCGCTTTCGCGACAAATACGTCGATCATTTCGCGCCGGAGGTCGATCTGCGCGCCAACAAATTCGCCTGGATGGGCTCGACCAGGCCGCTGGATGCCTTCACGTTTATCTTCCAGGAGACGGAGTGGGGGCCGTTCATCGCCCATGCCTATCAATATGAAGCCGGGCACTCGACCTGGATTTTCGAGACCGATCCGGAGACGTTCGAACGCGCCGGGCTGACAGGGCTGAACGAGACCCAGTCGGCTACGCGAATGGCGGAGATCTTCGGCTGGTTCCTCGACGGTCACCAACTGCTCACCAACCGCTCGACGTGGCGCAACTTTCCGATGATCCGCAGCAAGCGCTGGGTCAAGGACAACATGGTTCTGCTCGGCGACGCCAAGGCGAGCGCGCATTTCTCGATTGGCTCAGGCACCAAGCTCGCAATGGAAGACGCGATCGCGCTGGCCGACGCAATGGACAAGGCGCCCAGCATCAAGGCGGCGCTGGACGTCTACGAGCACGGCCGCCGCGAAGAGGTCGAGAAGACGCAGCACGCCGCTGACGTCTCGCTGGTCTGGTTCGAGCATGTCGACCGATTCTGGGATTTCGATCCCGTGCAGTTCGCCTTTGGCGTGATGACGCGCTCGAAGGCGATCACCTATGACAATCTGAAACTCCGCGCTCCCGACTTCGTGGCTGAAGTCGATAAGTCGTTTGCCAGGCAGGTTCGCAACAGCGGTTTCGAAGTTGACACCGAGAAGCCGATGGTGCCGCTGTTCCAGCCATTCCGGCTGCGCGAGATGGAGATAGCCAATCGCGCCGTGGTGTCGCCGATGTGCATGTATTCGGCGAAAGAGGGCGTGCCGACCGATTTCCACCTGGTGCATTACGGATCGCGTGCGATCGGTGGCGCCGGTCTGATCTTCACGGAGATGACCTGCGTTGCCCGCGACGCCCGCATCACGCCCGGCTGCACAGGACTGTGGAATGACGAGCAGGAGGCATTCTGGCGGCGCATTGTTGATTTCGTCCATGCGAATTCAGCCGCAAAAATCTGCCTGCAATTGGGGCACGCCGGGCGTAAGGGTGCGACCAAGCTGATGTGGGACGGCATGGACCGTCCGCTCGAGGAGGGCGGCTGGGAGGTGTATTCGGCATCGCCGCTGCCCTATTTCCCCGACAGTCAGATTCCGCGTGAGCTCGATCGGGCCGGCATGAACGTAGTGAGAGATGCTTTCGTCGCGGCGGCCGAGCGCGGCGAACGCTGCGGCTTCGACATGCTCGAATTGCACTGCGCCCACGGCTATCTGCTTGCGAGCTTCATCTCGCCGCTGACGAACACCCGCACGGATGAGTATGGCGGCTCGCTCGAAAACCGCCTGCGCTTCCCGCTCGAGATCTTCGAGGCGCTGCGGGCCGTATGGCCGTCGCACAAGCCGATGTCGGTGCGCATTTCCGCGACCGATTGGGCCGAGGGTGGCATCGGCGGCGACGACGCGGTGGCGATCGCGCGGGCTTTTGCCGAAGCCGGCGTCGATCTCGTCGACGTCTCGACCGGGCAGACCGTGCGCGATGCGCAGCCGATCTATGGGCGCATGTTCCAGACCCCGTTTTCCGACCAGGTCCGCAATGAGGCGCGCGTGGCCACCATGTGCGTCGGCAACATCACGACGGCGGACCAGGCCAACACCATCCTGGCTGCCGGCCGGGCGGACCTGGTCGCGCTCGGGCGGCCGCATCTGGTCGATCCCTTCTTCACCATGCGGGCGGCGGCCTGGTACGGGGCGGACGACGCGTTCTGCCCGCCGCAATATCTTCCCGGAAAAGATCAGATTTTCCGCAACAGCGTGCGCGACCGGCAGGATCTCGAGGAGCTGAGAATTAAGGCTAAGCCCAAGACCCGGGCCGAGCTCAAGGCGGAGGCGACGAAGCCGCTTGCGGCGGAGTGACCGCCCGTGCGAATTTGGCCGCGTTGCCTGGTGTGTACCGAGTGGAGTGAGGGCGATGAAGGCGATTATCGTCGGTGGCGGTATCGGTGGTCTCACCACCGCGTTGATGCTGCGCTCGCGGGGCCTCGCTTGCGAGATCTTCGAGCAGTCCGACACCATCCGCGAGCTTGGCGTCGGCATCAACACGCTGCCGCATGCCATGCGCGAGCTGGCAGGCCTTGGTCTGCTCCAGCAGCTTGACGATGTCGCGATCCGCACCGACCAGCTCTATTACCTCAACCGTCACGGCCAGGAAGTCTGGCGCGAGGCCCGCGGCATCGACGCCGGCCACGATGTGCCGCAATTCTCGATCCACCGCGGTCGACTTCAGGGCGTCATCCATCGGGCTGTCGAGGAGCGGCTCGGGCCGGAGGCCATCCACACTGGCTGCCGCCTCGGTGCCTTCACGCAGGACGAGAGCGGCGTCACCGCTTACTTCTTCGACCGCTCAGGCGCGCACATCCATACCGCGCGCGGCGACATTCTAATTGGTGCCGACGGCATCCATTCGCGGGTCCGTGACACGCTCTTCCCGAGCGAGGGGCCGCCATGCTGGAACGGCCTGATGCTGTGGCGCGGTGCGCGGGATTGGCCACTGTTCCTTACCGGCAAATCGATGATCGTGGCCGGTGGCCTCAACGCCAAGGTGGTGATCTATCCAATCGCGGAGGGATCGAGCCCGGCGAGCCGTCTCACCAACTGGGCGGTGCTGGTGAAGGTCGGCGAGGGCAATGCCCCGCCGCCGCGGAAGGAAGACTGGTCGCGGCCGGGCCGGCGCGAGGAGCTGATGCCGCATGTGGCGCGCTTCTCGGTGCCCTACGTCGACGTGAAGAGCCTGATCTCGGCCACGCCCGAGTTCTACGAATATCCGACCTGCGACCGCGATCCGTTGCCCTATTGGTCGTCGGGCAGAGTTACGCTGCTCGGCGATGCCGCGCATCCGATGTATCCGGTCGGCTCAAATGGCGCCTCGCAGGCGATCCTCGATGCGCGCTGCCTCGCCGACGCACTGGTGCGCGCCGAGCATCCGCGCCAGGCATTGCTTGAATACGAGAAGAAGCGCCTGCCGATGACCGCGGATATCGTCCGCTCCAACAGGCGTGGCGGTCCCGAGGGCGTCATCGACGCCGTCGAGCAGCTCGCGCCTGATGGTTTCGACAATGTCGACAACGTGCTGAGCTATTCCCAGCGCGAGGCGATCGTGCGCGGCTATGCCACCAAGGCTGGCTTCGCCGCAGTGCCGGGACTTGCGGCGGTGCGGGCTTAAGATGCCCTGCTAGCCGCCGGGAGGTGGCGGCAGGAAGTGGATGTTGAACTCGGCGGCCATCGCCACCACGTCCTCGGGCTTCTGTTCCTTCATGTTGTGGAGGCCCCAGAACAGGTCGAACAGCTTGCGGGTCGGTGACACCCAGAACAGCACCTTCGCGGTCTGCCCCGATTTGTTGAAGATGCCGTGCGGCACACCCATGCCGAGCCGGATCAGGTCGCCCGCGGTCGCCTGCGACTCGGAATTGCCGAGCATGAAATCGAGCTTGCCCTCCAGCATGTAGAGATATTCATCCTGGTCGGGATGGATGTGCGGCGGCACGAACGTGCCCGGTGGCAGCGTCGCATGCCAGGAGAAGCTGTGCTCCGTGTTGCTCTTCGGCACATAGGTCTGGCCAAGAATGTTCCAGGAGATGCCCTGGATACCCTCATTGGCCCGTGTAATGCCGGTGATTTCGCTCTTCATTGTGATCCTCCCTCAACGCGACGTGCGGCTTAGTTCGCCGCCTTGCAGTCCTTGGCGTAGCGGTCGCCGTAATTCTCAAAGACCTTCTGAACGATCTCGGTCTGGAACTTGCCGTCCGCGCGCTTGGCGACCTTGGTCAGGTAGAAATCCTGGATCGGATAACCATTGGTGTTGAACTTGAAGGCGCCGCGCAGCGAGGTGAAGTCGGCCTTTTTCAGAGCGGCCGCGACCGCATCCTTGTTGGAGAGATCGCCCTTCACGGCTTTGACGGCGCTGTCGATCAGCATCGCGGCATCATACGCCTGGAAGGCGTAGGTGCCGGGCACGCCGTTATAGGCGGCCTCGTAGGCGGCGACGAACTTCTTGTTCTGGGGATTGTCGAGATTGGGCGCCCAGTTCGCGCCGCCGAACATGCCGACCGCCGCGTCCTGCTGCGCCGGTAAGGTCGATTCATCCACCGTGAAAGCCGAGAGCACCGGAATGGTGTCGGCGAGGCCGGCCTGCTTGTATTGCTTGACGAGATTGACCCCGAGGCCGCCGGGCATGAACGTGAAGAGCGCATCCGGTTTCTGCGATGAAATCTTGGAAAGCTCCGGCTGGAAGTCCAGCGTGTTGAGCGGCATGTAGGATTCCTCGACGATCTCACCCTTGTAGTCGAGCTTGAAGCCGGCGACCGAGTCCTTGCCGGCCTGATAATTCGGCACCATCAGATACATGCGCTTGTAGCCGCGATCCTGCGCGACCTTGCCGAGGATTTCGTGCACCTGATCGTTCTGATACGAGGTCACATAGAAGAACGGGTTGCAATCCTTGCCGGCAAAAGTGGATGGGCCGGCATTGGGGCTGATCAGGAAGGTTTTCGATTCCGTCACCGGCCGGTGGATCGCCTGAAGGATGTTGGAGAAGATCGGGCCGACCACGAAGTCGACCTTGTCGCGCTCCAGAAGCCCCTTGACCTTGGTGACCGCTGCGTCCGGCTTCAATTCGTCGTCGACCACTACGACCTCGACTTCGCGGCCGCCCATCTTGCCGCCGAGATCCTTGACCCCGAGCGCAAAGCCGTCGCGAACCTGTTGGCCGAGTGCAGCGGCGGGTCCCGACAGGGTCACGATCACCCCCAGCTTGATCTTCTCCTGGGCGAGGGAAGGACTCACCGCGGTGCCAAGCAGCAAGGCGGCTGCGGCCAACGTCATTTGCGTCTTCATGATCTGTCCCCCGTGACAACAGGACTTGCGCTGCAAGCCGCTACTCCAATCCAAGTTTATGCCGATGATTGCTGCCGCGGCAAGCGAGCTCAAAGCGTCGTCATCCGGCGGGCAGCGGTGCATGCAAGTGGCGCGCCAATTATTTGAAGCCTAAAGAAATCGGCATGGGGTTGATTGTTGCGGCTTTACGCTTGCAGCCGGCGTCGATTTATTTGAAGCTCAAAACGTGGGGATCCGTGCCGGGCGCCAATGCCGGCCGTGAGTGACTGCATCAACATGCTCGATTCCGAGACCAAGGCCGTCGAAACTCCGGAGGATCACGCCGAAGAGCTTCGGCTGTGGCTGCGCCTCTTGACCTGCACGACCCTGATCGAGGGCGAGGTTCGTGGCCGGTTGCGGCAGCGCTTCGACGTCACATTGCCCCGTTTCGACCTGATGGCGCAGCTCGACAAGGCACCCGACGGCATGACGCTGTCCGACGTCTCCAAGCGCATGATGGTCTCGAACGGCAACGTCACCGGTCTGGTCGAGCGCCTCGTGGAATCCGGTCATCTCGACCGCCGCACGTCGGAGACCGACCGCCGCGTCCAGGTCATCCGGCTGACTAAACTCGGTCGCGCCGAGTTTCGCAGAATGGCCGCGGAACACGAGACTTGGATCGCCGATCTCTTCGCCGATCTGACGCCGAAGGATGTGCGCGAATTGATGCGGCTGCTCGCCAAGACCAAGGCATCGGCGCAGAAATCGGCCGCTCGCCGCCGGGCGTAGGTCCGCGGCTGAGGCACCACCAATCCCGTTGCCGCCGGAAAAAGCACGGGATGCCCAAAATCCGCTATTGCGCGAAATTGCTTTAAGCCTAAAATGTTTCCGAGTGAGTGCTGCCGGGTGCTTTCCATGCTGAAAGGAGCGTGCGATGGCCAACGCCGCCAAGGTTCAAATCTCGGGCTCGCATGACGACAATGCCGCGACAGCCCATGTCGATGCGTTCGCGCGGCAGCATCTTCCGCCACGCGAGCTCTGGCCGGAATTCATCTTCACACGACCGGAACTGCAATATCCGCCCCGCCTGAACTGCGTCAGCTATTTCCTAGACCGCTGGGTCGAGCAGGGACATGGCGACGCTGCCTGCGTGATCAGCCCCGCCGTCAGCTACACCTATCGTGAGCTGCAAACGCTCGTGAACCGCATCGCCAATGTGCTGGTCGGCAAGCTTGGTCTCGTCACCGGCGGGCGCGTGCTGCTTCGCTCGGCCAACAATCCGATGATGGTCGCGACCTATCTGGCGGTGATCAAGGCCGGAGGCATTGTGGTGGCGACGATGCCGCTGTTGCGCGCCAAGGAGCTGTCCTATCCGATCCAGAAGGCGGAGATCACACTCGCGCTCTGCGATGGCAAGCTCGCCGAGGAAATGGAGAAAGCGAAAGCCGCAGCCCCCAGCCTCAAGCGCGTGGTCTATTGGGGCACCGCCAGTGGCGACTCGCTCGAGGCGCTGATGGGGGATGCAAGTCCGGAGTTCAAAGCCGTCGATACTGCATCCGACGACGTCTGCCTGATCGCGTTCACGTCGGGCACGACCGGCGATCCCAAGGGCACCATGCATTTCCACCGTGACATGCTGGCGGTCTGCGATGGTTATGCGCGCAACATCCTGCGGGCGGAGCAGAAGGATCGCTTCGTCGGCTCTGCACCGCTCGCCTTCACGTTCGGCTTCGGCGGCGTGCTGTTTCCGATGCACATCGGCGCCTCCTTTGTCGTTCTGGAGAAGACGGCGCCCGACGACATTCTGAATGCGATCGAGCAGTACAAGACCACGGTCTGTTTCACCGCGCCGACCGCGTACCGGGCGATGATTGGCAAGCTTCCGGGCCGCGATATTTCCTCGCTTCGCAAATGCGTGTCCGCCGGCGAGACGCTGCCCAAGCCGACATTCGATGCCTGGCTAAAGGCGACCGGCATCAAGCTGATGGACGGCATCGGCTCGACCGAGCTGCTGCACATCTTCATCAGCGCGACCGAGGACGAGATCCGCCCCGGTGCGACGGGCAAGCCGGTGCCGGGGTATGAAGCGAAGATCGTCGACGATTCCGGCAATGATTTGCCGCCGGGCACGATGGGACGGCTCGCGGTCCGCGGGCCGACCGGATGCCGCTATCTCGCCGACGAGCGGCAGCGCAAATACGTCCAGAACGGCTGGAACATCACGGGCGACACCTATCTGATGGATAGCGACGGCTATTTCTGGTATCAGTCGCGCTCGGACGACATGATCGTGTCGGCCGGCTACAACATCGCAGGCACGGACGTCGAGGCGGCGCTGCTCACGCATCCCTCGGTCGTCGAATGCGGGGTCGTCGGCGCGCCAGACGAGGCGCGCGGCATGATCGTGAAGGCCTATGTCGTTGCCGCGCCGGGCGTAACGCCGGATGCCGAGCTCGTGGCTGCGTTGCAGGAGCATGTCAAACGCGAGATCGCGCCATACAAATATCCGCGCGCGATCGAGTTCGTGACGCAACTACCGAAGACCGAGACCGGCAAACTAAAGCGCTTTGCCCTGCGGCAACTGGCGCAGACCGCGGTGCCGTCCTCCGGCGTCGCGGCGGAATAGAAGGATAGAAAATTGTCAGTGACCACGCCGAAAGGCCCGCACCTCGCGGTGCTGCCGACAACAGCCGAGGATAAAACCCGCTCCAGGGCGCAGGTGCTCCAGCCGTCCGGTTGGCCGGTACCGAAAGGCTATGCCAACGGCATGGCCGCCGAGGGACGCATCGTCGTCACTGGCGGCGTCATCGGCTGGGATGACGAGGAGCGTCTCGCGGAGGGTTTTGTCGCGCAGGTGCGCCAAACCCTAGGCAACATCGCCGCGATCCTTGCGGAGGCCGGCGCGCAGCCCGAGCATCTGGTGCGCCTGACCTGGTACGTCGTCGACATGGACGAGTACCTGACGAACCTGAAAGAGCTCGGCAAGGCCTACCGCGCGATCTTCGGCGCGCACTACCCGGCGATGGCGCTGGTTCAGGTCGTCCGGCTCGTCGAGAAGGCGGCGCGCGTCGAAATCGAAGCCACCGCCGTCATTCCGCGCTGAGCCGACGGCTGGCCCAACTCGTCTTGGCGAGAGTGTCTAATCCTCAGGCTCCGCATTCGGCGCAAGGTCGGCGGAGCGGAACGGCTTGGCCTTGTCGAGTTTCCGGTAGGCGCGCGAGGCGGTCCGCAACAGTTTCTTTTCGCGCTTGCGGTTGAGGAAGCGAATGCCCGCCTCGGGAACGGCCTCGTTCAATGACGCCGCCAAGGTTTGCCCTCGCGCATCGTCATTCAATCGTCCGAGGGACTTTTGCGCCTTGCGCAATTGCTTGAGGATCGACTGCTGCTTTGTCAGCGACTCGTCTGCGAACAGGTCCTCGAGCGACTCGATCGAATAGGTCAGCCGCTTGTTGAGAAGCCGCAGCTTGTGCCGTTTCTCGACGTCGAGCTCGCGCAATTTTCGCGCTTTCTTGAGCAGCGTCTTTTCCCATTCCGTGAGTTTCGCTGTTGCGTGGTCGGCGAGCGTGCACCGGCGTAGCCTGATAGCTTCCTTGCTGCGCCGGGTCGACCAGGGGCCGCTCTCGATCCAGGCTGACGTCTGCTCGACGAGATGGCGATACCGCGCGGATTGCAGCGCGCGCGCCAACTGGCGATGGCTCTCGGCGCGCTTCTCATCCCAGTGCTGGAGCTCGGCAATCACGGTCAACTCGCCGCCACTTTCGGCGATGACCCGTTCGATCGCCACGTCGAGGTCCCGTACCACGCCGAGCTGGCTATTCAGCCATTTCAGTTCGGTCCAGACCTCCGGGCGAAGGGCGTCATCGACCATCGGCGAGAAGAAGCGGATGGCGGTGCGCAGATGCGTCAGTGCAATCCGGATCTGGTGCAGTGCCTCGGGATCGCCGCGGCAGGTGCCGTCATGCTGGGCGCGAACGGCGGCGAGGTGACGGCGGGCGATGATCCGGAACGCCGTGTCGCAGACCATGCCGGGGCTGAGGCGGCCAGGCAGGGCATTGCGCCTCGCCGCAGGCTTGACGCGCGCGGCCGTCGAACTCGTGCTGGGTCGCGCCATTTGCAGATTGCCTTACTTGCTCTCGGCGATCGCGTCCCGGCAGTTCTGGAGCGTCTGCTCTTGCGTCCCGGATGCATCGATGGTCGCCCAACCGACATGGCCGATATTATAGTGCTCTTGCAACGCGGCAACCTCTTGCGTGGCGTCGGATGCGTCGCCCCGGCGGCCCCCGATCCGCGCCTGCCGGGTCGGGAGGTCTGCAACCAGAAATAGGCCGCTCAGCGGCACGTTGCGCTCGCGCGCCAGTGCGGCAACCGCGTCTCGTTCGTCCTCACGGGCGAACACGCCGTCGATGATCGCTGAATGGCCTTGCGCCAGCACCCGCCCGGCGTGCTGAGCCAACGTGTCGTAGACGCGGGACGTGACCTCGGGTGTGTATGCGGATGCCGGCAGCCGGTCCGTTTCCTCGACCCCTAACATCTGCTTGCGGACGAGGTCGCTGCGCAGCACGACGGCGCCCGGCTGCGGCGCAACGTCCGGCGCGAGCGCGCGTGCCAAAATCGTCTTTCCGGTGCCTGACAATCCGCCGATTGCAATCAGTCGGGGAGCGGGCGGCTGGATCAGCGCGCGGGCGAGGCCAAAATAGCGCCGTGCACCGTCGAGAATACTGGGATCACCGGAATGCGGCGGCTTCAGCCGTGCCAGCGCGACTTGGGCGCGGATCGCCGCCCGGACGGACATGAACAGCGGCAGTGCGGAGAGCGCGTCGAGATTTTCGACCGGAGTCGCGGCGAGATAGCGGTTCAGCACGATATTGGCCGCGCGTGGCTGATCGTGGTGCAATAGGTCCATCAATCCGAATGCGAGATCGTAGACCACGTCGGTGGTTGCCATCCGGGCGTCGAACTCGATCGCGTCGAACAGCACCGGCCGCTCGTCGATCGACACGATGTTCGCAAGATGCAGGTCGCCATGGCACCGGCGCACGAAGCCTTGACGGCCGCGCTCTTCGACCAAAGGCCGGAGGCGGAGGAACATTGCTTGCGAGTCTCTGCCGAGCTCTGCGATCTCTTCGGCTTCGAAATGATTGCCGGTCCGCAGGCCATTGCTGTTGCCATCGATCAGGCCGGGGATGGAGGAAACCCATGCGTAGCCGTCGGCGCGAACAGCCTGCGCATGCGAAGCCGCGATCGCGTCGGCGACAGCCGAGGCAAAAGTGTCATCCAGCGCTCCGGCCTTGGCCAGATGATCCAGCGTCCGGCTTTCGTCGAAGCGCAACATGTCGACCGCATACTCGATCGGCCGGCCGCTTCCGTCCACCTTCACCGATCCATCGGGCTCTTCCGTGATCGCCACGACGCGGTGATAGATCTGCGGCGCCAGCGGCCGGTTGATCCTGATCTCCTCCTCACACGCCGCCTTGCGCTTCTCGAGCGTGGAGTAATCGAGGAATGGAAATTGCACGGCGCGCTTGATCTTCAGAGCGCGTCTGCCTTCAAGAAAGACCGAAGCTGCGTGCGTATCGATCCGCCTCACGTTCGGATGACCCGCGGAATCGGTGAGCGCCGCAAAGATCCGGTCCTGGGTCGCAGAATCGTCTGTCATTCAGCTGGTACGTCCAGATGCGTCGGAAGGCGGCTCGCGGGCGAACAGGGTAATCCATAGAAGCAGATCGCGGCCAGTCCTTGGCTTCAGTCAACGCCTGTCTCCTTCCGAGCGGTCGCAGTTCCCGGGCTTGACGAGGATCAAGCGTCCCGACCAAAGCCGGCCTATTCTGGCGCCTGAGGAGAATCCCGATGCCCATCAAGGACGTCTTTCTGCCGCTCGTCGGCCAGCCACGCGGCCCGGCCCTTGCGGCGATCGAGAAATGCGTGGCCGTTGCCGCCGACCTCGGCGCCAGGATCACCGCGGTTGCACTCGAGGAGGATGCCTTCGTGCGGCCGAAGGTGATGCTCCCCGATGCGGCCGAGGCAAACGGCTCGCTTGGGGCGGGCGACAGTCAGCATCTCCTGGATGCGTTCACCCGCGCAACCTCCCGCACCGGCATTCGCGCCCAAAGCCGGTCGGCCAAGGTGCCGGCAGACCAGATCGCGTCAGTCCTGGCCGAACACGGACGCTTCAGCGATCTCACGCTGCTCCCCGTGAAGCCGCACGACAGCCGAACCGAGCACATCATCGAGACGCTCCTGTTCGAATCCGGGCGGCCAGTGCTGCTTTGCCCGGAGCAGCATGTGGACGAACTGCGACCGGAATTCGAGAACGTCATGATCGCCTGGGATCACTCGGCGCGTGCGGCGCGGGCGGTCGGCGATGCGCTGCCTATCCTTCAGGCAGCAGCCCTGGTCCGCGTGGTGACCGTGGCGGACGACAAGTCCGACGCGATCGTGCAATCCGGCACGGCTCTGGTCGATCATTTGAGGGAACACGGGGTCTACGCCTCGTTCGAAACCGCGAAGGGCAACGGCAGCTCGATTGGCAAGGTGCTCGGAAGCTGGGCGAATTCCCATGCCATCGATGCGATCGTGATGGGCGCCTACCATCATTCGCGCCTGAACGAGATCGTTTGGGGCGGCGTGACAAAGACCGTCATTGGCGAACCACCGTGCTGGGTTATGCTCTCGTACTAGGCGGTCCAGTTTATCGGCCTGATCGTCAACCATCGGAACCGCCACCGACCGGGCGCATTTGCTTTCATGTCAACCTATCGTCTGAAGAAACTGCTGTCGCCGCGTTCGGTCGCGCTCGTCGGTGCGAGCGCCCGCCCGGTCTCCGTTGGACGCGCCGTTCTGGAGAACATCCGGAAGGCCGGATTCACGGGACAGTTCGGCCTCGTCAATCCGCGCCATGCCGAGATCGGCGGCGTCGCGGCCGTGGACAGCCTCGATCAATTGCCGTTCTTGCCCGAGCTTGTGATCATCACCGCGCCGGCGCGCGCGGTTCCCGGCATTGTCGATCAAGCCGGGCGGCGCGGCTCGGCGGGTGCCCTGATCGTCTCGGCCGGGCTCGGCCACGGACCGGGGTCCCTGCACGAGGCCGCCGTCACTGCGGCCCGCAAATACGGCATGCGGCTGATCGGGCCGAACTGCTTGGGCATTATGATGCCCGGCGTGAGCCTCAACGCGAGTTTTGCCGCGCACATGCCGGGGCCCGGGAATCTCGCGCTGATCTCGCAATCGGGGGCGATCGCGGCCGGCATGGTCGATTGGGCCGCGCAGCGCGGCGTCGGCTTCTCCGGCATCGTCTCGATCGGCGATCAAATCGACGTCGATCTTGCCGATCTGCTCGACCATTTCGCGATGGATCACAAGACCCGCGCGATTCTGCTCTACATCGAAGCTATCAAGGACGCGCGCAAGTTCATGTCGGCCGCGCGCGCTGCGGCGCGCGTGAAGCCCGTCGTCGTGGTGAAGTCCGGGCGAATGGCGCAGGGCGCGAGGGCGGCTGCCACCCATACCGGTGCGCTTGCGGGCGCCGACGCCGTCTACGACGCGGCGTTCCGCCGCGCGGGTGTCCTGCGGGTCTCTGATCTGCGCGAGCTGTTCGATTGCGCCGAGACGCTCGGCCGCGTCGAGTCGCCGGCGGGAAAGCGCCTCGCCATCCTGACCAATGGCGGCGGCATCGGTGTTCTCGCTATTGACCGATTGGTCGAGCTCGGCGGCATTCCGGCGACCATCTCGGCGGACGCGCGCAAGAAACTCGACGAGGTGCTGCCGCCGACCTGGTCCGGCGCAAATCCCGTCGACATCGTGGGCGACGCCGATGCGTCGCGCTATGCGGCGGCGCTCGACGTGTTGCTTGCCGATCCCGACAACGATGCGGTCCTCGTCCTCAACGTGCAGACCGCGATCGCCTCGGCTGCCGATATCGCAACGATGGTGACCGAACGAGTCAAGGCATATCGCGAGAAGCACCGCAGTTGGGCCAAGCCCGTGCTCGCCTCGTGGATCGGAGCAGACCAGAACATCATCGAAACACTGTCCGGCGCCGGCATCCCGAACTATCCGACCGAGGATGACGCCGTGCGCGGCTTCATGTACCTCGTGAGGCACCGCGAAGTCGTGGAGGAACTGAGCCAGGTCCCACCCGCAATGCCCGACACGTTCGTGCCGGACGCACGTGCCGCAAGACAGATCGTAGCTGCTGCCATCGCGGACGGCCGCCAATGGCTCGAACCCGTCGAGATCAAGCACCTGCTCGAAGCCTACGATATCGCGATGGTGCCCACATACGCGGCGGCCGATGTCGAGCAGGCGGTGGCCTACGCGGAAGAAATCTTCGCGCAAGGCGGCACCGTCGTGCTGAAAATCATGTCGCGCGACATCGTCCACAAATCCGATGTCGGCGGCGTCGTGCTCAATCTCACCATGCCTGAGGCGGTGCGCACCGCTGCCACCGACATTATCGCTCGGGCGAGAAAGCTGCGTCCCGAAGCTCGCATCGAGGGCGTCATCGTGCAGGCGATGGTGGTGAAGGCGAAGGCGCGCGAGTTGATTCTGGGCCTCGCCGACGATCCGACCTTCGGCACGGTCGTTGTGTTCGGCCGCGGCGGGACCGCGGTCGAGATCATCAACGACAAGGCGCTTGCGCTTCCGCCGCTCGATCTGCAACTGGCCCGCGACCTGATCGACCGCACGCGCGTGTCCCGGCTGCTTCGCGCTTACCGGGACGTGCCGGCGGTGAAGCCCGACGCCGTCGCCATGGTCCTGGTCAAGCTGGCGCAGATGGCCGCCGACATTCCCGAGATCCGCGAATTCGACGTCAATCCGCTGCTGGCGGATGAAACCGGCGTGACCGCGGTCGATGCCCGCGTCGCGGTCGGGCCGCCGCAACGGAAGTTTGCCGGCTCCGGCGCCGCCAACTTCGCGGTTCGGGCCTATCCGTCGCAATGGGAGCGCCACCTCAAGCTCAAGGAGGACTGGCGGATCTTCGCGCGGCCCCTGCGTCCGGAGGACGAGCCGACCATCCACGCATTCCTGCGTCATGTCACGGCGTACGACCTTCGTCTGCGTTTCTTCGCGCCGATGAAGGAGTTCACCCACGAGTTCATCGCGCGCCTGACCCAGCTCGACTATGCGCGCGCGATGGCCTTTATCGCATTCGACGAGGCGACCGGTGAGATGGTCGGCGTGGTCCGACTCCATTCGGACTCGGTCTACGAGAGCGGTGAATATGCGATCCTGCTGCGGTCCGATCTCAAGGGCAGGGGGCTGGGATGGGCCCTGATGCAGCTGATCATCGACTACGCGAGATCGGAGGGCCTCAAAGCGATCTCCGGTGATGTTCTCAGGGAGAACACCACGATGCTGGAGATGTGTCGCCAGCTCGGCTTCGATGTGAAGCCGGATCCGACCGAGCCGGATATCTGCGATGTCAGGCTGAAGCTCTGAGTGCGCCGCTACAGCTGGCCTTGAGACAGGTCAAGCCGGCCGCCCCATGCTGGCCTAGAACTGCCGGCTGAACGGGCCCCGGTTGTCCCGATGAGGTGGAATCGTGAACTCCGAACCGCTGTTGCTGGCGAGGCCCTCCGGCGAAGAGCTGAAATTGTGCCCGGAAGGGCCGTGGATTGCCGCGAACGTGTCGATGCTGGAGACGTTGTCCCGGTCGGTCGGGGCGGACGTCGATCGATCCAGAGCCGTGACGCTGGACTTGTCGGGCGTCAGTGCGCTCGACACGCTCGGCGCCTGGGTCCTGGAAAAGCTATCGCGCAGGGCCTCATCATCCGGTCGACCGGCCGAATTTGTCGGTGTCGCCGACCATTTCAGTGGCCTGATGGACGAGGTGCGCCAGGTCAACCGCCACACCCCGCCGCCGGCGCCTGCACCCAACCCTGTTCTGCTGGGGCTGAACGATCTCGGCAAGTCAACGGTCGGCGCGCGCGAAGACATCACGATCTTTCTTCAAATGCTGGGCGCGCTGTTCATGGCCCTGATCGGCGTGCTGCGCCGGCCGCGCTCGCTGCGACTGACATCGCTGATCTATCAGCTCTACCGCATAGGCTGGCAGGCCATCCCCATCGTTGTGCTGATCACCTTCCTGATCGGCGCCATCATCGCCCAGCAGGGATTTTTCCATTTCCGCAGGTTCGGCGCGGAGTCCTACACCGTCGACATGGTCGGCATCCTGGTGCTGCGCGAGCTTGGCGTGCTGATCGTCGCCATCATGGTCGCCGGGCGCTCGGGAAGCGCCTACACCGCCGAGCTCGGCTCGATGAAGATGCGCGAGGAGATCGATGCGCTCTCGACCATGGGACTCGATCCCGTCCATGTTCTGATTCTGCCGCGGGTTGCGGCCCTGGTGATTGCGCTGCCAATCCTTGCTTTCATCGGATCGATTGCCGCACTCTATGGCGGCGGCCTGGTCGCGCAGTTCTACGGCGGTATGGCGCCGGCGATCTACATCGCGCGGCTGCACGAGGCGATCTCGGTCACCCATTTCGAGGTGGGCATCCTGAAGGCGCCGTTCATGGCGCTGGTGATTGGAGTAGTCGCCTGCAGCGAGGGCTTGCGCGTGAAGGGGAGCGCCGAGTCGCTGGGACGACAGACCACGACGTCGGTGGTCAAGTCGATCTTCCTGGTGATCGTGCTCGACGGCCTGTTCGCGATCTTCTTCGCCTCGATCGGAATGTGATCATGGGCGAATCGCAAGAGCAGTTCGCGATCCGCGTCCGCGACCTCGTGGTCGGCTTCGGCCGGCAGACCGTGCTCGATCATCTGACGCTCGACGTACGCCGGGGTGAGATCCTCGGGCTCGTGGGGGCGTCCGGTGGCGGCAAGTCGGTGCTGATGCGAACCATCATCGGCCTCATCCCGCGCCAAGGCGGGACCATCGAGGTTACGGGACGGCCAATCGGCGGCGGCACCGAAGGCGCGGCCACGACCTGGGGCATCCTGTTCCAGCAGGGCGCGCTGTTCTCTTCGCTGACGGTCCGGCAGAACATCCAGTTTCCGCTCCGTGAAAATCTCGTCCTGTCGCAGGAGCTGATGGACGAGATCGCGATCGCCAAGCTCGAAATGGTCGGGCTGCAGGCGCAGGACGCCGATAAATATCCGGCGGAGCTATCCGGCGGCATGACCAAGCGCGTGGCGCTGGCGCGCGCGCTCGCGCTTGATCCGCCGATCCTGTTCCTGGACGAGCCGACCTCGGGCCTCGATCCGATCGCGGCGGGCGATTTCGACGCGCTGATCGGGACCCTGCAAAAAACCCTCGGCCTCACCGTGTTCATGGTCACCCATGATCTGGCGAGCCTGACAACGGTCTGCGATCGGGTCGCCGCGCTCGCCGACGGCAAGATCGTGGCGATCGGTCCGATGCGCGAACTGCTGCAATCCGAGCATCCCTGGGTGCGCGCCTATTTCCACGGCAAGCGCTCGCAGATGCTGCAACACGAGATGAGATGAGACATGGAAACCCGCGCTCCCTACGTGCTGATCGGCAGTTTCGTCCTGGCCGCGATCCTCGCGGTGTTCGGCTTCGTCTACTGGCTGAACAACACCGGCGGCATCGGGCCGCGCACGAGCTATCACGTGCAATTCCAGGGCCCGGTGCCCGGTCTTCTGGTCGGCGCCGGCGTGCTGTTCAACGGCATCCGCGTCGGCGAGGTCACCCAGCTCGGGCTTGCGCCGGATAATCCACGTTTCGTCAATGCGACGATCTCGGTTGCTTCAACCACGCCGGTGCGTGCCGACAGCAGGGTCGGGCTCGATTTCCAGGGGCTGACCGGCGTGCCGGTGGTGACGCTGGAGGGAGGCGTCATCGTCACTAAATCCGGCGAGCCCCCGACCTTGATTGCCGAGGCCGGTGCGGGCCAGAGCATGACGCAGGCCGCGCGCGATGCACTGCGGCGGGTCGACACCGTGCTGGAGGACAATTCGGGCCCGCTGAAGGACACCATCGCCAATCTCAAGACCTTCTCAGACGGGCTTGCGCGCAACACCGGCAAGATCGACGGCATTTTGGCGGGCCTGGAGAAGATGACCGGCGGCGGAACGCCGGCGCAGAAAGTCACCTATGATCTGCGCACGCCGCAGAACCTCGGTCCGGGCGGCAAGACGCTCTCGGCGTCACTGGCCATCCCCGAGCCGACAGCGGTCGCCATGCTCCAGACCCAGCGCATGCTGTTCGCGCCGGGCGGCGATAATCCGGGCTTTGCGGACTTCCTCTGGGCCGACAGCATTCCCAAGCTGATACAGGCGCGTCTGATCGACAGTTTCGAGAACTACGACATCGCCCACGCGCCGTTGCGCACGGCCGATCTCGGGCAGGCGGACTATCAGCTGCTGATCGACATCAGGCGCTTCCGCATTGCCACCGAGGGGGAGACGCGGGTCGAGATCGGGCTGTCGGCGCGGATCGTCGACAAGAACGGCAAGGTGATCGCCTCGCGTCTCGTCGAGACCAGCGAAAAACTCGACAAGATTGTGCCGGCCACGGCGGTCGCAGCGTTCGATACGGCCTTCACGCGCATCGCGAAGGAGCTGATCGGCTGGACGGTGCAGGCGGTGTGACGCCGGCTATTTCAGGGTCTTGAGGTAGGACAGGAGATCGTGGATCTGGTCCGGACTGAGCTCGAAGGCCGGCATGTCGGCGTGGCCGGTGTTGATGCCCTCAGCCAGCGCCTCCCCAAGGCTCTCGATGGGATAGCGCTGGTGCAGGGCCCGCAGCGGCGGTGCGATCTTGAGCGGACTGACGCACGGTCGATCGCGTGGCAGCGCGCGCAATGGGCTCGCGCAAAGGCCTTGCCGCGTTGTTCGGCGGTCGGGGCAGCCAGGACAGGCGTCATCAGAAGCAACCCGATCAACCCGTGACGCAGCATTCCTTGCAGCATGTAAAGTGACCCCGTTTAAGTCTGGGAGAAGAATAGGGCGGGAATTCCCTCCAAAATTGATCTGGGTCAACCGGCTTTGGCGCACTGCAGTAAAATGCAGCTGCGCGGCGGGATGGGCCTGATGGGCAGCCGGCGCTTGGAGCGGTCGATGAAGCCCGTAGTCACGATTGAGCCGAACTGGCAGCTCTGCAGCGATTGCGCCGTCCGCGCATCAGCGGTCTGTTCGTCTTTGGATGCGGCCGAGCTTCGGGAATTCGAGCATCTCGGTCGGCGCGTCCATTTTTCCTCAGGCGAGACTGTGTTCTCCGAGGAGGACATCACGACCTCGTTCTACAATCTCCTCGAGGGCGTCATGCGGCTGTACAAGCTGCTGCCCGACGGCCGCCGGCAGATCGTGGGCTTTGCCTTGCCCGGCGATTTCCTGGGGATGAATATTTCTGGCAGGCACAATTTTTCGGCCGATGCGATCGGCGCGGTGACCGTATGCCAGTTCGCGAAGTCACCCTTCGGCCGTTTCATCGAGGACCGGCCGCATCTCCTCAGGCGGATCAACGAGCTGGCGATTCGCGAGCTGAGCCAGGCCCGGGACCACATGGTCCTGCTCGGCCGCCGTTCGGCGGACGAAAAGGTTGCGGCCTTTCTGCTCGGCTGGCGCGAGCGGCTGGTCTCCCTGAAGCGGGCGTTGGACACGGTTCCGCTTCCAATGAGCCGCCAGGACATCGCCGACTACCTCGGCCTGACCATCGAGACCGTCAGCCGCACCTTCACCAAGCTGGAGCGCCACGGCGTGATCGAGATCATTCATGGCGGGATCAGCCTGCTCGATCCGGCGAAGGTCGAGGCCTTGGCCGCAGCCTGATTCCGACGCAGCGCGGCTCGATTTTGATCGGGATCAATGCATTCGGCCGGGTGCCCCGAATAATGCTCAAAACCACAGGGGAGAGCATCATGCCGGCTGACGCGTTGCTTATGAGCACCATTGTCGTGGCAATCTTTGTCACCTTCGCCGGGGCTCTGGTCTGGGCAGACCGGCAAACCAGTGCAGGCCGGCCCGAGTCGGACGTCAAGCGTCGAAGCTTCTGAGATCACCGTCCCATCCTGCGGCGCCCGCGGGGCGGGCTATGCCGTGCAAGTTCGGGACGCTTGGTAGCGCCTCAACGCAAGGTGGCGTGCCGCACTTGCAACTCTGCATCGACTGGGACGCATTGGCTCATCCTTCGGCTGCCGGCTTCACGCCTGACCGCGGCATTTTCGCCGCGTTTGCCTCAAATAGGGCGCATGCTTTCCGGTTGAAAAACTGGGCTACACTGACTACGCAGGGACCCCAGTGCCTCGCAGTCTTAGGAGCCCAGTGGCGTGCCTCAGGACAAGACCGGCGACGACCCCCGACAAGCGGCGGGGAATAAATTATCGGTCCTGCGCAAGCACCCGATCTTTGCGGATCTGGAGCCGGAGGCGCTGGATCAGCTCTGCCGTTACGCCAAGCACACCACGGTGAAGCGCGGCGCGACGATCGCCGCCAAGGGCGATCCCGGCAACAATCTGTTCGCGGTGATCACAGGGACGGTGAAGATTTCCTCGTCGTCGCCCGACGGCCGTAACGCCATTCTCAATCTGATCGGTCCCGGAGAGATCTTCGGCGAGATCGCGGTGCTCGACGGCGCCCCCAGGTCGGCCGATGCGACCGCCAACACCAATTGCGAGCTCTACATCATCGATCGCCGGGACTTCCTGCCGTTCGTGAAGAGCCAGCCGGCGCTCGCAATGAAATTCATCGAGCTGCTCTGCGCGCGCCTGCGCTGGACCAGTCAGCAGGTCGAGCAGGTGATCCTGCAAAATCTGCCGGGCCGGCTTGCGAGCGCGCTGCTCGGCCTCACCGAAGAGCGCAAGTTCGACTCCGGCAGCGGCACGCTCGCCATCACGCAGCAGGAGATCAGCGAGATGGTGGGGATGACGCGCGAGAGCATCAACAAGCAATTGCGCGCCTGGGCGGGCCGCAACTGGGTTCGCCTCGAGCACGGCGCCATCGTCGTGCTCGACATTAATGCCTTGCGCGAACTCGCCGAGAGCGGGCTCGACAGCTAGCTGTCGATGATCGCGACGGCGCGGGTCCAGCCCGCGGAGGCCCGCTCGATCTTCACCGGAAAGCACGAGACGGTGAACCCGGTCGAAGGCAGCTGGTCGAGATTGTGCAGCTTCTCGAGGTGGCAATAGCCGATGTGCCGCCCCGCCTTGTGGCCCTCCCAGATCAGGCCGGCATCTTTCGTTTCGGCATATTTCTTCGCGGTGTGGACGAACGGTGCGTCCCAGCTCCAGCCGTCGGTGCCGGTCAGCCGCACGCCGCGTTCGAGCAGATACATGGTGGCCTCGTAGCCCATGCCGCAGCCTGAGCTGACATAATCGGCTTGGCCGAACCTGGCGCCGGCGCCGGTGTTGACGACGACGATCTCCAGCGACGACAGCGCATGCCCGATCCGCCTCAACTCCTTCTCGACGTCGTCGGCGCTCGCCACGTAGCCGTCGGGCAGATGCCGGAAGTCGAGCTTCACGCCGGGCTGAAAACACCATTCCAGCGGGACCTCGTCGATCGTCCATGACCGCTCGCCGCGATTCATGGTCGGATGGAAGTGCCAGGGCGCATCGAGATGCGTGCCGTTATGGGTCGACAGCGAGACCTGCTCGACGGCCCAGCCCTGGCCGTCCGGCAGGTCCTGCGCCGTGAGGCCCTCGAAGAACTGCAGCATCCGCGGCAGGCCCTGCTGGTGATCGATGTACTGGATCGTCGGGTGATTGCCCGGCGGGTCCGCCGTCACGTCGTTTCTGAGCGGCACGGAGATGTCGATCAGCTTCCGCGGCATGGGCATTCCTCGGGATGGTCGTTTTGCTTCGCAGCATCTTGAGGGGGCCGCACCGGCGGCGTCAAGCAACGCGCATGAACGCTTCCCGTGGCCGACGGCAGATGATTTCGGAAAAACTGGACGATGAGCCGGCTGTCTGCCCAAAGCCGGTCTGATCCATCGATGCAACTCTAGCATTGATCGATGCCGGATTTGGCTTGGACAGAGAATGCCGCGCGCCCTACGGACGACAATGGCGCTTGACTTCACACCGGAAGTGGAGCGACCCAAGGCGGCCCGCAGCATCCGCCCAACGAACATAATCACCTCAGGAGGAAGCCCAGATGAAGATACTCACCGGCATCGTCGCAGCCGCTCTGCTGGCGGTCTCAACCCCCTTGGCGACCGCACGCGATTTCCGTTCCGCCGACATCCACCCCGCCGATTATCCGACCGTCGAGGCCGTCAAGTTCATGGGCAAGCAGCTCGCCGCGGCGAGCGGCGGCAAGCTCGGCGTGAAGGTGTTTCCCAACGGTGCGCTGGGCTCCGAGAAGGACACCATCGAGCAGCTCAAGATCGGCGCCCTCGACATGATGCGGATCAACGCATCGCCCTTGAACAACTTCGTGCCCGAAACTATCGCGTTGTGCCTGCCCTTCATCTTCCGGGACACGCAGCACATGCGCACCGTACTTGACGGCCCGATCGGCGACGAGATCCTGGCGGCCATGGCGCCCGCAGGCCTGATCGGCCTCGCCTATTACGACAGCGGCGCCCGGTCCATCTACACCGTCAAGGCACCGATCAAGTCGCTCGCGGACGTCAAGGGTCTGAAAATTCGCGTCCAGCAATCCGACCTGTGGGTCGGCATGATCCAGAGCCTCGGGGCCAATCCGACCCCGATGCCCTATGGCGAGGTCTATACCGCTCTCAAGACCGGTCTGGTGGACGCTGCCGAGAACAACTGGCCCTCTTACGAGTCCTCGCGCCACTTCGAGGCCGCCAAGTTCTACAACGTCACCGAGCACTCCCTGGCGCCCGAAGTTCTCGTGATGTCCAAGACGGTCTGGGACACGCTGAGCAAGGAGGACCAGGCGATGGTCCGCAAGGCGGCCAAGGAATCGGTGCCCGTCATGCGCAAGCTCTGGGACGAACGCGAGCAGGCGTCCCGCAAGACGGTCGAAGCGGCCGGCGTTCAAGTCGTGACGATCGCCAACAAGGCGGAGTTCGTCGACGCGATGAAGCCGGTGTACGACAAGTTCGCGGGTGACGAGAAGCTGAAGAGCCTCGTCAAGCGTATCCAGGACACGAAGTAAGGCCATAGCGTCGGTCCGGCGTTGCCGACTGGCGACGGCGGACCGACGCATTGGACGCGCGCAAGGAGACTTGCAAGGAGACTTGGATGACAGACCCTCACGTCGCAGACCACGAACTGGACGTAGCCGGACGCCCGTCCACCGGCTTGCTGTCCCGGATCAATGCTCCCGTCGCTAGGCTAGGGATGTATCTGTCGGTGACCGGGCTGCTCGTCATCGTCACCATCGTCTTCTACCAGGTGTTCGGACGCTACGTGCTCAATTCCAGCCCGACCTGGACGGAGAACCTTGCGTTGGTTCTTATCCTGTATGTCACGTTGATCGGCGCCGCCGTCGGCGTGCGCGATGCCGGGCATATCGGCATGGACAGTTTGCTGGTGATGCTGCCGGATCGCGCGCGGGAGAAGATCGAGCTTGTCATCCACGTCCTGGTGGCCGGGTTCGGCGTCGCGATGGCCTATAACGGCTGGATCCTCGGAGCGTCGGTCGGAACCGTGAAGATCCCCAATCTGGGCCTGCCCGAGGTCATCCGTTACGTCCCGCTGATCGCCTCCGGCGTCCTGATCGTCTCCTTTTCAATCGAGCACATCATCGCCCTCCTGCGCGGCGAAGAGGTCGTCCCCTCATGGAACTGATCATCCTCGGCGCCACTTTCTTCGGCTTCCTGGTTCTCGGCGTGCCCGTCGCCTTCGCGATCGGCCTCTCGGCGATTTGCACCATCCTCTACGAAGGCCTGCCGGTCGCCGTCATCTTCCAGCAGATGATGTCGGGGATGAACATCTTCTCCTTCCTCGCCATCCCGTTCTTCGTCTTCAGCGGTGAGCTGATGCTGCATGGCGGCGTCGCCGACAAGATCGTGCAGCTCGCCAAGAATCTCGTCGGACACATCCGCGGCGGGCTCGGCATGTCGAACGTGGTCGCCTGCACCCTGTTCGGCGGCGTGTCCGGCTCGCCCGTGGCCGACGTGTCGGCGATGGGGGCGGTGATGATCCCCATGATGAAGAAGGAAGGTTTCGACACCGACTACGCGGTCAACGTCACCACCCATGCCTCGCTGGTCGGAGCGCTGATGCCGACCAGCCACAACATGATCATCTATGCGCTCGCCGCCGGCGGCAAGGTTTCGATCGGCGCGCTGATCGCCGCCGGGCTCCTGCCGGCCCTGGTGCTGATGGTGTGCATGCTGGTCGCCGCTTACGCGGTCGCGGTGAAGCGCGGCTATCCGGCCGGCAAGTTCCCGGGCTGGCCCGCGGTTTTTCGCTCGCTCGCAGCCGCTCTGCCCGGCCTTCTGATCGTCGGGATCATCCTGGCGGGCATCCTGTCCGGCGTGTTCACGGCAACCGAATCCGCAGCCGTCGCGGTCACCTATACGATCCTGCTGACGTTCTTCATCTACCGCACCATGACCTTGCCGAACTTCCTGCGCGCTGCATCCAAGGCGGTGAAGACCACGGGCGTGGTGCTGCTGCTGATCGGCGTGTCCACCATGTTCCAGTATTTGATGGGGCTTTATGAGGTCGCCGACTTCGCCGGCGAGATGATGAGCAAGGTCTCGACGCAGCCCTGGGTCATCTTCCTGCTCATCAACGTCATCCTGTTCGTGCTGGGCACGTTCATGGACATGGCAGCGACCATCCTGATCTGCACGCCGATCTTCCTGCCGATCGCGATGAAGGCGGGCATGGATCCGGTGCAGTTCGGTATGTTGATGCTGATCAACTGCGCGCTCGGGCTGAACACCCCGCCGGTCGGGACGACGCAGTTCGTGGGCTGCGCCATCGGCGGCATCTCGGTGGGCGCGGTGATGCGCACCATCCTGCCGTTCTACGCCGCCCTGATCGCAGCTCTGATGTTCGTGACCTACGTCCCCGCCTTCTCGCTGTGGCTGCCCCGCCTGCTGATGGGCTACAAGGGATAGCAGCAATACAGGAGAATCTAACCGTGACCGACTATCGCAAGCTCTTCGATCTCACCGGCAAGACGGCCGTGGTGCTCGGCGCCGCCTCCGGCATCGGCAAGTCGTCCGCCGAGGCGCTGGCCGGGCTCGGCGCCCGTGTCGTCTGCGCCGATCGCGCGATTGACGCCGCCGAAGCAACTGCCGCCGGCATTCGTGAGAAGGGCGGCTGGGCCGAAGCGGCTGCGTGTGACGCCGCGTGCGCGGCCGACGTCAACGCGCTGGCCAAGACCGTGATGCAGAAATTTTCGCGGCTCGACATCGCGGTGACGACGCCCGGGCTCAACATCCGCAAGACCATCCTCGATTACACCGAGGAGGATCTCGACCGCGTCCTCAACCTCAATATCAAGGGCACGGTCTGGTTCTTCCAGGCCTTCGGCCGCATCATGGTCGAGCAGAAGGGCGGCAGCATCATTGCCTGCTCCTCAGTGCGGGCGGTGACGATCGAGCCGGGCCTCGGCGTCTACGGCTCGACCAAGGCGGCGATCGGCCTGCTGGTGAAGGGCTTTGCTTCCGAGGTTGGACGCTCCGGCGTGCGCGTTAACGCGATCGCGCCGAGCATCGCCGAGACCGCGCTGACCGGCCCGTTCAAGCAGCGTCCCGACATCTACAATCTCTATGCCGGCCACACCGTGTTCAACCGCTGGAGCAGCGCCGACGAGGTCGCGACCGCCGTCGCCTATCTCGCCTCGGACGCCGCGAGCTATGTCAGCGGCAGCACGCTGTTTGTGGATGGTGGCTGGACCGCCGTCGACGGGCCGCCGACCGGCCTCACCCAGTTGCACACATAGGGCGGTTATCTAGCCGGTAAAGCCTGCGCGCTGGCGCAGATCCTTGCGGTCTGCGCCGGTCAGCAACGCGATCAGCGCGGCCGCCTCTCGCGGATGTGCGGCCCGCGTGGTCACGCCGGCCGTGTACATCGTCACGAGCTCGCAGCCCGGCGGCAGCGCTCCTGACAGTGCGATGCCGTCGGTCGCGATGATTTCGGTGGCCTGCGTGCAGCCGATCGGATGCGCGGCGCTGGATGCCGCAAGCTCCCGCATCGCGGTCGCGCCGTTGGAAAAGATCTTGAGGTGCGAGGCGACCTCGTAGGCGATGCCGAGCTGATCCAGGACCTTTGCGACATGCTGTCCGGCGGTCGAGGCTTTCGTGTCCGGGACGTAGATCGCATCGGCGCTGCGCAGTACTTCGCGCAGATCGGCTTCAGTCTTCACTGTCACCCTGGGATCGCGGCTGCGGACCGCCAGCGCGGTTTCGACTCGCCCGACATCCGAGATCGAGGCGGGACTGACGAGCTGCTCTTCGGCAAGCTTTGCAAGCAGCGCCTGCGTCAGGATCACCAGATCGGCCGCCGTCCCCGCGCGCAGCTTGTCGGCCATGATGCCGACCGCGCCGAACTCGCCGTCGATGCCGAAGCCGGTCTGCGTCTTGAAGGGATCGCTGAGGCCGCGCACCAGGCCTTGCGCCGCGCCTCCGCTCAAAATGCTCAGTGTCGTCACCATGCCAGCTCCATGGCTGCAATGATCTTGTCGCGGGTGATCGGCAGGTCGCGCACGCGCACGCCGAGGCAATCGTAAACGGCATTTGCGATCGCGGCCGTCACCGGGCCGTGGGCGGCCTCGCCGGCGCCGACGGGCTCGATCTCAGGCCGCTGCACGATCTCGACATCCACCATTGGCACCTCGCTGAAGGTGAGGATCGGATAGTCGATCCAGGACGTCGATGTGACGCGCGTGCGGTCGAAGCGGACGCGCTCCTTCAGCACCCAGCTCGTCGCCTGGATCGCGCCGCCCTCGATCTGGTTGATGACGCCGTCCGGGTTGATGGCCTCGCCGACATCGACCGCCAGCGTCAGCCGCTTGACGCGGATGTCTTCAGTGCCTTCGACCTCCGCAATGGCGGCGCAATAGGCCCCCGTATTCTTGTAGCGGGCGAAGCCCACGCCATGACCGATGCCGGCCTGCTTCTCCGGTTTCCACTGCGCGCGTCGTGCCGCCGCCCGGATGACGTCCTTCGCGCGTTCGTCGCGCAGATGGCGCAAGCGGAACGCGATCGGGTCTTCGCCGCGCAGGGCGGCGACCTCGTCGAGCAGGGACTCGATGGCGAACACATTGCCTTGTCCGCCGAGTGTGCGCAGCGCCGAGGTCCGCACCGGCATGGTCAGCAGCCGGTGGCTCGTGACCGTCCAGGCCTTGAGGTCGTAGAGCGGAACGGAGTTGCGGTCGCCGCCGCCGCCATTGGCTGGGGGCGGATTGGTCGAGATCAAGCGCGGGTAGGGGTTCGTGATCTCGGTTGCGGCGAGCAGCGCGGGCTGCGCCGCGCGCCCCGGCCGCGCCGCGTGACCGTTGCTCCAGATCGCGTGGCGCCAACCGACGATCTCGTTGTCCGCATCGAGATCGGCCTCGATCTCGATCGCCATCGCC
>NZ_JADPJF010000039.1:106790-107264 GCF_023073295.1 Bradyrhizobium sp. 23 | reverse complement strand
GAACGGTGCGTGGGCCATCTCGTCGTGGCGCGACCATTGCACCCGCACCGGACGGCCGCCGGCAGCCTTCGCCAGCAGCACGGCATCCAGCGCGACGTCGTCGGCGGCATTATGTCCGTAGCAGCCCGCGCCTTCTATGTGCTCGACCACGATGTTTTCTGCCGGCAGCTTGAGCACGATCGCGAGGTCGGCGCGCAGCAGGTAGACGCCCTGGCTGTGGGTCCAGACATGGACACGATCGCCGTCCCATCGGGCCATCGCACAGGACGGTGCGATCGAAGCGTGCGCGATGTAGGGACGGATGTATTGCCGGCGGAGGGTGCGAGCAGCCTCCTTTATCGTTGCCGCAGTGGTCCTGCTGTCGATGACATCAGTCTCGACCGGCTGGCTCTTCAAGAACCCGGCCAGATCATTTTCATCCGGCAGCGGCTCGCCGGCCGACCATGTCGCCCCCTTGCGCAAGGCTTTCAGCGC
>NZ_JADPJF010000039.1:95903-106702 GCF_023073295.1 Bradyrhizobium sp. 23 | reverse complement strand
ACCTCGCTGTCGGCAACCACGCCGGAAAAGCCGCCGTCGCGGACGATTGCGACGAGGCCGGGAACGGCTCGCGTCGCCGTCTCGTCGAGCGCGATCAGCCTGGCGCCCGAGATGTCCGGCCGCAGCACGCGTCCGTGCAGCAGGTCCGGCAGCGGACAGTCATGGATAAAGCGCGGCCGTGCCAACACCTTGTCGGGAATGTCGACGCGCTGGACCGAATGTCCGGCCACAGTGCGCTTGGCGACAATCTTCGCCGTCGCGCCCGCAATGGCGTCGTGGTCGAGCGAAACGTCGCCGGCCAACTCCCAATAGCTGGTCCTGACATTTCCGGGGCCCGAGATCGTGCCGTCCTGGATATCGAGCAGCGACGCATCGACACCGAGACGTTCGGATGCCGCGGCGAGGAAGCGCTGGCGCACCTCGGCACAGGCGTGGCGCAGCGCGCGGCCGGACTGCTGGATCGAAAGGCTGCCCGAGGTGACGCCCTCGTTCGGGCTTGCCGCCGTGGAGGCGCGGATCATCTCGATGCGGCCAATATCGACGTCGAGCTCGTCGGCTGCGATCTGTGCCAGGGCCGTGACGATGCCCTGGCCGATCTCGACCTTGCCGGGCGAGATCGCCACACGGCCGTCGCCGACGAGCTTCACCCAGGATGACAGCTTTGGATTGGCCGCAAGGCTAACCGGCAGTGTCGGGGCAGGGGACGGCGCACTCATGATGTCGCCATCTCCGCGGCCGCCCGCAACACGGCGCGGACCATGCGGTTGTGCGATCCGCAGCGGCACAGATTGCGATCAAGCGCGGTTCTCACCTCCGCCTCCGTCGGCGACGGATTGCGCTTCAGCAGCGCCGCCGCGCTGATCAGGATTCCCGATACGCAATAGCCGCATTGCATCGCCTGCTCAGAGATAAAGGCGCGTTGCAGCGGATGCGGTTGCTCCGCGGTGCCGAGGCCTTCCACCGTGACGACCTCCTTGTTGGCGACCGACCACATCGGCATGTCGCAGGAGGCCATCGCGCGATCACCGACCATGACATGGCAGGCGCCGCACTCGCCGGCCCCGCAGCCGAAATGCGGACTTGTGACGCCGAGCCGGCCGCGCAGCACATCGAGCAATGTCTGATCCGGATCGGCATCCACGGCCGCCGCCGTGCCGTTGAGCTGGAATTGAATGGTCGGCATTGTCGCGCTACGGCCTCAGGACTTGTCGAACTTCTTGACCACGTCCGCCCATTTCTCGATGTCGCCGCGCAGGAACTTGTCGAATTCCTCCGGCGTCATCGACATGGGCACCGCGCCCTGCGCAGTCCAGAGTTTGACGATGTCGGGCCGCTTCACCATTGCGTTCACGGCGGCATTGAGCTTGTCGATTACGGGTTTCGGCGTGCCGGCCGGAGCCATTAGGCCGAGCCAGATCGTGGCTTCATAGCCAGATACGCCCGCCTCGATCGCTGTCGGCACGTTCGGCAGCACGGCTGAGCGCTGCTTGCCGGTGGTCGCGAGCGCGCGGACCTGGTTCTCGCCGATGTTCGGCGCCATCGCCGGCACCGCGTCGATCATCATCTGCACCTGCCCGCCGATCACGCCACTGCGGGCCTCGCCACTGTTGCGGTAGGGGACATGGACGAGATCGATGCCGGCCATCGCTTTGAACAGCTCGCCGGCCATGTGATAGGGCGTGCCCTGGCCGGAGGAGGCGTAGTTCAATTTGCCCGGCTGCGACTTGGCGAGGGCGACGAACTCCTGCAGCGTCTTCGCTGCGACTTGCGGGTTCACCACGATGACGAGATCGGAAGAGTTCACCGGTGCGATCGGCGCGAGGTCGCGCATCAGCTCGTATTTGCGCTTGTCCGGCGTCAACAGCGATTCGTTCGCGGTCTGCGTGTTGGACATCATCAACAGCGTGTAGCCGTCGGCGGGCGACTTCGCCGCTTCGACCGTGCCGATGACGCCGCCGGCGCCGGTGCGGTTCTCGATCACGAAGGGCTGGCCAAAACTCTCCTGGAGCGCATTGCCGATCTGCCGGGCGGCCACATCGGCCGGCCCGCCGGCGCCGAAGGGCACGACGATCCGGACCGAATGGCTGGGATAGTCCTGCGCCAGGGACGGTGCTGCGGAGCATGCGCTGAGCAGGCCGGCGGCCAGCGCCAGCATGAATTGTCGGGCCGTCACACCCACCTCCCTGATGTCGTTCTTGTTGCTTGGCACTGTAGCGGCAGGGGAGGCGGACTGTCGACGCCTCACAAAGCCGATGGCGCCTGGAATATCGGGCGGTTTTCGGTGTGGCGGGGCCGCTCTTCGCGGTCGCGGCAGGAACCGGCTGCGCACGCGGTCTGAGCAAATCGCATGGGCGTTGCCGGATAAATACCCTCGGCTGACAGGTATTTTGGTGTTACCAAATTGGACATGAACCAGCACGCCAAGATCGAAATCCGCCATTCGACCTGTCCGCATGATTGCCCGTCGGCCTGTGCGCTCGACATTGAGGTGGTCGAGGGACGCAGCATCGGTCGTGTCCGCGGTTCGAAAAAGCAGACCTATACGGCCGGCGTGGTCTGCGCCAAGGTCGCCCGTTATGCCGAGCGTATCCATCATCCCGATCGGGTGACCTATCCCATGCGCCGCACCGGGCCGAAGGGCTCCGGCCAATTCGCGCGGATCAGCTGGGACGAGGCGCTGGACGAGATTGCGGATCGCTTCAACCGGGCCGAGCGCGAATTCGGCGCGGAGTCAATCTGGCCCTATTATTACGCCGGCACGATGGGGCTGGTGATGCGCGACGGCCTCAACCGCCTCACCCATGTGAAGAAATATTCGCGGTTCTATCAGACCATCTGCGCCAATGTCGGCCGCATCGGGTTCGCGATCGGCACCGGCAAGATCGCCGGCGTCGATCCGCGCGAGATGGCGCTGTCCGATCTGGTGGTGATCTGGGGCACCAACCCCGTCAACACCCAGGTCAACGTGATGACGCACGCCGCCCGTGCCCGGAAGGAGCGCGGCGCCAAGATCGCGGCGGTCGATATCTACGACAACGAGACCATGAAGCAGGCGGATATCAAGATCATCCTGCGGCCCGGCACCGACGGCGCGTTCGCCTGCGGCGTGATGCACGTCCTGTTCCGCGACGGCTATGCAGATCGCGCCTATATGGACAAGTACACCGATTGCCCTGATGAGCTCGAGGCGCATCTGAAGACGCGTAACCCCGAATGGGCATCCGCGATTTCAGGCGTGCCGGTGGCGGAGATCGAGGCTTTTGCCAAACTGGTCGGCGAGACCAAGCGGACCTTCTTCCGGCTCGGCTACGGCTTCACCCGCTCGCGCAACGGCGCGGCGCAGATGCATGCCGCCAACTGCATTCCCGCGGTAACCGGCGCCTGGCAATATGAAGGCGGCGGCGCCTTCTTCAACAATTACGCGCTGTGGCACTTCAACGAATCCATCATCGAAGGCCACGACGCCATCGACCCAGCTATCCGCGCGCTCGACCAGTCGCAGATCGGCCGCATCCTCACCGGCGATTCCAAGGCTCTGCACGGCAAGGGTCCGGTCAAGGCGCTGCTGATCCAGAACACCAACCCGATGACGGTGGCACCGGAACAGGCACTGGTGCGGCAGGGGTTTGCGCGCGAGGATCTGTTCGTCGCGGTGCACGAGCAGTTCATGACCGAGACGGCCGAGATGGCCGACATCGTGCTGCCGGCGACGATGTTCATGGAGCATGACGATCTCTATTACGGTGGCGGGCACCAGCACATCTCGGTTGGGCCGAAGCTGATCGACCCGCCCGGGGAATGCCGCTCCAACCACGAGGTGTTGCAGGCGCTGGCGCCGCGGCTTGGCGCCAGGCATCCGGGGTTCGAGCTGACGCCGCGTGAATTGATCGACGCGACGCTGAAGCTGAGCGACCACGGCGACATTGCCGGCCTCGAAGCCGACCTCTGGCGCGACCTGCAGCCGGACTTCCGGACGTCGCATTATCTCGACGGCTTCGCCCACGCCGACAGGAAATTCCATTTCAAAGCGGATTGGGCGCATCCGCCGTTCGGCCAGACGATGGGTGACTACGACAAGATGCCGTCGCTGCCGGACCATTGGGCGGTGATCGAGCATGCCGACCAGACCCATCCGTTCCGGCTTGCCACGAGCCCGTCGCGCAGCTTCCTCAACACGACCTTCAACGAGACGCCGTCCTCGCAGGCGCGCGAGGGCAAGGCGAGCGTGATGATCCATCCCCTGGATGCGGCCGCGCTCGACATCGCCCATGGCGATGCCGTGACGCTCGGCAACACCCGCGGCGAGACAACGCTGATCGCCACGCTGTTCGAGGGCGTGCGCCGGGGCGTGCTGATCGCGGAGTCCGTTCATCCCAACAAGAACCATTTCGGTAACCGCGGCATCAACATGCTGACGGGCGCGGACACCATCGCGCCGATCGGCGGCGCCGCTTTCCACGACAACAAGGTCTGGATCAGGAAAGGGGTGGCGGCCTGATCCGCAACATGCGCTTCGATCGGGTTACAAGTTTGTGTCGAGACGCTAAAGCGGCGCCGCGCCGCAGATTGCCCTTGCACCTTTGGCCCGAGCTGCCGCAAATGGCTGCAAAACGGGAGAGCCCAAGGAAGCGAGCGCGCCATGACCGACACCACAGCCGTGATCATCGAGAAGCGCGGGCAGGCGCTCTGGATCACCATCAACCGGCCGGAGAAACGCAACGCGCTGAATGGCGAGGTCATCGCCGGCATCGCACGCGGCTATCGCGACGCCCATGACGACAAGGATGTCCGCGTCATCGTGCTGACGGGGGCGGGCGACAAGGCGTTCTGCGCCGGTGCGGACCTGCAGAATTCCGGCGCGGCTTTCGCGATGGATCATTCGAAGCCGAATGTCGACTATGCCGATCTGTTGCGCTTGTCGCAGAACGCGACCAAGCCCGCGATTGCGCGCGTTGGCGGCGTCTGCATGGCCGGCGGCATGGGCCTGCTCTGCATGACCGACATGGCCGTCGCCGCCGATCACGTCATCTTCGGCCTGCCGGAAGTCAAGGTCGGCGTATTCCCGATGCAGGTGTTGAGCCTGTTGCAGTCCATCGCTCCATCTCGCCTCGTCAACGAATGGGCGCTGACCGGCGAGCCGTTCGACGCGAAAGCGGCGCTGGCAGCGGGCTTGCTCAATTACATCGTGCCCACGGCCGAGCTGGATGCCAAGGTCGACTGGCTGATCGGCCGCATCGTCGACAAATCCCCGACCGCGATCCGCCGCGGCAAATACGCGATGCGCGCGATCGCCTCGATGTCGTTCGACGAGAGCATCGCCTACACCGAAAGCCAGATCGCGCTGCTCGCCATGACCGAGGACGCCAAGGAAGGGCTGAAAGCGTTCAGCGAAAAGCGCAAACCAGTGTGGACAGGAAAATAGGCGATTCTTTCAGCGTATTCATCGGTTCTGCCGTCGGCCGACGTGCCTTTATTCCGAGGGGGGACTGGCGTTTAGCCGAATAAGGAGAGATCTTGTCCGCTCTTCGCGACGCTTTTTTGTGGCAATGATCAACTGCCTGGCCGTACGCTTGGCGTAGGTTGGCAGTTGGCGACTTGATCTATGACGACCAGCCGCGCGCAACTCTGCATCCGTGAGATCGCTGTCGGCGCCCTCGGTAAATCCTCCGTGTCGGAAAGACCTAAAAGAAAGCTCCTGACGTAGGCCAGCCTCTGTGATGATGGTTTTTACCACACTACGGAGATAGCGGAGATCCTTGCGTGGGGTAATCCATGGTAGCGGGATTGCCGACTGACGATGCGCATGATCACGACGGAATACCAGACCGGAGAGGGTGGTCCTCTTGATCTCGTCGAGTTCCTCCATAAGCTCAGGAAAGAGAGGGGTGCCGGTTTCGTCCGATAGGGGCCACCAGGCCTCCTCTCCATTCTTCGGATGCACGATTCTGACGCTATTTGGCCGCTCGCTGGGTCGATAGTGCGAAATGTCGAAGGCGCCAAACACGTGCTGCTCTCGTTGCAGCCACTCCCACGACAATAAAGCAGCTGTTGCGATCGAGCGGTAATCAAGCTTTCTCGCGGCAGCTCTGAACGCGACGAGTTCGTCCCAAGTTGCGGTCGGTGTGGGCCGTATCGGTTGCCCAGGCGGATGAGATTTTAGTCCCATCCGGGAAAACGGATTGGTCGCTGGTACGATCCGTTCTTGAGCACGCTGACCAACGAACCAAGCACGGCGACAGGCCGCCATGGCCATAGTTACATAGCGACGACGCTCGCGAACGACGACCTCTCCACTGTTATTGACTTTCGTCACGCACAATAATTTTCGATAAACTGCGTCGACGAACGCTTTGGTGAAATCGGACAACTGTTTAGACCCAACGCGACTTCCATCTTTCAGCTCGTGATTGGCGAACAGTGCGAGACTTTTTGTATAGTGCCGCTGCGTAGCGCTTTCGATTTCGGTCCACTTCTGGTGAGCTTGGAAGACGCCGACGAGCCAATCGAACGTGCCGGGTTCGATCGTCGCCGGCATGATGTCGCTTAGACCCCGTGAGTGCCAACTGTCGAACGCCGGCAGGAGGACTTTCTCTGCCCGCTCGACGGCAGTTGCGTAATCGCAGCCTAGAGCTTCAGGGTTTAAATCGCAGCCCTGTCGACGAGCCCAGGTTGGGGGTTCAAAATAGTAGGCTATTCTATTCTTCGCTAATATTTTGCGGCGACAATAACGGGGCAGATGCGATGCCTTTTCAAGCGAAATCACACCAGGCATAAAAGATCCTCCCCCTGCTTAAGATCTCTTTTTCGGGTCGACGCTGCGAAGTGATCCATAGTCGCCTTCGACCAAACTGGCTGGCGCAGGCGCCCAGTTCCGCGAAAGCCGATTGGCGGGGGGGCGTCTCCTCGGCTGATCGCGCGCGTGAGTTCGCTTGTGTCTCCAAAGTCAAGGTAAGCGGCGGCCATGTCCGCTCTCATCATCGTGGGCCAGGTTCCAGCGAGAGGGTAGCGGGCAGGTAGTGCGGTGCGCGGCGAGACTAAGCGGTTTGATCTGACTGCTGAATGCCCGTGGTGTAACATGTGCTGATTCCACTGACGAACGAGACGGGATCTGGTCGATCCGGATTGCTCTTCGTCCCTGGTCGGGGGAGCGAGAGTTCGGATTGCGGATCAAGCGGAGTGTTACGGCCAAAGAGTTTGCACCTCTACTGCAAAGGGCGGCCCGGCGGGAAAAGGCTGGATTGGCGCGCGAAAAGGAAGCCTTTGGTGTGTAGTTCTCCAAGAAAGCCAATGTCGCTCGCGAAAGAAAAGGGGAACAGTTGCGGCGCTCCGTTGGTAGGGGCCGGTATCCGGCAGCCAGATGCTTTGGATGATAGGTCAATCGTCAATCCGACAGGTCCGATGGGAGACTTGTATCGAAGCCTTCGGATCGCTTTCGAGCGTCGGAATTTGAACGTGCGGGTTGGACTAAGCAGGCTATGGTTGCTGGGCTGAGCACTGCTCGGCCGGCCATTGCTCGAATGGTTCAATTGCTCACGTATTCGGAATGATAGTTGCAGATATCCGTGAGCTGCAGGCCTTTCGTGATGCGCTTGAGCCGGATGGACGATGCAAGGCAGAATGCAGCCCGAACTGCGCCTGGATGGGTAAATAGGACTAAGAGACTTTTCGACGCGCCGACGAATTCAAGCGACGAAACGAGGTCCTCTGGTCGAGCCCTGGCGAGTTCTCCCGTTTGCGCGCGTGCGGCTGCGCCGCAACGGGCTCTTGTGAACCGAGCCGCGCTGCGTCTCGGCCATCCGGCTTCGATCCCTCGCGCAGGGATAGCGGAGCTCCTCGCCGGGGGCACTCGGAAAAGGGGCTCGCCTTGCGGCGATCGCTATCACTGCCCCGTTCCCGGGTGCCGCTATTAAACCGGTCTCGTCGCTGCACTCGGATCCGCGTGCCCCTTCGGGTCGCGATGCTCACGCTCTCCGGGTGCCATTTTCCATAGGGCGATACGCCCCTGGCGCACGCCTGGTGGGGCCTGCGGCCCCGGTCGCTCAACTCAATTTCCATGAAGATACGATGGAAGGCGGGCTGCGTTACAGATTTCGCATTCTCTCAATTAGGAGGAGAGAGTCAGAGTGTCGGCCGGGTTTTGCCATGACGGGTTACAGGCTGCGAGAGAGGCTCGCGGTCCCCGTCGCGGAGACCCGCGATGTCCAGACACTATCTTCGGGCGCGCACCGGTGAGGACCGGGCAAGCCTTTATGACGACATCACCAACAAGATCATCGCCGAGCTGGAGGCTGGCCGAGTGCCGTGGGTGAAGCCCTGGGGCACGGCGGCGGCGAAGGCGCCTTTGGCCATGCCGAAAAGCGCAGCATCCGGCCATCAATACAGCGGCATTAACATTTTATTTCTCTGGGGTGCCGCGACCGAACACGGATTTACAGGGCAGAGCTGGCTTACCTTCCGCCAGGCGCTGTCGCTCGGTGGTCACGTCCGCAAGGGCGAGCGCGGCACGACCGTCGTCTACGCCGACCGCTTCGTGCCGGTCGACGAAAAACGCCGCGCACATGAGACCGGTGAGGAAGCGCAGGGCATTCCGTTCCTCAAGCGCTTCACGGTCTTCAACAGCGATCAATGTGACGGCCTGCCGCCAGAGATCGCAAAAACGGCGCCACCTCCGCCGCCAGGCCTGATCGAGCCGCAGGTCGAATACCTGATCAAGGCGACCGGCATCGACTTCCGCATCGGCGGCAACCGTGCCTTCTATATGCCGACGGTAGATTATGTGCAGGTGCCGCCTCCGCAGGCCTATTTTGAACCAATCAATTGGCATCGAACGGCCCTCCACGAGCTGGCGCATGCCAGTGGCCATCCATCGCGCCTCAACCGTGACCTGTCAGGCAGCTACGGTACCAAGAAGTATGCCTTTGAGGAGCTGGTTGCGGAAATCTCGTCTGCGTTCAGTTGCGCCTCGCTCGGCATCGTGCCGATGGTGCGGCATGCCGACTATATCGGCTCATGGCTTGAAGTCTTGCGCGAGGACAAACGTGCCATTGTCCGGGCTGCTTCCAAGGCCAGCAAGGTTGCCGATTATCTGCTTGGCTTTCTCCCAGAACCCGTCGGCGACATGCCGAGGGAGGACCAGCAGGCGGCGTAAGGCTCTGCTCGGTGGCCGCGGTCACAAGAGTAAGAGGGGCAGGGTCGTTTCCGTGACGGGTTGGAGGCCGAGAGAGAGGCTCCCGGCTGCCTGTCGTGGAGAATCAGCATGCCAAAAGCTGTCCAAAAGATCACGTCGGCCGATGTCGGAGTGATCCGTGGAAAGCGCATCGAAGTGTCGGGATCCCATGCCAAGATGCGCAAGAGCTTGCGAGGCTACGGCCTCTTTATCACCTTTTGTAAGCTCCGCATGTTCGTGCGGATGCACGCGAGCGGCATAGAGATGCTGTCGAAGGTGCTCAACCGGTATCCAGTCGAAGGTGTCCTTTGGCAGGAGGCGGCCTGATGTCCCGCCAACCTTGCGAACTGGCACGCCGCCTTGCGCGAGAGGCGGAGGCGGTATGCCGACGCTATCTCTCCAATGGCAAGCGGGCGGGGCGGTATTGGGTGGTCGGCGACGTCCACAACAACCCGGGCCGCTCACTATTTGTGCGGCTCCAGGAATCGCCGAAGGGAGCGGCGGGCAAGTGGACCGATGCCGCAACCGGCGCGCATGGTGATCTCCTCGACATCATCCGCGAAACGCTGGCTTTGCGAGACTTTCGTGAGGTCGCCGAGGAGGCGAGGCGCTTTTTGAACCTGCCTCGCTCTGAGCAGAAGCTGGCCCCAAGCCCTCTTCCCTCAGTCGTACCGCCCCGATCGCAGGAAGCCGCCCGTCGGCTCTTTGCGATATCCCGCCCGATCGAGGGGACCATTGCCGAGGCTTATTTGCAGGGCCGCGGCATAACCCGCATCCACCATGGCGGCAGTCTGCGCTTCCATCCACGCTGCTACTATCGGCCGGACGACCATCTGCCGACCGAAACCTGGCCGGCAATGATCGCCGGCGTCACGAATCTCGATGGTCGGATCACCGGCGTGCACCGGACCTGGCTCGATCCGGACGGCTTTGATCGCGTGCGGCTCGGCAAGGCTCCGATCGATACGCCACGGCGCGCGATGGGCGATCTGCTCGGCAACGCCGTTCGGTTCGGCGTGGTGGATGACGTGCTCGCTGCCGGCGAGGGTATCGAGACCATGCTTTCGCTACGCTATTTGCTGCCGACTATGCCGATGGCGGCCGCGCTTTCGGCTAATCACCTCTCCGCCATGACGCTGGCGTCTAGCCTGCGCCGGCTCTACATTGCGCGCGATGCCGATGCCGCCGGTGGTGCGGTGGTGGCAACTCTCAGCCAGCGCGCAGCAGACGCCGGCATTGAAGCGATCGTGCTGTCGCCCTGGCTGGGCGACTTCAACGAAGATCTGCAGCTATTCGGTCTCGAAGCCCTCCGAGCAGCGCTGCGGTTTCAGCTTGCGCCAGAGGATGTCGTTCGCTTCCTGCATTCGTCGATCGTGGCCGCGGAATAGCTCCCGGTCTTTGATCGACGTTGATGGGCCGGTCATAGGCGAGGCCAATACCGGAAGAGGACGCGACCTCGGCCTTCTAGAGGGCGATCGGACGGCAGCCGGCCCGGGCCGGCAATGGCTGCCTCCGGCTATTTTCCGCCGCGCGCCAGCGATGTGAAGACACATCATGCAGTTGGCCGCGCGCTTTGCATCGCGAAGCAAAATAGCCGGCCTCCGCCATCCTCCGCTGCCGCTTCGGCCCTGTC
>NZ_JADPJF010000039.1:85584-95819 GCF_023073295.1 Bradyrhizobium sp. 23 | reverse complement strand
TCTGGCCCGGTCCGCCCGCCGTCAGAGGATCGCCACGAAGACCGCGATGGTCGCGGCCGATCCGGCAAAGGACCTCTTCCCATGACCGACGATGACGACATCGAACCGCCGCATGCCTCTTCCCCGACCGACCACATCCTCACTGAATTACAGCTGTTCGGCTATCGACCCTTCGACGACCAACCCGATCCAAGACCGCTCCCGGAGGGCAAGATGATCGTCGGCGCCATAGCGGACATCTTTGATGCCCTGGTTGCGACCCTGAACGACACGCGACTTGAGCCGGACCTTGACGATCTGCTCTGGTCGACTGTCAACCTGTTCCATCGTGCCCTCGACCGCATCGAATTGCAGCTCGATAACAACGAACAGGCGCAGCATAAGAGCCAGCGCGAGCAGAATGGCTCGGAAGTGCGATCGGTCGAACTCGAGCGCCTGACGGCCGAAGGGCTCACCCTGATCGAGCGCCGCAACTGCCTGGAACTGTTCCGGGATCAGGCCATCGAGCGATTTGAGGTCCACACCGGCTCAGCTTGGCGTCCTCGATCGGGATCGTTGGTCAATCACCGAACCCTCACTGCAGCAATGATCGACTCCCGCGACTTCATCGCCGCCAAGCGTCGTTCCGAGACCGAGGTCATGTTGCCACCAGGACCGAAAATTGCACTCACCGGTGGGCTCGACTTCAATGACCATCATCTGATCTGGGATCGTCTCGACAAGGTTCATGTCAAGCATCCCGACATGGTCCTGCTCCATGGCGGCTCGCCCAAGGGTGCCGAACTGATCGCCTCCAAATGGGCGACCACCCGCAAGGTTCCTCAGATCGCCTTCAAGCCTGACTGGACGAAACATGCCAAGGCTGCCCCCTTCAAGCGCAACGACGCCATGCTCGAACTCCTGCCGATCGGCGTCATGCATTTCCCGGGCACGGGAATTCAGGACAATCTCGCCGACAAGGCGAAGCGGCTCGGCATTCCCGTCTGGAAGTTCGGCGGCGCATGAGCGCCGTCGCCTCGAAGACGCCAAGGTGGAGTTGCACGCCGCAACTCCGCCTCGTTTCGTTTTTACATCGCAAAACTGCGCCGTGTGGTGGTGGAAGGCGCGATTGATAAATCCATGCACATGGAGCCACCACCATGCTTGCCATTGGGCTTGTTCTGGTATCGGTTTGTTTTGCTGGGCCATGTTTGCGCTCGCGGTGTACGCTTTGCCGTTTTTCGTCGCACTCAGTATCGGGACTTTGGCATTTCGCGATGGCGCGGGGCGTCTTCGGCGCACTGCTTATTGGAGTTGCTTCGGGCGCGCTGACGCTTGCCGCTGGTCGGGTCGCCGTTGCCTTTAGTCGGTCCTTGGCCTTGCGCGTCGCCATCGCAACCGTATTCGCGGCCCCTGCGGCAATCGCCGGCTATCATGTGGTGTTCGCCCTATCGCAGATCGGTGTGCCGTCGTCGGCTTGGCGCCACGTCTTCGCTTGTTTGGGCGCCGCTTGCATCAGCGGCACGGCATAGGCGCGTTTGACTGTTTTCGCGAACCCGCCCGTCGGAGTCGGTCGGGGTGCTGGAGAATACGGCTCGCCCAGTTCTTCCAGCAGCGACGCACGAGTGATGAGGCTTCGTCGCCATCATCGGCCGAGCAAGACCGCACAGGGCACCACGTTGAACGAGGCGGCGTCGAGCTTGAGCGAGAGGTAACCGCACTTCTCGTCAGAGCGCTCTAAGCAAGCCGTAGCAATCTCTGTCTGATCCACATAGTTGCGTGGAGCGGCGCGCCGCGCTCGATCATTCGTTCCGAGACGATACCGCCCTTTGCGGCAGATTGTTTCTCTTTGTGCGGCGAACCGTACCGACCTCTTGTTCTGCACAATCGAGATTCGCCAAATCTTCTCCCAAGGTTGCGGTTCAGCACGCGGACGCACGTGGCCTCTTTGATGGCTTGATCTGGCCGAAGACCGGCTGCGCCTCGATCGTCTGAGCCGCAACGCCGTTGATGCGACTTTCTTCCCCTGGGCTTGCGCCCATTCCTCGCGAGGCAAGAAAGTCGCAACAACGGCGTCCTCCGCTGCGCTCCGGCCCGCGAGCGGGTGCGTCGCCGATCGTCCTCGGCCTCTGGATCGCCATCGAGGTCGCGGTGGTCGCGGGCTCGAAACACAACAGGAGAAGTGACATGGCTAACATCGGTTCTTTCAAGAAGGTCGGCAACGACTTCCAGGGCGAGATCGTCACCCTGAGCCTGCAAGCCAAGGGCGTCCGTATCGTCGCCGAGACCAACCGATCCAACGACAACGCTCCCAGCCACCGCATCTACGTGGGCCGGGCGGAGATCGGCGCAGCTTGGTCGAAGCGCTCCGAAGAGGGCCGCGATTACCTCTCGCTCAAGCTCGACGATCCCTCGTTCAACGCGCCGATCTACGCGAACCTGTTCGATGACGAGGGCGGCGAGGGCTACACGCTCCTGTGGTCGCGGCCGCGCAAGAGCGGCGAGTAGACGCTCCGCCAAGCCCCGTCCGGTCCGTCGGGCGGGGCTTCTCACTCTGGTGCGCATCAGCCGGCGTCCGCCAAAGGGCCGGCGGCTCGCATCAGCTATTCGGCTTGGTCCCGCGTCTTTCGCTTGGGACGAGCCAGCAGGTCGGCTGCCTCTACACCCAGGCTACGCGCCAACCGATCGACAACGTCGATACCCGCCGCATAGACGCTTCGTTCGAGCGCGCTGATATAGGTGCGGTCAATATCCGCCCTGTGGGCCAATTCCTCCTGGGATAAACCGCGCGCCTGTCGGAGCTTCCGCAAATTGATTGCAAGTACCTCGCGTATGTCCATACGCGAGAGGGCACGTCCTTGAAGAGTATTTCACCACGGAGTATTCTCGACAAAACGTGCACGTCCGGTCGGGCGACCCAGATATTAACGGTTCAGCCTCTTCAGGTCTGCGTGTTAGAAATCGTCTAATCTAAGGCATGGAGTTTATGAAGAATCCGCCGCTCGATCCCGATGTTGCCGACGCCGCGCCCACGGACCAGATTCTGACGGCTTATGACGAACAGCATGTCGTCACCTACATTCGCCTCCTGCAGGCTGAGAGCGAAGGGGCTGAGTGGATGGAAGTCGCGCGGGTAGTGCTGCATATCGATGCGGAACGCGAGCCGGATCGTGCAATGCGCGCATACCAGAGCCACCTCGCGCGCGCCAAGTGGGTGACTGAGCAGGGACGCCTCTTACGCGGTACTGGCTCAAAATAGAAGAGAATTGCCGACTACAGACTTGCAGCAAGAACGATTTTCTCCCGCTAACCGGCGGTCATTCTCATGCACCACGTGGTGCCAAATTAGGGGCTTCCTACAACCGCCTCGTTCATAATTATTGCGCCACAATCCTTGTTCGTTAAGTGCAATGGGGGCGGAAGCAATGCCTGAATTCGACTGGCGATCGCCGGATTCGTTCAAGAGCCTGGAGAACGCCGAGATCACTGAAATCGCCTGGGTAGGCCTTCGTATGAACGTGGACTACCAACGTGACTACGATGCGATCGTCGCTAGCAGCTCAGACGGCGAGGTGAGCGAGGAATTCAGGAGGAGGTGGGGCCTCTGCTTTCGCGCATGACCCGCAGAGGTCGTTCCACGAGCAGACAATCTTTTGGGCGCCCGAGGTTCTCCCGACCGTCGTCCCGGTCGTTGTAACCGATTCAACGCCTGGTCAAGGCCCAACGCCTCAGCCGCCGCTTGATCCTGCATCTGGTCAGGTGCGCCGTGCCGCTGACGGCTGGCATGCCGTGCTGCAAATCGGTTCGGTGAAGCATCGCATCTGGTCGAAACAGCCGCTGACCGCAGGCGCTCGCTATGCGGCCGAGTTGCCATTTGACGGCGATTTCGAGGCGCGCGCGCATGCCGCCACGCGGCTGTGGCGCGCGATGAATGGACGCGCGCCAGGGCCTCCGTTTCATCGCGTGCCCAAACAGCGGCGCGAACGACTGTGCGCAGCCCTTCGCGCGGCCGCCGCGTATCTCGCTGGCGCGACTTATCGCAGCATCGCAGAAGCTCTGTTTGGCAAGCCGCGCATATCGGATCGTGGATGGAAAACACACGATCTGCGCAGCCGAACCCGTCGCCTTGTACAAAGCGGCCTCGCATTTGTGCGCGGAGGCTATCGCAAGCTGCTTCGGCCCAGGCGCAGGGTCGAGTAGCGCCCTTCATGGGTGGCCGAAAATGGACCCCCCAATATTCGGCATCCCCCTCCGAGATCGCGCTTCTCCATGATGACCCCACACACGCCGGCGCCGCCATCCGCGGTGCGCTGTCATCCTGGAGTGCTCAAATGCCCGATTCGACGGCCGGTCTACCTCCGCGATTCCTGCGAACACCGGAGGCTGCGCGTTACCTTGGCCTCTCCGGTCGCACGCTGGAGAAGCACCGCACGTACGGCACCGGGCCGACGTATCGGAAGATCGGCGGACGTGTCGTCTACGCCGTAGACGACCTGAAAGCCTGGGCTGACCTCGGCGCCAAAACGTCGACGTCTGACCCCGGGAAGGGGACCGTGCTGCCGGCAAAGAAGCATCCGGTACTGCGCCCATATGCGGGCCAGGAACGTCGCTAATCGCGGGCGAGGGCAGTGACCATGCGGCGCAAACAACATTCCGAGCGCGATCAGCTGGAGCTCTTTAGGGCGCTACCCGGCGATCTCGCGCCACGCGATTCGCAGGATCTGATGGCTTATCCGTTCTTCTCGCTTGCAAAAACGAAGCGAATTATTCCGATCGACTTCCGTGTCGGCGCGCTCGCAATTCGGGTCGAAGCGGTGCCGGAACACGGCATGGCGACCATCTGGAATGCCGACGTTCTGATCTGGGCCGCATCCCAGATCGTCGAAGCCCGTGACAACGGCTTGAAGAACTCGCGCCTGATGGCCGCAACGCCTTATGAAATTCTGACATTTGTCGGCCGCGATACGAGCGCGCGAGATTATGATCGCGTCAAGGCCCGTCTCGACAGACTTCAGTCAACGACCGTCCTGACCTCGATACGTCAGCCGACAGAGCGCCGGCGGCATCGCTTCTTCTGGCTTAACGAGTGGAAGGAGACGGCCGATGCAAATGGCCGTCCATTTGGGCTCGAGCTGATCCTGCTTGATTGGTTCTATGCCGGCGTCATCGATGACGCGCTCGTGCTCACGATTGACCGCGGCTATTTCGAACTTACGGGCGGGCTTGAACGGTGGCTCTACCGCCTCGCGCGCAAGCAGGGTGAACGTCAGCACCGCGGCTGGAGTTTCGACCTTGTACGCTTCCATACCAAGTCCGGCATCCTCTCCCCGCTCGAGCAATTTAGTTCCGACATACGGCAGATCGTCCAGCGTCAGACATTGCCCGGCTATCGGCTCGTGCTCACGCGCGATCCGAGCGGCACAGAGCGGCTGAACTTCGTGCCCACGCTCGTTGCTCCCTTAACGGCACGCCTTCGTCGGCGCGGACTCACTCCAATTCGGAGGACAACCTGTGAATCAGTTCGTGCTATCGAGGGATGCAACCTTCGTGCCATCAGGGACTCGATCTTCGTGCATTGGCGAGCGCGGGCTGGGAGTCGTGCTTGCCTTCGCCTGCCGCATACGTACTTCGCCGAGCGCAAAGCTTACGGCTCTCAGCTCCAGCATCAAGGAGCCGCTGCATGAGTGACCTCACCGAAGTAGAAATCTTGTGGCTTGAGATGCGTATCGAAAACCGCATTCGGTTCGGTCGCATCGTCAAGGAACGGAAGCTTGATGGTCACCGGCGTGTACTGTCATTCGCGCCTGGCAGCATCTTTGCCTTCGTCCGTTGGACCTCCAGCGACTTTGGCACGATCATCTCGCGGATTGACATCTTGCGCGCGGTCGCACCAGGACAGCGCTGCTCGACCGTGCCGTATGTGAAGCCGGGCGGAGAGATTTTGCTGCGGCTCTCCGGTTGGCCGAAGGTCGAACGGGTGCTGCAGATGGTCGATGCGGTCGAAGCGCTCGGCATCGATCCCGCCGATGTCGCTCCTGATCATTGGCATCACGTTCATAACCGTCTGTCCGTGAACGAAAATCCGCGTCCGTATACGAAAGCGCGCCATCAGGCGTGGCTTAATCGTCAAAAGGTGATGCGATGACGTGCCGTTTCATCATGCTGATAACGACGTTCGTGGTTGCTGCCGCCCTTGTCACGACAATCTTTCTGGAGCCGCTTCCGCTCTACATCTGGAATGCATCGACGAGCGTACCTATCGGTCTCTATCGCTTGCGAGCGGCAAAACTCTTTCGTGTCACAGAGCTGGTCGCCATTCAGCCGCCGGAACCACTTGCGACCTTTCTAGACCTGAACGGCTATCTGCCAGTCGGCGTCCCCATGCTCAAGCGGGTCTTGGCGCTGCCGGGGCAGACGGTCTGCAGAAGCGGTCTCACTATTTCCGTGAATGAAATTGAAGTCGGCGAGGCCCGGGATCGTGACGGACGCGGCCGGCCGCTGCCGAAATGGCAGGGCTGCCGAGTCGTCGGGGAGGGCGAGCTCTTTCTCATGAATTGGCAGTCGGATGACTCCCTTGACGGCCGATATTTTGGATTTCTTCCGGCGTCGGGCGTGATCGGCCGTGCCCTCCCGGTGTGGACGTGGGAGGAGTGATCGTGCGTGTTCTACGTTTCCGTTCTGCCATTCCTCTGTTCGATCAAGTGCAGGACCATTCCTCCGTCTCGACCAAAGCTTGCAAAGCCGACGCGCGCAGCGGCGGTCCAGCGCGGCCGAAAGGCCGGCGCGAAGCGGCTTTACCCTGGACGGGCGCGAGCACGCCGGCACTCTTGCATTTTTTCGAGAGGAGCCTGTGCGCTGCCGTGCCCCTGTTCGTGGCACTGACTGTGAGTAACGCTGCTGCTGTCGCCGAGACGCGACCGGCAGAGCTCACAGCGAGTTATCGAACTGGCAATTCATTTGCGGATTTCGTTGAAGCGGCCTCGCGTCGCTTTGGCATGCCGGTGCGCTGGATACTGGCAGTCATAGACGTCGAGAGCGCCGGAGACATGCGCGCAAAATCACCCAAGGGCGCCATGGGGTTGATGCAGATCATGCCAGAAACCTGGGCGGAGCTACGCGGTACGACCTCGGCAACGATCCTTACGATCCCCATGACAACATACTTGCAGGTACGGCGTACCTGCGCGAACTGCGCGACCGTTACGGTGCGCCGGGCTTATTTGCAGCCTACAACGCGGGGCCTGCTCGTTACGATGAGCGTCTCGCCGGCCGCCCATTGCCAGTAGAGACCGAAGCCTATTTGCGGAAGCTCGCGCCAGTCATCGGCAGCGACCTTACTACTTCCAGCGCAGTCGCTCGTCTGCGGTCATCCGCTGGAGAACTCTTCGTTGTGCGGCCTGAAAGCCCAATGAGCGCTGCAGGGCGACGTTGCCGTCCGAGAGGCGCTTTGCGAGGCAGCCGCAAGCCTGCTGCTGCGGGTCAGAAAATGGTCGGCCCTGCGAGCGTGGGGCCTGCGGATCGCCAAACGGTCCAGCATGTTGTGCGCGATCACCGCGGTGGCGCGCAAGCTCGCCAGCATTCTGCACCGGATGTGGGTCAGCGAGACCGACTTCCACGTCGGGTTTGGCGCAAAGATCACGCAGCGGCTGCGGTTGAAACCGGCGCGGTAGCCGCGGTGCAGGTGACGATAGATTAGCGCTGGGTCTGCGCCCGGCATGTTGAGGAGGAACGTAACTACAGATCCGCGCGCGCGGTGAGCGTCCCCTGGCGGGCCGCGAAACGGGAAATGTCCGCTATCGCTTGCCTGCTGCCGCCCTTCGGGGACGAGAGCGCCGGACTGCTTGGACATCCCTGTTTACGAACCTGATGAAGAGCATGCGACGGCCGAAGTGCTGAACGCGAAGGAACGCACGGACCCCGCCTGGTGAATGCAAGTGGCGTACGCGGCTGCGGTGAAGTTGCGCGTTGTTGGTGCAGGGAGTCGGTAATGACTGAAGTTCGAAGAGTCGAAGAAAAGCGTAGGAATGAGTTGACTTTGCCCGCCCGATTAGGAAGGCGAGATAAAAGGGGCTCGCCGGTCGAACCGCAAGCCATTGACATGGCTTGGGTCCTGGCGTGCCGGTCGGTCGGAGCGCGTGCCGCGCGTTGGATTTTGGCGAATGCAATCAAAGGCGTTTTCGGCACTGTGTGCGCTTTTGTTCGTTGGGAGGCCCTGCCATGAGCGTGGGCGACAGCGATTTACGTATTCGGCCTGGGCGTATCCGGAGTACCCGCTCGCCGAAGCCCAAGAGCTTTATCAACCAGGTGCTACGTGCCGCGACGAAAGCCGGTCACACCTCAGGACAGGCCGCGGCTGGCAGGCGTTCTGTGGCCTATGGGCGCTCCACGTTTGGCCGCGGGCGCCTCGCCTTTAGCCGCGCCAGATTGTTCGGCCCGGCACGACGCGTTGTGGCGAAGGCGCGTGTTGTCCGGCACAAGGGCCGAGCCTTCCGTTCAGCACCACTGACCGCCCATCTTTCGTATCTCAAGCGCGACGGCGTGACTCGAAGTGGTGAGCGGGCCGAGATGTTCGATGGGGGCAGCGACCGCGCCAATAGCGCAGCCTTTGCTGACCGGTGCAAGGACGACCGGCATCATTTCAGGTTCATCGTCTCACCAGAGGATGCAGGCGACATGACCGACCTGAAGGCCTTCACCCGCGATCTCGCGAAGCAGATGGAGACCGATCTCGGTACGCGGCTCGATTGGGTGGCCGTCGATCACTGGAACACGGATAACCCTCACGTCCATCTTCTCGTGCGGGGAGTAGATGAGCAAGGGGCAGATCTCGTGATCTCCCGCGACTATATCAGCCAGGGCCTGCGCTCGCGCGCCGAGGAACTGGTCGCCATCGAACTGGGCCCAAAACCCGAGCACGAGATCCGCAATTCACTGGAGAGGGAGGTTTCGGCCGAACGATGGACGCGGCTCGATCGGGAGATCCGGCTGGCGGCAGATGAGACCGGGTATATCGATCTCCGCCCCGAACATCCCGGTAGCTCCGATCCTGAAATCAGACGCCTGATGGTCGGCCGCCTGCAGCATCTGGAGAAGATGCGCCTTGCCGTATCCGCCGCACCAGGCGAATGGATGGTCGGCCTCGAGGCCGAGCGCAGCTTGCGCGACCTCGGCATGCGCGGCGACATCATCAAGACCATGCACCTCGCCTTTACCGAGCGTGGAGAAGCGCGCGGCGTTGCCGACTTTGTCATCGAAGGTGGACAGCCTTCGTCCCAGATCATCGGACGGCTGGTCGATCGGGGATTGCACGATGAGTTGACGGGTGAGGCTTACGCCCTGATCGATGGAACTGACGGACGCGCGCACCACGTCCGCTTCCGAGGGATCGAGGCCTTCGAACAGGCGCCGCCGATCGGCGGCATTGTCGAAGTCCGGCGCTTCGGCCAAACCGGCGATCCGCGCCCCACCTTTGTGCTCGCGACCCGCTCCGATCTCGATCTCAGTGGGCAGATCACCGCAAGAGGAGCAACCTGGCTTGACCACAGGCTGGTCGAACGCGACCCCATGCCGCTCGCCATGGGCGGATTCGGCCGCGAGACCCGCGACGCCGTGGAAGCCCGTACCAAGCATCTGGTTCAGGAAGGTCTGGCGCGCCGGAAGGGCCAACACATCATCTTGCAGCGCGACCTTCTGGACACGTTGCGCCGACGTGAACTGGACGAGGTGGCGGCAAAAGTCTCGACCGACACCGGCCTGCCTTACGTGAAGGCGGCCTACGGGGAGCATGTGGCGGGCACCTATCGGCAGCGCCTGACGCTCTCCTCGGGGCGCTTCGCCATGATTGATAATGGGCTCGGCTTCCAGCTCGTGCCTTGGTCGCGCGAGCTCGAGAAGAGGCTCGGCCAGCACGTCACCGGCGTCGTGAAGGACGACGGTGGCATCGAATGGGGCTTTGGTCGGAAGCGCGACCTCGGCCTCTAGCATTCTCTCCACTGCAGTTGCGCAAAGGACTTTCGCGATGTCTGGAACCAAGATTCTCTGGGGACAGGTGATCGTTGTCGGCCTGATCGTCTTGCTGGCCATCTGGGGCGCGACCGAGTGGACGGCTTGGCGGCTCGCCTGGCAGCCCGAATTGGGACGTCCCTGGTTCGAACTGGCGGCCTTCAAAGTCTACTACCCGCCTGTCTTCTTTTGGTGGTGGTTTGTCTACGACGCCTATGCGCCGCACGTCTTTGTTGAGGGCGCCTTCATCGCGG
>NZ_JADPJF010000039.1:0-85498 GCF_023073295.1 Bradyrhizobium sp. 23 | reverse complement strand
GTCGGGGACATTCATTTCGATCGCCGTGGCGATTGGCATGTCGGTCTGGCGGGCGCGCGAAGCCAAGAATGTCGAGACCTATGGCTCGGCGCGCTGGGCTGATGCGGGAGATGTTCGAGCGGCAGGGCTCCTCGGTCCAGATGGCGTGGTGCTCGGTAAGCTTGACCGCGACTACCTCCGCCATGACGGACCCGAGCACGTATTGTGCTTTGCGCCCACCCGGTCGGGCAAAGGTGTCGGCCTGGTCGTTCCCTCGCTGCTGGCCTGGCCCGGCTCGGCCATCGTTCATGACATCAAGGGCGAGAACTGGCAACTGACCGCCGGCTTTCGCGCGCGGCATGGCCGCGTCCTGCTGTTCGATCCGACGAATCCAAAGTCGTCAGCCTATAATCCGCTTCTCGAGGTCCGTCGTGGGGAGTGGGAGGTTCGCGACGTTCAGAACGTGGCCGATGTCCTGGTCGACCCCGAAGGCTCGCTCGACAAGCGGAACCATTGGGAGAAGACCAGTCATTCGCTCCTGGTCGGCGCCATTCTCCATGTCCTCTATGCCGAGGCGGACAAGACCTTGGCTGGCGTGGCCGCCTTCCTGTCGGACCCGAAGCGGCCGATCGAAGCGACGCTGAAGGCGATGATGACCACGCCACACCTCGGCGAGCATGGCCCCCATCCCGTGGTCGCCTCGACCGCACGTGAACTACTCAACAAATCCGAGAATGAACGCTCCGGCGTCTTGTCCACTGCCATGTCGTTCCTCGGGCTCTACCGGGATCCTGTCGTGGCCCAGGTGACCCGACGTTGCGAGTGGCGGATTGCCGATCTGATCGCTGATAGCCGGCCGACGACGCTTTACCTGGTGGTGCCACCCTCCGACATCTCGCGGACCAAGCCGCTGATCCGCCTGGTGCTGAACCAGATCGGCCGGCGCCTGACCGAGGACTTGCACGCCCGTGAACGGCGGCATCGTGTCCTGATGATGCTGGATGAGTTCCCAGCGCTTGGGCGGCTTGATTTCTTCGAGTCCGCGCTCGCCTTCATGGCGGGGTACGGGATCAAGAGTTTCCTGATCGCGCAGTCGCTCAATCAGATCGAGAAGGCCTATGGGCCCAACAACGCCATCCTCGACAACTGCCACGTCCGGGTCAGCTTTGCGACCAATGACGAGCGGACCGCGAGGCGAGTATCCGATGCGCTTGGTACGGCGACGGAGATGCGCGCGATGAAAAATTATGCCGGGCACAGGTTGAACCCGTGGCTCGGGCATCTGATGGTCTCGCGGCAGGAGACCGCAAGGCCGCTGCTGACACCAGGCGAGGTCATGCAGCTTTCGCCGTCGGACGAGATCGTCATGGTGGCGGGTACGCCGCCGATTCGAGCTCGGAAGGTTCGCTACTATGAAGATCGGCGGTTTACCGAGCGGGTCTTGCCGCCGCCCGATCCAGCCGCATCCAGCCGGTCACCGCGAACGGACGGATGGTCTGCATTGGGAGCGCCCAAGCCGGCGTCGCTTCCAACCGAAAGGGGGCGAGCGGAGGAAGATTCGGCGAATAGCGGCCTTCGTCGCGAGCCCGAACTCCCCGATCACGTCGCGATCGCCAAGGAGACAGCCGAACCGACGCCGGCCGAGGAATTTGCCGTCGTTCTTGACGACGACGAGGACGCGGTCCGCCAGTCCCGGCTTCTCCGTCAGCAAATGCGCGGCGTCGCCCGTCAAGCCGCTATGGACCCGAATGACGGCATGGAGCTCTGAGACACTATGCGCGACCGGATGAACGTGTATTTCCCGCCAGAGCTTCTGAAGCAGATCTCGGATCTGGCCGATCGCCAGAAGCTCTCCCGGTCTGCGATCGTGGAGGCGGCCGTTGCTTCGTTTCTGTCGCCGGATGGATCGGACAGGCGGGAGGCGGCGTTTACCCGTCGCCTGGATCGACTGTCGCGTCAGCTGCAGAGACTGGAGCGAGACGTCGGTTTAACGGCTGAGACCCTGGCTCTCTTTGTCCGTTTCTGGCTGACGGTTACGCCACCGCTACCGAACGACGCGCAGGCGGCTGCACAGGCAAAAGGCCGGGAGCGGTTTGAAGGATTTGTCGAGGCGCTCGGGCGTCGTTTGCAAAAGGGGCAGAGCTTTCTGCGTGAGATACCGGAAGATATCGTCCGTCAGGAGCCCGCCGGCGGACCTGACTGATCGCTCTCAATCCGCCATCGCGCGAACCCTTCTTTTTCTACGCCAGCCTACGACCGCAGCAATTTAGCCGAGCCTATAAAAAGCTGAACGCGCTATCGGCTCGAATGACTTGATGAGCAAGAAGGCCGGCATGCAAGTTACAAGGACGTGGCGTCTCACCGTGCGCGTATTTCTACCGTTTGCTGCTGGCTACTATCTTTCGTATCTGTTTCGGACGATCAACGCCTTGATCGTGAGTCATCTCAGCTCGGATGCCGGGCTTGGGTCAGCCAACCTCGGACTGCTTACGTCAGTCTATTTCCTGGTCTTTGCGGCGGCTCAGATCCCCGTCGGTATATTGTTGGACCGCTTTGGTCCGCGTCGGGTCCAGAGCGCGCTGCTCTGGTTCGCAGCACTGGGCGCCGGACTGTTCGCCGTATCGACCGGCTTCCTGTCGTTTTTGATCGCGCGTGCGATGATCGGGCTTGGCGTCGCGGGGGCGCTGACGGCAGGACTTAAGTCCATCATCCTTTGGTTCCCCAGGGAGCGAGTTGCCTTGCTCAACGGCTAAATGATCATGCTGGGATCACTAGGAGCGGTGACCGCCACAGTTCCCCTCGAACACCTGCTCGCTTGGATGGGCCGGCGGCAGCTCTTTGAGGTCCTGGCGGCTGCGACCGGTGCCACAGCGATCCTCATCTATGTCGTAGTTCCTGAGCAACGCGTTATCCCATCGAAAGCACCAGCCTCCGCCACCCTGGGATCCGTTTTCAGCGACAGGCGCTTCTGGCGGATAGCCCCGTTGTCGGCGACTTGCGTTGGTTCAGCTTGGTCGCTGCAGGGATTGTGGGCATCACCGTGGCTTGCAGACTTGGAGGGCCTCGATCGCGCAGGCCTCGTCAGACAGCTGTTGATCATGTCGATCGTACTCAGCGGCGGTGCCTGGTTGTTCGGTATGACGATCCATCATGTCAAACGAACAGGCCTCACGGCTGAGACGATATTCGCGATGGTGGCCGTGCTATTTATCGCAGCCGAGCTAGCCTTGATCCTGCGAGTACCTCTGCCGTCCATCTTGCCCTGGTCGGTTGTCGCAATCATCGGAACGGCAACTGTGGTCAGCTTTGCCGTGATAGCTGATTACTTTCCGTCGGAGCTTGCCGGCCGTGCCAATGGCGCCTTGAACGTCTTGCACTTTGGTTGGGCATTTCTGGCACAATATGCGACCGGACTGATCCTGGAGCAATGGTCCACGAACGATGGCCATAGGTCGATCTTGGCTTATCAAGTCGCGTTCAGTCTCAACGTAGCGCTGCAGATCGCGGCGTTGGTTTGGTTCGGGCTACCTTGGATCCAATCCTTTGCTTGCTGGATGAATTCAGTCCCTTCCACCATGCCGGTCAGCGCTTTCGATGTGGTCGAAGCAAGCATTTTCTGCGAGCAATCGGACGGCGAGGTGGAGTGGTGACCCGTGCGACCTAAGCGCCACTCTCCGTCGTGACGAGGCTGCCGAGGCGTCGCTTCGCGCCGGTCGCGATAGATTCTGCCATCGCCTGCGGGAAGTCCTTCGGCAGCTTCGCAATCGTTGCGTCGATCTTCGTGCCAGCCGTATCCGCGAGCTCTTCGATGATACCGCGAACCACGCTGTCGGGCAGGCCGCAAGTCTTTGCGGTTTGCACGAAATGTCGGCCGAGAATCGTGTGTACTACGTAGTGGCGACTATTGCCGACCGCCATGGCGAGCTTCATCTGGTTTTGCGTGATCTGCTTGGCATCGAGGCTCGGTTGCGTTGAGATGATGTCGTACAGCGGCGCGAGGACGAATCGTCCGCCGGGCGAGAGGTGGATGCTGAAATTCTTGGCGTGGCCGTCAGTAGCCGCCAGAAGCCAGAAAACGATTTGTGCCTTGAAGAAGGTCGCCTGGTCGGTCGCCGGTGTATCGCTGCCTTTGAGGAGATCAGAGATATTTCGGATGCCCGGGCCGCCGTCCGATTCGTATTTGCGCCCGGGCGGGACGGAAAGCGCCTGACAGCAATCTTCCTGTGGCAGGCGCAGAAGCCGTCCGTCGTGCGCCCATGTGCGGTCGAAGCGCTCAACGGCGAGCACGCGCCTCCCCGCGAAATCAACGATGCGCGACTTGGCGACGGGCAAGTCGAGCGCGGCGACGAGCTTCAGGCAGAGATGCTCGTTTTCAACGCTGTGGGTCAGGTCGACGCCGCTCGGTAACCTGCCGATCTGCGGTTTGATGATGTGCGTGGTGGCGGTCGTGCCGTGCGGCACATGCCACTTGTCCTTCCAGTAGAGAAGGGCGGTTTTTTCCTGGGCTCCAGCCAGAGAGATACGAAACTCCTGATCGGGACCGATGCCGAGCGGATTGTTGGCGAGATTGGCAAGGATCGCCGCGATGTCCTGGTCGCTCGCGACGCGAGCGTCAATCGCGCCCGCCGCTCCGGGTGCCGTTCCATCCGGAAGGAATTGCAGGGCGCCGACACAGTCGCGGCCGATCGCGGAAAGCAGGCTGTAAGCATCGGCTCCGCCGGCATGCGCGCGTTCGGCGACACGCCGGCGGATGTCGTCGTTATCGGGAAGCAGGTTATCGAAGACTGCAATGATGGGGTCACCGATATAGCGGTCTTCGCGTAGAGGCATCGATACCGAGACCGGGATGGCGTTCTCCCATCCCAGCCAGGCTTCGTCGTATTGGAAATCGATGGCGCCGCTGCTCTCCCGCCGCAGCCGCCCGACCAGACGAGCGTTCAGGTAGACGTTGAGAGGCGCTCGGATAGGACGGCGTCCCATCAGAACAGATCCTCGATGGCTTTGGCCGACACCTTCGTGCGTGGTCGGAGGACCAGTTCCAGGTCGAGCGCGGCCAGCGCATCCATGAGGATGCGCAGTTGCGTCGCTGGTTCGCCGGCCTCCAGCTTCGAGACAGTCGCTTGGCGCGCGTGCATCTCTTCGCCTAGGCCGCGCTGGGTGAGTTTTTTTTGCCGGCGGTGCCGCTTAATGGCGGCGCCAAGCTGCTGCGGGGTGCGAGCGATCGTATCCATTGGAGCTTGATACGGGAACGCGTATAAAATGTCAATATACGTGGATGCGTATATAAAGAAGTATACGATATCGCGTATATAATATTAATATACGCACTCGCGTATAGCGCTTTGGCCGATCACACCGCAGGCGGTGATTGAATGAATAGCGCCGGCGCCACGGTCATACTATGAGCGCGTATGATGAGGCCGAGTGGTGAGCAGCAACTCGCAAGCGACCCGATGCGATTGAGTAAGCCTCAAACATCGGTTCTCGGTCTTTCTTTTTCTTCGCCAGTCTACGATCACCGAAAGCGCTCGTTGCGCCAAGCCCATTGATGCCTTTTCTAATCATCCCCACCTGAGGGCCCGCTGTGGAGGTCCTCATTCGGTGGGGACGTCGGTGGCAATCCATTCCATCCAATCGGAAGCGAATTCGCGCGGTGCGCGAATGCTGCGTAGCGCGCTTGGCGCGGCGATTGCCAGCTACCTCGAGGATGAAACGATCATCGAGGTGATGCTGAACCCGGATGGCCGGTTGTGGATCGATCGGTTGTCGAGCGGCTTGATCGATACAGGCGAAACTTTGTCCGCAGCAGATGGCGAGCGCATTGTTCGCCTGGTGGCGCATCACGTCGGCGCCGAGGTGCATGCCGGCGCGCCTCGGGTCTCGGCCGAATTGCCCGGAACCGGGGAGCGCTTCGAAGGTCTCTTGCCTCCCGTCGTGGCAGCTCCGGCGTTCGCGATCCGAAAGCCCGCTGTCGCCGTCTTTACGCTCGACGACTACGTCGCCAGAGAGATCATGTCCTCGAAGCAGGCCACAATCCTGAAGGGTGCGGTCGCCGCTCGTAAGAATATCCTTGTCGCCGGTGGGACATCGACCGGCAAGACAACGTTGACGAATGCGCTTCTGGCCGAGGTGGCAAAGAGCTCCGATCGGGTCGTTCTGATCGAAGACACGCGCGAACTTCAGTGCAAGGCGCCCAATCTTGTAGCGCTGCGGACCAAGGACGGCGTAGCCACGCTGTCGGATCTCGTCCGCTCCTCGCTGCGCCTCCGTCCTGACCGCATCCCGATCGGCGAGGTCCGCGGGGCCGAAGCTCTCGACCTTCTCAAGGCGTGGAGCACCGGTCACCCCGGCGGCATTGGCACCATTCATTCAGGCAGTGCGCTCGGCGCTCTGCGGCGTCTTGAGCAGCTGATCCAGGAAGCGGTCATCACGGTTCCGCGTGCCCTGATCGCCGAGACCATCAACCTCGTCGCCGTGCTTGCGGGGCGCGGCGCCGATCGTCGCCTCGCAGAACTCGCTCTCGTGACGGGGCTTGGTGCCGCCGGCGACTACAGCCTTTCACCAGCAGGAGACTGACATGCGTCCACGATTTCGTATCCTTGGAGAAGCTGCTTTGCTGGCGATTGTCAGCCCGGTTGTTCTGACGACAGCGCCCGCATGGGCGGCCGGCTCGAACATGCCATGGGAGCAGCCACTCAATCAGATCCTGCAGTCGGTCGAGGGGCCGGTCGCGAAGATCATCGCCGTCATCATCATCGTCGTGACCGGACTCACGCTCGCGTTCGGGGATTCGTCAGGTGGCTTCCGCAGGCTGATCCAGATCGTGTTTGGTTTGTCGATCGCATTTGCGGCCTCTAGCTTCTTCCTGTCGTTCTTCTCGTTCGGCGGCGGCGTGGTGATCTGATGGACGAGGCTGTCGCAGGTTTTGTCGTGCCGGTTCACCGTGCGCTTACCGAGCCGATCCTGATGGGCGGTGCGCCGCGGGCGGTCGCCATCGTCAACGGCACGTTGGCGGCCGCCCTTGGACTCGGACTGCGGCTCTGGATCGCAGGTCTTGTCCTCTGGTTTGTCGGCCACATGGCCGCCGTCTGGGCCGCCAGGCGCGATCCCGCCTTTGTGGATGTCGTGCGGCGCCATCTGCGCATTCCCGGTCATCTCAACCTCTGAGTTCTCGGTCATGATGAACCTTGCCGAATATCGCCATTCCAATGCGCGTCTTGCCGATTTCTTGCCTTGGGCCGCCCTCGTCGACGAGGGCATCATCCTGAACAAGGATGGCTCGTTCCAGCGGACAGCGAAGTTCCGTGGACCCGACCTCCATAGCGCGGTGCCAGCTGAACTTGTCGCGGTCGCCGGTCGTCTAAACAACGCACTTCGCCGCCTGGGATCCGGCTGGGCCGTGTTCGTTGAGGCGCAGCGCCATTTTGCCGGCAGCTATCCTCCGAGCACATTTCCGGATGTCGCATCCGCGCTGGTCGACGCCGAGCGCAGGGCCCAGTTCGAGGAGGCCGGCGCCCACTACGAGTCCAGCTACTTCCTGACTTTCCTCTATCTGCCTCCGGAGGAGGGCGCAGCCAAGGCAGAGCGACTGCTCTATGAAGGGCGCGATCGGACCGTTGGAGCCGATGCTCGCGAGGTACTTCGCGGCTTTATCGATCAAACCAGCCGCGTACTCGGACTTCTGGAAGGATTCATGCCCGAATGCGCATGGCTCGATGATCAGGCCACGCTGACCTACCTGCACTCGACGATTTCGACCAAGCGTCATCGGGTTCGCGTGCCCGAAATTCCCATGTACATCGATGCGTTGTTGGCGGACCAGCCGCTGACCGGCGGGCTAGAGCCGATGCTGGGATCAGCCAATCTGCGCGTTCTCACGATCGTTGGCTTTCCGGGCGCGACGACGCCAGGAATTCTGGATGATCTCAATCGCCTGCCGTTCTCTTACCGCTGGTCGACGCGCGCGATCATGCTCGACAAGACCGATGCCACCAAGCTTTTGACCAAGATCCGGCGGCAGTGGTTTGCCAAACGAAAGTCGATTGGCGCGATCCTCAAGGAGGTGATGACTAACGAGGCGTCGACACTGCTCGATACCGACGCCCACAATAAGGCGCTGGACGCCGACGCGGCGCTACAGGAACTGGGTTCGGACCAGATCGGACAGGCCTTTATCACCGCGACCATCACGGTCTGGGACTCCGACCCCGGTGCCGCCGATGAAAAGCTCCGTCTGGTTGAGAAGGTCATTCAGGGCCGCGATTTCACCTGCATGATCGAGACGGTCAACGCCGTCGAAGCCTGGCTCGGCAGTCTGCCCGGGCATGTCTATGCCAATGTGCGGCAGCCGCCGGTCTCGACCCTCAACCTCGCCCATATGATTCCGATGTCGGCCGTGTGGGCGGGTGAGGCGAGGGATCTGCATTTTGGCGCTCCGCCGCTCCTGTTCGGCAAGACCGAGGGATCAACACCGTTCCGTTTTTCGCTCCACGTTGGTGACGTCGGCCATACCCTGGTGGTGGGGCCGACAGGTGCTGGCAAGTCGGTCCTGCTCGCCCTCATGGCAATGCAGTTCCGTCGTTACCCGAACTCCCAAGTGTTTGCGTTCGACTTCGGTGGTTCGATCCGGGCGGCCGCACTTGCCATGGGTGGCGATTGGCATGATCTCGGTGGCGCCTTGTCTGACGGAGGCGATCAACCCGTCGCGTTGCAGCCGCTGGCCTGGATCGACGATCCTTCGGAGCGCGGATGGGCCACCGAATGGATTGGTGCGATCCTGGCACGCGAAAAGGTCGAGATCACCCCAGAGGTCAAGGACCATCTGTGGTCGGCGCTGACGTCTCTCGCGTCAGCGCCGAGGGAGGAACGCACCCTGACGGGCCTGTCAGTCCTTCTGCAATCGAATTCGCTGAAGCGCGCTCTGCAACCCTACTGCCTTGGCGGTTCGTCCGGACGCCTACTCGATGCTGAATTCGAGCGCCTTGGCGAGTCCTCCGTTCAGGCGTTCGAGACCGAAGGCTTGATCGGAACGAGTGCGGCCCCGGCCGTGCTGGCCTACCTCTTTCATCGCATTGGGGATCGTCTCGACGGCCGTCCCACGCTTCTCATTGTCGATGAAGGCTGGCTTGCTCTCGACGACGATGATTTCGCTGGCCAGCTCAGGGAATGGCTGAAGACGCTTCGCAAGAAGAATGCGTCCGTCATCTTTGCCACCCAGTCGCTTTCGGACATCGATGGTTCGGCGATCGCTCCCGCGATCATCGAAAGCTGTCCAACACGCTTGTTGCTGCCGAACGAGCGGGCGATCGAACCGCAGATCACGGCTATCTATCGTCGCTTCGGGCTCAATGATCGCCAGATCGAGCTTCTGAGCCGGGCGACGCCCAAGCGCGACTACTACTGCCAATCCCGTCGCGGCAACCGGATGTTTGAGCTCGGGCTTGGCGAAGTTGCGCTCGCCTTTACAGCCGCTTCCTCCAAGACCGACCAAGCGGCCATTGAGCGGCTTCTCGCCGAGCATGGAGCGGATGGCTTCGTGCCTGCCTGGCTTCAGCACCGCGGCGTCGCCTGGGCCACGGACCTGATTCCCAGTCTCGTCAATCTGGAGAAGTCGCAATGAGGCGCCTTGGTCTATTCGCCGCTGCTGGCACGATCGCGCTCGCGCTTTGCGTCACGGCGCCCGCACCAGCGCAGTGGATCGTCTTCGATCCCAACAATTACGTTCAGAACGTGCTGACAGCCACGCGCGAGCTGCAGCAGATCAGCAATCAGATCACCTCGTTACAGAACGAAGCGCAGATGCTGATCAATCAGGCCAGGAATCTGGCAAGCCTGCCGTATTCATCGTTGCAGCAACTGCAATCCTCGATCCAGCGCACCCAGCAATTGCTGGCCCAGGCCCAGAGGATTGCCTACGACGTTCAGCAGATCGATCGCGCGTTCTCGACCAGCTATGCGCCGGCGAGCGGCAGCCAGTCCAGCCAGCTGCTGATCAGCAATGCCCAATCCCGCTGGCAAAACTCGGTCGTCGCGCTGCAGGACTCGCTCCGGGTCCAGGCCGGTGTTGTCGGCAACCTCGATACCAATCGCGTCCAAACATCGGCGCTTGTGACGTCGAGCCAGGGTGCGAGCGGCGCCCGGCAGGCAACCCAGGCCGGCAACCAGATCCTCGCGCTTCAGGCGCAGCAACTCGCCGATCTTACCGCCACTGTCGCGGCACACGGCAGGGCGCAGAGCCTTGAAGCGGCGCAGCGAGCGGCAGCCCAGGACCAGGGGCGCGAACAGCTCCGGCGATTTTTGACGCCGGGGCAGGGCTATCAATCCCAGGACGTGCGGATGTTTCACTGATGACTGATGCAGGCCCATTCAAAACGTTATCGCTGCTTATGTCGGTCGGGGTGCTGGTGGTCGCAGGCTGCGCGATCCAGCTTCGTGGCAGAGAAGATGCCTCTGCGAAGCTAGAAGCCGAGCAGACCAAACGGATTGAACGTTCCGAGCTTGCCCGCTGCCGCACCGTCTCTTCCGAAGATGCTGCGTATTATCAGCATTGCCAGAAGGTCTGGGCTGAAAACCGGGGCCGCTTCTTTGGCGGGCGGAACGGTGCTGCCGCGGCAGAAACCGCCGCGACACCCGTACTAAAAGATCAGAGCCGGATGCCGCAAGGATATCCGCCCGCCGGGGTGCCCGGGGAAGATAAGCCATGACAGGCACCGGCATCATCGACCAGTTCCTTGAGACATTCACCCGCTATATCGACAACGGCTTCGGGCTGTTGGGTGGCGAGGTCGGGTATCTCGCGACAACGCTTGCCGCCATCGACATCACGCTTGCCGCGTTATTCTGGAGTTGGGGCACGGACGACGACATCATCGCGCGTCTCGTCAAGAAAACGCTGTTCGTTGGAGTCTTTGCCTATCTGATCGGTAATTGGAACAACCTCGCCCGGATCGTCTTCGAGAGCTTTGCCGGCCTCGGCCTGAAAGCCTCCGGTTCGAGCCTCTCGGCGTCAGACTTCCTGCGGCCGGGAAAGATCGCTCAGGTCGGACTCGACGCCGGTCGGCCGATGCTTGATTCGATCTCGAACCTGATGGGCTACATCAGCTTCTTCGAGAATTTCGTCCAGATTGTCGTTCTCCTGTTCGCCTGGGTCGTGGTGCTGCTCGCCTTCTTCATTTTGGCGATCCAGCTCTTCGTCACGCTCATTGAGTTCAAGCTCACGACGCTGGCCGGCTTCGTGCTCATTCCGTTTGGCCTGTTTGGCAAGACTGCATTCGCGGCCGAGCGGGTCCTCGGCAACGTTATATCTTCCGGGATCAAGGTTTTGGTCCTGGCCGTCATTGTCGGCATTGGCTCAACGTTGTTTTCACAGTTCACGGCGGGATTTGGCAGCGCGCAGCCTACAATTGAAGATGCCATGACCCTAGTGCTCGCGGCGCTCTCCTTGCTGGGTCTCGGCATCTTCGGTCCGGGAATCGCAAACGGCCTGGTATCGGGCGGGCCGCAGCTCGGCGCTGGCGCCGCAATTGGGACGGGCCTTGCTGCCGGCGGCGTTGTTGCGGCAGGTGCTGGCCTTGCCGCCGGTGGCGCTGGTCTCGCTGTTGGTGCGCTCGCCGGTGCGGGGCGTGGTGGGGCTGCAATGGTCAGTGGCGCATCCGCGGGGTATCGAAGCGGCGGCCTTGCTGGCGTCGCGGAGGCGGGTGGATCTGCTGCGATGAGTCCGTTACGTCGAGCCGCGGCTGCATTCACCAGCAGCGGACAACCGAGCGAGCCGGCCGCGAGTACGTCCACCGAGGGGCAGCCCGATTGGGCGCGCCGCATGAAGCGGGCCCAGATCATTCGGCACGGCGCCTCCGCGGCCGGTCATGCTGTTCGCTCTGGTGATCATGGCGGCAGCGGGTCGTCTGTCGATCTCTCCGAAGGAGAGCGCTGACAGCCAGCCACTCGCCGGTTCGCCGGGCGCCAGCAACGGCGTCAAACGGCACACCGCGACACTCGCAACCAACCACTCGATCTCAGGGGCAACTATCCATGTTCAGACGACCTTCCGTTCACTACGGGCGCATGCCCGAGCCGGTCACGCCCTACCAAAAAGCAGCGCAAGTCTGGGACGAACGCATTGGATCTGCGCGCGTGCAGGCCAAGAATTGGCGGTTAATCGCCTTCGGTTGCCTCATGCTCTCGGCCGGCCTGGCCGGGGGACTTGTTTGGCAGTCAGCACAGGGATCGATCACGCCCTGGGTGGTCGAGGTCGATCGCCTGGGCCAAGCCCAACGTGTCGCGCCAGCCAACATCGACTATCAGCCCACCGACGCCCAGATCGCCTACCATTTGGCACGCTTTATCGAGGACGTCAGAGGCTTGCCGGCCGACGGCATCGTTCTGCGCCAGAACTGGCTGCGAGCCTATGATTTTACGACCGATCGTGGCGCGGCTGCTCTCAACGACTTCGCGCGCAACAATGACCCCTTTGCCAAGCTGGGCAAGGCGCAGATCTCCGTCGATGTCTCGAGCGTCATCCGTGCGTCTTCTGAGAGCTTCCGGGTCGCCTGGATCCAACGCATCTACGAGAATGGCTCGCTGAGTGCGACCGAGCGCTGGACCGCGATTCTCACGGTGGCAATCGAGACGCCGCGAGACGTCGAGCGCCTGCGCAAGAATCCCCTTGGTGTCTACGTCCACGCCATCAACTGGTCAAAGGAGCTGGGTCAGTGAACAAGACGACGCGTGACATGTGTTCACAAGGGCCGATCCAATACCGCAGGTCCAACTCGAGCAGGTGCAAGCTCGCGGCTTTGAGGCGAGCCCTTCTACCAGCTTTGCTGCTTGGCACATCGGCCCTCGCCGGGTGCGCGACCTACATTCCGCCGGAAATCAGCTATGACCCGGAGGTCCCGCCGTTGCCAGCGCCTCCAGCGGCACTCGATGACCGACCTCAGCCCCTTCACCTTCCGCCGCTCTGGAAACCCGTTCTCGGCGGCAAGGCGGGGGCCAAGGAAGAGGCTGAACCCGTGAGCCGGGTTGAGACCGCAAATAGCGCGGCGCGAGTCGAGCCGCGCAAAAGGGGATACTTCAACGCGGCGCAGATTTACGCCTTCAGTCCGGGGGCACTCTATCAGGTCTACGCCGCCCCCGGACAGATCACGGACATCGCGCTGGAAGAGGGAGAGCAATTGACGGGATCCGGACCGATCGCGGCCGGAGATACCGTGCGCTGGGTCGTGGGAGATACTGAGAGCGGGAGCGGGGATACGCGTCGCGTCCACATTCTGGTGAAGCCGACCCGGGCCTCGATCGAGACCAATCTTGTCGTCAATACCGACCGGCGCACCTACCTGATCGAGCTCCGCTCCCGCGAGCGGCCGTACATGCCATCCATTGCCTGGTACTATCCGGAAACGGTTCGCGAGCGATCGCGATCGGCGACGCTAAGACCCGTTCTTCCCGATCCAGCCCAGCGCGTCTTTCGTTACGCGATCGAGGGCGACAGTCCGCCCTGGCGGCCGCTCGCCGCGTATGATGACGGCCGAAAGGTCTATATCGAATTCCCGCAAGGGATCGTCCAGGGCGAGATGCCACCACTCTTTGTCATCGGTCCTGACGGGAAGACCGAGCTCGTCAACTACCGCGCGCACGGCAATGTGCTGATCGTAGACCGGCTGTTTGCAGCCGCAGAACTGCGGCTTGGTGGTGAGCACCAGCAGAAAGTCAGGATTGTCAGGACTGACGGGAGGCCCTCGTCATGAACACGCAGAAGGAAAACAATCCTGACGGGGTCATTCCGCCGCAAACGCCGGAGGAGCAATCCAGGAGCTTCCGCCTGCGCGCCGAACCTCCGCGGGTCACGCGACTGTCCCGCAAAGTTCTCGCCGGCGGCAGCGCTGTCGCCTTGCTTGTCGTCGGCGGAGCCGTGTTGTGGTCACTACAGAGCAATCGCCCACGCGACCAGACGACCGACGAGCTCTATAGCATCGATCATCACAATCTTGCTGATGGTATTGAGGCGCTGCCAAAGGACTACACTGGCGTTTCGCGCCAAACCGTGCCGCAGCTTGGACCGCCACTCCCAGGCGACCTCGGTCGACCCATCCTGGCCGCTCAAGGCCAGTCGCCAACGACCGGCGGAGACCTGGAACAGCAGCGCCGCGATCAAGAGAGCGAGGCGGCCCGTATCAGCCATCTGTTCGCTTCGACCAATGGGCGAGAAGTGCGTCCGCCCGCCGCCGCGGTTATTGGAGGCGAGCGCGTCACGCCGCCGAACGCAACGAGCACCGGCGAGGATGGATCTGCGCAAAACGTGCAGGACCGAAAACTTGCCTTTGTGAGCGCTTCTGTTGACCGCCGCACGGTGAGCCCTGACCGCGTCACCAGGCCCGCTTCACCATACATTGTGCAGGCCGGGACAGTCATTCCAGGAGCGCTGATCACCGGAATCAGGTCAGACCTTCCCGGCCAAGTCACGGCGCAGGTGACTGAGAATTTATATGACACTCCGACCGGCCGCTTTTTGCTCGTGCCGCAAGGAGCGAAGCTGATCGGCAGTTATGACAGCCAGGTTTCGTTCGGCCAGTCGCGAGTGTTGCTGGTCTGGACCCGGCTTATCATGCCGAACGGCCGCTCGATCGTTCTGGAGCGGCAGCCCGGTGCTGACAGGGCTGGCTACGCGGGGCTGGAAGACCAGGTCGACAATCATTGGGGTGAGCTATTCAAGGCGGCCGCGCTGTCGACGTTCTTGGCTGTCGGGACCGAGCAAGGTGCGGGGTCCGACACCAATAGCAACGACAGAGCCATCATCCAGGCCTTGCGGCACGGCGCCTCCGACTCGCTAAACCAAACTGGACAGCAGGTGGTTCGGCGCAGCCTCAATATTCAGCCGACGCTCACGCTCCGTCCGGGATTTCCGGTCCGTGTGATCGTAAATCGCGATCTCATTCTAAGGCCATACGAAAGGTAACAATTTGCCCAAGCTCAAAATCGGCGCTCTTCCAGACGACAAACCGGTCAGAATCACTGTTGAGCTTCCAGCGGCCGTGCATCGGGATCTCGTTGCCTATGCGGAGGCACTGGCGCTTGAATCTGAGCAGCGGATCGAGGCCGCCAAGCTAATTGGGCCGATGTTGGCTCGCTTTATGGCCACTGACAGAGGGTTCTCTCAGCTGAGGCGCGGCCGCCGACCTTCAAACGCGGACGCTGACCGGTAGCGCTCGGTTAAAAGCTCCAGAAATCGCTGAAGCGCGGGATTCACATTCCCCTCTCGCCAATGAGCATGAAAGCTTATACAGCTTGAGCCGGCACCGTCCTGTATCTCGCGATAGACCAAGCCGGCAAAGCTAGCGTCGACATCGGACTCCATCACAAGGCTAATTCCGAGCCCTATGCTGATTAAGCTCTTTATGGTTGCCCGGCTCACATCGCGTCTTGCGACCTTCGGCCGATGTTCGTCAGTCAAGAACTTGGAGAGCAAAAGATCCTCGAGTTCGCTGTCCGGATCATGCTCGCTTAGGAGCACCGTTTGGTCGCGGAGATCTGTCCAGCAGATCATCTCACGCGCGGCCAAAGGATGGTCGTGAGGCAGCAGAACGAGAACACGCTCACACCAGATCGGAAGCATCACGCCATCGGACAATGGCTTTTGTCGGGGAACAATCACAATATCGAGAGTACCATTCCTTAGCGCGCTCATGAGGAGGATGCGTGACCGCTCGACAGTCGTAATTTCGATATCGGGCGCGCCGTTTTTGAATTTGACTATGCTCGTTCTTAGATTGCCCGCGGAAATTGACGTGCAAAATCCTATCGACAGATGTCCAGCTTCGCCGCGGCCGCTGGATCGCGCGATAGCCGCGAGGACGCCGACCTGCTCGAGAACCATCCGCGATATGCGCAGGACGCTCCGACCCGCAAAAGTAGGCGCGACCCCTCCGCTTGAACGTTCGAACAATGTCGCTCCTAGCAGGTGCTCGAGCTGGCTGATGGATCGGCTCAAAACAGAGTGGCGGACGGCCAGGAGTTCTGATGCCTGCCGGAAGCTCCCACAATCTGCGGCGGCGATTGCATAGCGCAAGTGACGCAGCTCGATGTGGGCCGATTGCGAAACGCGATCCATGTGTTCTAACCTCCCCCTGTCGACTTGATCGTTGAGGCCTCGGAGAGTGCCCTGCTACGCCGCCGTCACCGCCGGCTCCCAAAGTACCGGCGACCGGAGTTTTCCTGCACTCCGCACGCGAGCCAGGCACTCCAAGGACACCTCGAGGTAACCAGCAACTGCCTGGGTGTTGCCGAATCTTCGTGGTTGGCCGGTTCGGCGTAGGACCCATCCGGCACGACGCAAGATGCGTTCGATGCGCGTGTCTGTAACGGTAACGATGTCTGTCAGATGTCGCGAAAGACCGAACTCGAGCATGCCGGCGAAGAGCTCGTAAGTTGCGCTGGTCAAGCCATGCAGCGTCGTACGCGCGGCATCATCAACGTCGAGCGCGAAACGGCTGCTTTCCCAGAAGGAATTTCCGTCCAGCAAGGCTGGAAAAGCCTCGCGCAACATGGTCGGCCCCATAGACGGTAGCATTCGCACGCAGCCTTGAATGCGGTGGTCTCGCGCTCGCTGGATCAAATAGATCGGATGCAGCGCATCAAATTCATCTACCTCCATATCGCCACTGATTTCCACGTCCCATTGGAGACGGTCTTTGAACACTCGATATCGAAGCCGATGCATCTCGGCGAGTTCTTCCGCAAATACTCCATAGAATTCGGGCGTGATGACCTGCATCATGATGTGCCTCCAAAGACTGACGACGGCCTATTGAAGGACAAGCCTCATGATCGCGCATCCTCCTCAAGTAAGGAGGGTGACAGCTTCCAGCTACGTGATTCAAATGCCAGACTTAGCTGAGGCGAGACGAGCGACCGCTTGGATTGTTGATCGAACGCCGAGCTTCGCCCTTGCATTTCGAGATGGAACGCCACCGTATGATGAGAGATCCCCATGATTTGCCCGGTTTCCCAAGCCGATTTCCCTTCACTCGCCCATTGGAGGCATTGGGCTTCCCGCGGCGAGAGGATAATACCATCAATCTCACATGGAGACGCGATCTTACGGCGCGCGTGGGCGTGGAAGTAGATCGCCATAAGCTGTAGAACGTCTACATGCTTATGTATTGAGCGCTCGAACCTTGACCGTCGCTCATCGGCAGCAAAGGTAACGGCCGCGATTGCTCCCCTGCTGTCGTGTATCGGAATCGTGAATCCGCAACGAATGCCGAAGCGAGCCGCTTCGTCGAATAGCTCACGTTCCATATCTGAGTTCGGGGTAGGTCCTACTCCTAAGCCCCAACTGAATGGACTTGGCTGACGGAGCGCTTGAACGATCACTGGATCGATCTTCTCATATTGCTTTTGCAAATAGTGTGAAGTCCACGTCGAAGGATAGCTCGAAACCAGGACCGCATCGGCGCTCGGAGCGCCTTGAATAGAAATATAGGCGAAGCAGCAGAGATCAAGCGCCGCAGCAGTGTGGGCCATCCCTTTTCTCAGGTCCTCTGAATCTCGACTCTCGATGAGACGATCTACAAAAGCTTGAAGAACGACCCGCACCGCATTTGCGCCCGGTTTGAAGGTGAATTGGGTGTGCCGGCGACTGTGCGTTCCCCGAGTAGCCGACAATTAGGTATTGTGTGCCCCCCGCCTCGTCCTTGAGGCCTTGATCCGCACCAGTTATTTCAACATAAGCAGCGAGATCACGAATGCAGAGCTAGCTTGCGCCTGCTGCCTTTCCACTTCGAATGCCCGATGCGCGAAAGCACGGATCCGGGAGGGCGAGCTCGTAAAGTTCGAGCGGGGCGATTGGCAGGTCCCATGCATGCGACACCGGTGTTCTTCAACCGAGCGCCGAGACTGGAATCTCAAGCGCGGTGCCGTTTTCTAGCAGGCTCTTGAGGCTCGACATGATGGCAGGCCATCCCTTAGAGATGCCGTCGAGCAGCTTGCTGCCAGCGGCAAACCCTTCATGGGTCAGTGTCAGCTTGACCAGCCTGCCATGCTGTTCGAGTGTGAACCCCACTGCCGATGGCTTCTCGTTCCGGTAAGCCTCATTGGTGACGTGCTTGAATGTGTAGGATAGCCGCCGTGGCCGATCGGCCTCGAGGATCTCTCCAGTCTCGGTGATGATGCCGTTCATAACTAGAGCCCAAGGCGAAGCAGTTCTCCAGTCGCTTCGTAGTTCCGCGCCGAACCAATAGAGCTTCGCGAGATCGCTCGACGTCAGGGCCTGCCACAGTTTCTCAGGTGTCGTGTCGATGAAGGTCACGTAGACAAATTCCGGCTTACCCATCTCGCTTCTCCAGTTTGCGGCTCAAGCCTGCCGATTCGAGACCCCAGCTCTTGTCAGAGTGCTATAGTCCAGCCCGGCTTTCGGTTCGGCTCGCCGGCAACCGTGAGGCGCCGCCGCCAATTCACATCGGCATTAAGCCGTCTAGTCCAGGTGGCGGCTGCGATTGCTCGCAAAGCGAGCTTTTGGAAACGCAGAATGACAAATCAACTTTCGCTGCCCAAAGCATTCGCTAGGTTTATAAGCGCTGGAATCGTTCCTCGAGAGGTCGGGTCTGTCGGAGAGAGCGACAAAAGCTGAGCGCGCGAGCTGGCATGTTGATGCTCTGCGCAGGCGCTCCTCCCTGAGAAGTGTCAGTCGTGTACATGACGACTGTCCACAGGTGCTTGGTTGCGATCAAACATTCCATAATCGCGTATGACCGTGGCCACGCGGAGCCGGTAATCCTTGAAAACGTCGCGTCGGCTACCCGCTTGTACAGCGCGGTGAACTTGAATCCGTCGCCAATTGTCGACAGCTGCTTCGTCCCGCCAGATCGACAGAGCCAGCAGCTTTCCGGGATCTATGACGCTCTGGAACCTCTCGATCGAAATGAATCCGTCCAGCGACTCCAAATGAGTGGAGAGGGCAGCACCCATATCTAGATAGCTCTGCTTCTTTCCAGGAGCCGGCCAAGACTCGAAAATAACAGCGATCATGAATTGTAGCCTTCTGATGATGAGATCGCCCAGCGTCTCTAACCGGGGCGGTACTTAGTGCCACAGCTTCCAGGGTTGGTGCCATTCTGTATTGTAAAATTGCGACAAGCGACTTTGATGCCTTCTAATTGCCTCGCCCAAGACTATCCCACTCGAGTGGTGCGTCGCAGGCCAAGATGTCGAGAACCAATCTGCAACTTCACCTGACAAATTCTCAAACAGCATTGCTGCAGTAGATCATAGCGCTATACTGCTAAATTGATACGAAACGGGGTGGATTGTGACTACGTCGAGAGGCGATCGCCGGTAATCTGGAGCCAGCGAAGCATTGAGAGGGTAAGGAGCGAGACGGCCATGAACAAGTTCAATATCGTCCCGATCGCTCCGTTGCGCCCCTACGTCGAACGTTTGTGGGGATGGGAAAGTATCGGCCAAGAGGTGGTCGAGCTACCGACCTTGCTGCCCGGCACCGGAGCGGAGATATTCTTTCACTATCGCGCGCCATTTATTCAATGCCGAGATGGCGAGGATCATGCATTCGACGATGCGCACCTGATTTGCGTGCGACGAAGGCCTATTCACTTACGCCCTCAAGGCGACGTCGGCTTTATCGCCGTGCGATTGCGAGCTGGACGAATGCACAGGTTTCTCGATGTGCCCGGCGGGGATCTAATCGACGGAACTCTGTCTGTGGCGGAGCTTTGGAAGAGCGGCGGCCGTCAGCTCTCGCTCGATGTGTCCAATGCTCATTCGAGAGACGCGGCATTGCAATCAATTCAGCACTTCCTACTTGAGCAACTTCAGCACAGGCGCTCGGACGAGGTTGTCGAGAATGCCATCTCGGCGATCTATCAAAATCATGCTGCAGCTTCGATAGATAAACTTGCGTCACGGTGCGGCGTGGCGCGACGAGAACTGGAGCGTCGGTTTAAAGCGCTAACGGCCCAGACACCGGTAGAGTTTCGGAAGCTGAGTCGAGTTCAACATGTTGTGCGCGAGCTATTGCTTGATCCGTCTTCGCGCATGCTGGATGTCGTGCTTTCACATGGCTTCTACGATCAGGCACATTTTATTCACTCCTTTGCTGAACTCAAATTGGGGTCACCTGTGCGGCATCTTGCGCTGGCACGTACAAAGCCGCATTTTTACAATATTTCCTTGCGGGGCGGTGTCAATTTTTCAGCGAAATTGGCGAGAGCGGGAAGAAGCCGCGATGTACTTGCTACTCGCCCGAGATGAGCGCCCGGCGGTCCGAAATGGCGAAGGTTGAGCTTATAAAGCGCAGCTTGGTCGAAATGACTCGCGATGAACCAGGCGCGATCACCTGCAATGTTCATCGGGCTTAGGACGATAGCGGGAGTTTTCTGGTCTACGAGCTTTACAAACATCGTGGTACTTGCGATGCGCATCTTTCGCGCGAGCCAATCAAGCGCTTGATTGCGACGACTCCAGTCGCTGTTTATCGCTCCCCCGCGCATCGGCCGGCCAACAGGGCATCGAAATTCGCAAGGGCGATTTCGTCATCGTCCGCACCGGGCATCAAGAACGCTGCCTATCAAAAATCGCAGGTGGGCCATCCCGGCGGATCCACCAGAAACTGCCCCAGCATGTGAGAGTTACCCTAGCGGATGAAACGGAGGAATGCAGATGTATGTCATCATGGGGGGCACCGGACACGTTGGCTCGGCAACGGCGGACATACTGCTCAATCGAGGGAAGGCGGTTACAATTGTCACCCGATATCCCAGCCGCGTAAGCGGCTGGCGTGCGAAAGGAGCCGAGATTGTTGAGGCGGACGTCAACCACGTTTCGTCGCTCCACGCAGCACTTCGCCGCGGTCGCCGCGCCTTGCTTCTCAACCCGCCTGCCGATCCTACTACAGATACCGACGCTGTTGAGAGGTGCACCATAGCCAACATTCTCGCCGCGCTGGCGGGGTCGGGATTAGAAAAAGTCGTCGCGGTGTCAACTGGCGGCGCGCAATCAGGCGACCGGATCGGCGATTTGAGCACGCTGTGGCAGCTTGAAGAGGGCCTACGGCAGCAGTCGATCCCAGCTGCGATAAATAGAGGGGCATATTATATGAGCAACTGGGACAGCTTGCTCGACACCGTTTGTAGCACTGGCAAGCTGCCGAGCATGTTTCCCGCTGATCTCCCCATTCCAATGGTTGCCCCGCAGGATCTCGGCCGATTTGCCGCGGATAGATTGTTGTCTGGCACTGATGATGCGGGCGTCCGCTATGTGGAAGGCCCAAAGCGTTATTCATCAGCAGAAGTCGCGGGAGCCTTTTCCAAAGCGCTCGGACGGCCAATAGATGTTGAGGTGACGCCGCGGGTGGAGTGGTATGATGCGTTTCTGCGGCTCGGGTTTTCGGAGGCGGCCGCTTTATCTTACACCAGGATGACGGAAGTGAGCCTCGATAACGGGTTCGACATGCCTGCTGAGGCATTGCGAGGCACGACGACCCTCGAGCGCTATATTAATAGTCTCGTAGCACGCTCTGAGACCAGTTGACGTATTGGTGTCATCACGTCGAAGTTGGTCAGCGCGTAACTTCGACGCTTCTGAGCTTTGATGCGCAATTCAGTGCGTTGGGGCCCTCGTCGTGCAGTCGCCGTTCGGCGGCAGCTGGGATCGCAGACTTGGGGGCGTGCCGGGTTCGACGCGGTTGCGTGGCCATTGACATCCCCTCAGGGTAGAGATTACTTAGGATACCCTAAGTAAGGAAAATATCCATGGAGGATTGGTATCCCGAAGCGCTGGCGGCCATTGCCACCCGGCTCGGCGTTGCTTTTACCGATCTCGCGCCGCCGCGATCGCGGCGCCTGCGCACGCCAAGCGGACCGGACATCCAAGCCCTCGATTGGGGCGGTCAGGGACCGTCTGCGGTGCTGCTCCATGGTGGCGCCCTCACGGCACGCACCTGGGATTATGTCGCCCTTGGGCTCCGGGCGGATTTCCGGATCGTGGCGCTCGACCTGCGCGGCCACGGCGCCAGCGATTGGGCGAACGACTATTCGATTGAAAGTTGTGCGACCGACGTAGTGTCCGTGCTCGACGGACTGGCGATCGAACGCACGCACCTCGCCGGCATGTCGTTGGGCGGGATCGTGGCTTGCGAGGTCGCGTTGCGCCACCCGGACCGCACCGCGAGCCTCACGATGGTCGATGTGGTCTCACGGCCGATCTTTGCCGCAACCGCGCGGATGCGCGGCTTCATAAGCGACTTTCGTGGCGCCTCCACGATTAACGAAGTCGTCGAGATGGCGCTTGCCGCCAGTCCGAAGAGCGATCCACAGCGGCTGCAATACCGAATGCGAGCCCTGTTGAAGCGTGGCAGCGACGGCCGCCTGATCTGGAAGAACGACCGCCGCCGTCCAACCGATTTTGCCGCTATCTTGCGTCATCTGGCCGGCTTCGAGGTGCGAGTCCACCAGATGCCCGCGCCGTTTCTGTTGGCCAGGGGCGGCGATAGTCTGATCGTCACCGAAGAGGCTGCACACGATTTCGCGGCGCGATTTCCCAATGGGCGGTGGCTCAACATCCCCGGAGCGGGCCACAACGTGCAGGAAGACAATCCGCGTGAGCTGGCTAACGCCTTGAGGGATTTTTGGGGCAGACGGCTGCGGAGCATGACGCTTGAAGACGTTGAACACTGCACGGCACAGGATGGCTAAGCCAGGAGCTGATATGAGGAATCTAATTACGGACATCGACGGTGTCTTGGTCGGAAACGCGGAGGACGAGCGCGTCGCTTCAGGAGTGAGCGTCGTTCTCTTTGAGCAGCCGGCTGTTGCGTCGATTGCAATACACGGCGGCGCGCCGGGTCTTCGCGACGGCGCCCTCCTCGAACCGGAGATGACGGTCTCATCAGTCGACGCGATTGTGTTGTCGGGAGGCTCGGCGTTCGGTCTGGATGCACCCGGTGGCGTCCAGGCACGCCTGCTCGAACTCGGGCGAGGGCTAGCGGTCGGCCCCGCGCGCGTGCCGATCGTCCCCGGCGCGATTCTTTTCGATCTGGCGAATGGCGGGAACAAGGATTGGGGACGCCGGCCACCCTATTGGGATCTCGGCTACCAGGCGGCGAGCACCGCGGCTGCGACGTTCACCCTCGGCACGGCCGGCGTTGGCTATGGCCTGACCACCTATGACCTCAAAGGTGGACTTGGATCCGCAAGCGCGGTTACGTCCAACGGCTTCGGAGTTGGCGCGCTGGTCGGCGTAAACGCGGTTGGACGCGCCACACGCGGCAAGGGACCGCACTTTTGGGCGGCGCCATACGAGCACGAGGCGGAGTTCGGTGGCCTCGGGCAGGGCGGCGAACCCACCCGGGAAGATCTGCAAATGAGAGTTAAGGGAAACGCACCGGCCAACTCGACCATCGGCGTGGTCGTGACCGACGCGGCCCTCACTAAGGCACAGATGAAGCGCGTCGCAATCATGGCCCAGGATGGGTTTGCACTTTCGCTACGGCCGGCTCACGCGCCGATGGACGGGGACATCGTGTTCGCGGCCACGACAGGTCGGTCCGCGCGAACGGCCGACCTCACTGACCTCACCGAAATCGGAATGATGGCCGCCGAGTGCCTCGCGCGTGCCATCGCAAGGGGCATCTATGAAGCAACACCGCTCTCCAACGGAGTGGCGCCGCCAAGCTGGCGCGAGGTCCATGCCGCCTCGGGTCCCCGGAAGTGGCCGACGATAGAACCTTGATGAGGCTTGTGTCAGTCTAGGTTGACGAAGCTCGCGTCCACGCACTTCGCCGTGAACACTCCACGAACCGTTCACGATCGTCTACGCATCAATGTTGAACGTGCACAGGGTGGGGATCGCTCGCGGAGCCTTGTGCAGGCGCAGCCACGGCTCAGCGGGCTCCGGCCGCCGGATCGTGTTGCGAGATCGCAGCAACTTTGGCTCTTTGATACAAATGTCGGGAAGGTGCTGTGAAAAGCGCGGCGGAAGATCAGTACGGCTTTGGCATTCCCGGCGCCAGGATTTCGAATTTCTGCGAAGCTGGCGATTGGTCACCCCTCCGCAAGATGGCGAGCGATCAGCTTGACTGCAAAGTCGAGAAAGTCGCGCTGGTCAAGGCCAGCCGGATCTTCGGAAACGCTTGCCATCAAGGCTTCGCCGGACATCGCTGCAAGCATATGGGCAGCGCTCAAGAGGGCTATGGAGAACTGGGTGCTGGAGATCCGCGGCGCAGTTCGCTTCGCCTTCCGGGCCGATTCGAGCCGCGCTCTATGAACTCGTTTGACCAGCGGCTTGAGCATGCCCGATCCTTTTGGCCGGTGGCCAGCGACGCTAAGCCAGAGGGCGAGCTTCGCGGCTCGCTCATCAGCATAGGTGCGCTGAAAAAGCCGACCGAGCGCGGCGACGTCAATCTGGTCAGGCGCCCATTTTTGAATGGTAGATTCAATGTCATCCACCAGCCGCCGCCCGATGCGCCGGAGGAGGGCGTCCATCAACGCTTCGCGAGTGCCGAAATGATAGTGCACGGCCGCGTCCGTGATGTTCAGATCAGCTGCAATGCGTTGGATGCGCACGCCTTCAGGACCGTCGTCGTGTAATCGCCGCTCTGCTGCATCGAGAATGGCAAATTTTGCTGCTTCCGGTGTACGACGCTGTCTCTTGGCCATTGACATTCTACACTCGTCAGAATTACTTAGTGTGTCCTAAGTAATGGATTGATGGACGATTGGGATCCTGAGTCGTCGGTGACAATAGCCGATCGGGTTGGTATTGCGATTGTCGATCTCAAGGTGCCGCAATCGCAACACGTCAGCGCGAAGGATCGCCTCGATATCCGCGTCCGTTGTTGGGCAGGCGAGGGTCCACCTGCTATCCCATTGCACTGCGGCTCGCTCTCCACCCGTACGTGGGACGATGTCGCATTGCGCTGCGAACCGACTTTCGTCCCTTTGCGGTCGCGCATAGAGCGAGCGATTGGGCCAAGACCATCGTAGAAGCAGCTACGTCAACGAGCTCATTTCCGTCTCGGGGATGTCGTTGGGCGGAAGTCGGGGGCTGTGAATTCGCGCCTCGCTACTTGGGTCGCGTCGAAAGCCGGGTGAAGGGTCGACGTGACCTCGTGGCCTGTCTTCGGGGCAACGGAGCGGATGCGCACCGCCATGTCCAAGTTTCGTGGCGCACCGACCGTGATCGAAGTGGTTTTGACGGCGCTTGCGGTCCCGCTCCAAAGGCCTTCCAGAGCGCCTTCGCTATCGCATTCGCACCACCCGACAGTGTGCGCGCCCTCTCTGCTGGCAAAGGGCGATGGTTCGAATGGTACCTATGACTTGACCGGTGCACTTCCTGTCGAGGTGCTGAGAGCTTTCAGGGGCGAATGCCGGCGAGCATGCCTGAGACTTCAATGAAGATGCGCCTCTTAGCCGGATATGGTTGAGAGGTGCCCCTAAGAGACGACCTCCAAAGCTGATGAGGACAATTTCCGATCGCATGGCCATGATCCAAGGAAGATGTGGACGGTATCCCGGATCAGGCTGTTCTTGTCGACGTGAGGGTCAAGCCCATATGCGTGCTTTCTGACCCCGTAGTAGAAAATGCTTCCCTGGAGAGCCCATGCTATCTCCAGATAGCGAGCTTCATTGCTCGAATCGAAGACCACCTCGCGAGCGAAACAGACCTCGATTGCGATGCGGCGTATGACGCGTTCTTCGACGAGCTTTATGTACGAACTCGTAATCCCAACGTTCTTAAGTCCCGCGAACAGGTACATCCGCATCCAACCGCGGTTCATGATGATGTCTGTGTAGCTAATATAGAATTCAATCAATCGAGCTTCGATGGATTGCGTCCTGTCGACCAAAAGCTCGTCCCAGTGGTCGCTCCACACGTCCAGGAACACGCTCCGGTAGACTTCGTCAATCAATTGCTCCTTGCCCTTAAAGTACTTGTACATGAGAGGCTGCGTGGTCCCCAAGTGTTCCGCCAGCTCCCGCGTCGTGGCGCTGAAGCCTGACTCCGCGAAGAACTCGGCTGCCTTCTTTACGATCAATCGACGGCGTTCTTCGAACGGAAGGCGGGTAGTAGTTTGCGACGAGCGGGATGGCGAGCGCATCCGCTTCGCCGCAGCCTTTTTTCCTTTTAGCTTTCGGGCAAGCGGCTTTTGCTTGTCGCTCTTCTTCATCGTCTTGCCTGCAGCTTCGCGCCTGCTCCGAGCGTGGAACTTCGAATTAGCTTTATACCCATGCGGTTACTTCAGCGCAATAAATCCGCCGGACTCGGTCATCGCTAAGTAATCGACGGATAACGTATAGCAATAGGTTTATAGCGAGAATGCCCTTGAACAAATGCGCCAGCGCCGCTAAGTTATCAAACGATAACAAAGCTTGAGGGAGCGATATCGTGAAGCTGGACAGGGCGGCCATTCTGAAGGCCGCGGACAAGATTTCAAATTGGGGCAGGTGGGGAGCGGACGACCAGATAGGCACTCTCAACAACGTCACGCCGACCGACATCGTCGGCGCTGGGCAGCTTATCCGTAAGGGCAAGGTGTTCTCCCTCGGGCTGTCGTTGAAGGAACCTATTCAGTCGGGTCTATTCGGTGGCCGATGGAATCCGATCCATACGATGCTCGCGACCGGCACCGATGCGAAGCTCGGAAATCAGGATGAGCCGTTTCCCTACCTGCGGTATGCGGACGACGCGATCAACATGCCGTGTCAGGCGTCAACGCAGTGGGATGCGCTTTGCCACGTCTTCCTCGACGATAAAATGTATAACGGGTACGATGCTTCTCTCGTCGACGTGCGAGGGGCGAAAAAGCTCGGCATCGAGCATGTCCGCGACAAGATGGTCGGCCGCGGCGTTCTTCTGGATGTCGCCCGTTTCAAGAGCGTCGATCATTTGGATGATGGCTACGCGATCACGTCCGAAGACCTGACAGGCTGCGCTGAAGCACAGAAAGTGGCGATCAAGAAGGGTGACTTCGTGATCGTCCGCACCGGTCACCAGGAGCGCTGCCTCGCCAAGAAGGATTGGTCGGGCTACGCCGGAGGGAACGCGCCGGGATTCGGTTTCGAGACCTGTTTCTGGCTCCGTGAGAGGGACGTTGCCGCGATCTGCTCGGACACTTGGGGCTGCGAGGTGCGCCCCAACGAAACCAAGGAAGCCAATCAGCCGTGGCACTGGGTCGTGATTCCCGCGATGGGAATCTCGATGGGGGAGATCTTCTATGTGAAGGACCTGGCAGAGGATTGCGCACAGGACGAGGTCTATGAGTTCTTCTTTTGCGCGCCACCGCTGCACCTTCCTGGCGGGGCAGGCTCTCCGATCAATCCTCAAGCCATCAAGTAACGGGGCAGATCGACATGGCTGAATATCTCAAGCGTGGCCGCGACGCGGCACTCCGGGCCGAGGATGCGGCCAAGGTCCGCGCGTCGGTGGAGGAAATTCTTGCCGACATCGAAAAACGCGGCGACGCTGCAGTCAGGGAGCTCTCCACGAAATTCGACGGCTGGGATCGGGGCTACTATCGCCTTACGGAGGCAGAGATCAAGTGGTGCCTCGGTCAGCTGTCCAAGCGGGACATCGACGACATCAAGTTCGCCCAGGAACAGGTCCGCAACTTCGCGCGGCACCAGAGGGAATCGATGCGTGACGTGGAGGTCGAAACCCTCCCTGGCGTGGTTCTCGGACACAAGAACCTACCGGTCAACTCGGTCGGCTGCTACGTGCCCGGAGGCAAGTATCCTCTGCTGGCGTCGGCCCATATGTCGGTCATCACGGCCAAGGTCGCCGGAGTGAGCCGAATCGTGACGTGCGCGCCGCCGTATAAGGGGCGACCCGCGCCCGCTATCGTGGCGGCTCAGCACCTTGCCGGTGCCGACGAGATCTACTGTCTGGGCGGCATCCAGGCCGTCGGCGCGATGGCGATCGGAACGGCCTCCATTGCGCCGGTCGATATGCTCGTCGGCCCTGGCAACGCCTTTGTGGCGGAAGCGAAGCGGCAGCTCTTCGGCCGTGTCGGAATCGATCTCTTTGCGGGGCCGACCGAGACCTTGGTTATCGCGGACGACACTGTCGATGGTGAGTTGTGCGCGACCGACCTCCTTGGCCAGGCGGAGCATGGGCCGAATTCTCCAGCGATCCTGCTAACCACCTCCCGCAAGCTCGCGCAGGATACGATGAATGAGATAGGCAGGCTGCTCCGGATCCTGCCGACGGCCGACGTCGCATCCAAGGCCTGGGTGGAATACGGTGAGGTTATCGTGTGTGAAAGCGACGAGGAGATGGTCGCCGAAGCCGATCGGATCGCCTCGGAGCACGTCCAAGTCATGACGAGAGATCCCGATTATTTCCTCGAGCGCATGACAAACTATGGCGCCCTTTTTCTCGGACCGCGCACCAACGTGGCGTACGGCGATAAGGTGATTGGAACGAATCATACTCTCCCGACACTCAAGGCTGCCCGCTATACCGGCGGCCTCTGGGTCGGCAAGTTCATGAAGACGGTGACGTATCAGCGGGTCACGACCGACGCGGCCTCCGCTATGATCGGGGAATACTGCTCGCGCTTGTGCATGCTCGAAGGCTTTGTCGGGCATGCCGAGCAAGCCAACGTGCGTGTTCGCCGCTATGGCGGCCGAAATGTCCCTTACGGCCGGGCTGCGGAGTAGCCGTCAAAGTCGAGGCCGGGGGTCGACCCCTGGCCCATTCAATCAATCGCGCAATGACTTGTTCGCCCTCGAGGCGGGATGGGATGCATTATGCTGTCTGCTCTTGATCAACGCTCCGACCTAACGTTCAATCAGAAGAAGCTGATATTTGCTGGCGCATTCGGACTGGTCCTCGAATTTCTGGACTATTTCCTAATCGGCTTTGTCCTGACTTTCGTTTCGAAGCCATGGAAGCTGACGTTCGGAGCATCCTCGATAATTCTGCTGTCGTCCGGACTAGGTGCGATGGCAGGAGCTGCGTTCTTCGGATGGCTAGCCGATCGGATCGGCCGCCGAAGAGTATTCCTGACCACGCTAGCTCTTTTTTCGCTGGGTACCGGCGCTTTGGTGTTCACGCCGGATAGCGCCGAATACGGTTGGATCTATCTCACTGGGTTCCGCTTCCTCATCGGTTTCGGCGCGGGCGGCCTCTATTGCGTCGACCTCCCTTTGATCCAGGAGTTCGTTCCGGCATCCCGAAGGGGGGAGGTGAGCGGCCTCGTGACGGCAGCCGTTCCGCTCGGCTTCTTGCTTGGCTCCGCGATGGTCGCGTTCGTTGCTCCCACGGTCGGCTGGCGTGGCCTTATGGGCATCTGCGTCGGCCTCGGTGCGGCGGCGCTTCTCTTGCGCGTCTGGATACCGGAATCCCCGCGATGGCTACTGCGCAACGGTCGAGCGTCTGAAGCCCGAAACTCGGTCGCGTGGGCAATCGAGGTCGACCCGTCCGAGTTGCCTTCGACAATAGACACCGCGCCCGAAAATATACCTGGATTCGGCGCGCTGCTAAGATATCCGCGCAGCGTCGCGTTGTCGTTCCTTTTAAACCTTGGGATGCAGACCGGCTACTATGGCCTCACATTGTGGGCGCCGACGTTGCTCGTGCAGATTCTCCACGTGCCGCCTACCTCCGCCGCGTTCTACATGATCTTCGTGACCAGCGCCGCCTTGCTCGGGCGAGTCGGCTTCTCTGTTCTATCCGAAAAGATGGGACGGCGCCCCGCGGGACTGATCTCCACGTTCGGCGCAGCGGCAATGCTGCTGGCCGCGGCTCTGTTCGGCGATGCGCTGGCTTCGGTCCTGGTCGCTTTCGTCGGAATGCTGGCGCTCGCCTTCCTGTTCGGGGAAGGGGGGTTTGCTGTCGTCGGTCCGTATTCGGCCGAAGTCTGGCCTACGGCGCTCAGAGCGACCGGGATGGGTGCCGCGTACGGTTTCGGTGGGTTGGGCAAGGTGATCGGCCCGATGGGCTTAGCGTTCATCGTCGGGGCGTCGTCGGATGTCGTTCCCGCAACTTCCGGCATCTCGTTCTCCACCGCGTTCATCTACTTCGCCTGCTGGTACGCGCTGGCGGGTCTGGCATTCGCGGTTTTCGGAATCGAAACAAAGGGGCGCACGATTGAGGAGCTCGAGTGGGAGCTACAGGCGCTCAGCTCGACTTCGCCCGAGCGCGCTCCGGTTCCCTCCGCGAGTGTGCAAGGACCCAGCTCATGAAATCTCTCCCACAGACACCCTCATTCCGGCTCGATGGCAGGCGCGCCCTAGTCACCGGCGCTGGCAGGGGAATCGGGGAGGCGGCCGCTGTCGCCTTGGCAACTGCGGGAGCGCACGTCACGCTTGCGGCCCGCACCGGCGACGAGCTCGACGTTCTCTGTGGAAGCTTGCGCGCGCAAGGCTTGTCGGCCGATACCATGGTTCTGGATGTCCTGGACGTGGAGCAGGCGTGTCAGAAGATCAGATCCAGCGAGCCTTTTGACATTCTAGTCAACAATGCCGGCACCAACCGTCCGATGCCCATGGTAGCTGTGACGGTCGACGATTTTGACGCCGTCATCGGTCTCAACGTGCGGGCGGCATTCTTCGTCGTACAGACGGTCGCCAAAAGGCTCATGGAGGCAAACCGCTCCGGCTCGATCATCAACATGTCGTCCCAGATGGGGCACGTCGGGGCGGCGCGCCGGTCGATCTACTGTGCAAGCAAATGGGCTATAGAGGGGTTCTCGCGATCGGCTGCAGTTGAGTTCGCTCCCCATGGCGTTCGAGTCAACACCCTGTGCCCAACCTTCATCGAGACCCCAATGACGAGACGCTTGTTCGAGGACTCCGATTTCAAGGCGGACGTCCTTTCCAGGATTAAGCTGGGACGCATGGGCACGGTCGAGGATTTGATGGGAGCGATCGTGTTTCTCGCCTCCGATGCGTCTGCACTAATGACCGGCTCATCGCTTATCGTCGACGGTGGATGGACGGCGGATTAGTCCGCGATGCGACCGAAGAAAGCTTCGAAGCTCCCTTCCCCCAGGCGGCGGCATGCCCCCAGCACCAGCGCCTGCGCTCAGAGAACAGTGATCAGCCCTTGTAACGGAACTTCACACCGCGGCCCCCTAACGTGGGTTGCTTTGCGACCGCCCGACGACACGAAAGGGATCACGTAGAACCTTTCATTAGCAAATCAGGATCGGGGCGGAGCCGTCGGACGGGGATTGCGAGAAGTTCAGCAAGCTGGCCTACTAGGCAAGAACGATCGGGGCTACGAAGACGCATCGCGGACGTTCACCTGGTCCTGTCCGGCTTCGCGTGCCGCTACAAGCTCCTGCCGAGCGGCGATCGCCAGATCATGGCGTGGCTTGTGCCAGGCGACATTTGCGATCTGCACGTCTCCATCCTCGGCGAGATGGATCATGCGATTGGCACGCTCACGCCTTGCCAGATCGCCTTCCTCCCGAGGCACGTCATCGAGGAACTCACATCGGGAGGCGGAACGCTCACTCGAGCGCTGTGGTGGGCGACTCTCGTCGACGAGGCCGTCATGCGCGAGTGGCTGGTCGGCATCGGTAGGCGGCCTCCCGACAGACGGATAGCACATCTGTTCTGCGAACTGCACCTGCGTCTCGCGAGCGTGGTGCAGCGAGCGGCGACAGCTCCGATTTTCGGGCCACGCAGCGGAGCTCGGGGACACGCTGGGCCTGTCCAGCGTCCACGTGAATCGGGATGCTGCAGCAGCCCTTGGATGATGGTCTTCTCACGCTGACCGGCAAGCGGCTCACTATCCTGGACCGCCGGCGCCTTGAGCAGTTCGCCGCGTTCGATCCCAACTACCTGCACCTGAGCAAGCGTCGTCGCTAGAGCCATACTAGCCGCGAATCGGGAATGTTCGCGCACCGCCGCCCCGTGCGTCCCGGCTAAACTCACCGCTTAGGCGCAAGATCGCATGAAATATCGCAGATTTGCGTCATGTGGGGAAAAGCGGTAGCGGTCTAGTGACTCCAACCCCCGACAAGCAACCCCCGCGGCCCACTCCACAAGGTCTTGGCGAGCGTGCGAGCTTCGGGTTCGTGGATGATCGCTATCCCGCGTTGGCCTTCAACCCCGCGGCCTGGATGCCGGCCACCGCGCACGCCTCGTCATTGTCGGAGGTGTCGCCGGAGACGCCTACCGCGCCTAGCAGCGTGGCGCAGTCCATGATCAGCACGCCGCCGGGGACCGGCACCAGCGCGCCCTTGGCCATGGTGTTCACGGCGTCGATGAAATACGCCTGCTCCTGCGCGCGCTGGAACAGGGCGCGCGAGCCCATGCCCAATGCGAGTGCGCCCTAGGCCTTGCCGTGCGCGATCTCCGCGCGCATCAGGCTGGTGCCGTCCTGCGCCGCGGCGATCTTGAGCACCCCTCGGGCGTCGAGGATGGTGACGACCAGCGGCTTCAGCTTCAGCTCCGTGGATTTCGCGAAGGCGGCGTCGAGAATCTTGCGGGCGGTGTCGAGGGTGAGGTCAGCCATGGCTGGTTTCCTTTGCAATGAGAGGGATTGTGGATTGGGTCTCGGCACGATCGAGGCTCATCGCCAGCACGCGCGCGACGTGAAGCGCCTCGCGTTGGGCGCCGTCGTGGATCTGGTGACGGCAAGAGGTGCCGTCGGCAACGACGAGCGTATTCTGGTCCGCGCGCCGCATGGCGGGTAGCAGCGAGAGCTCGGCCATCTCGATCGAGGCATCGTAGGTGTCCGCGCCATAACCGAAGGCGCCGGCCATGCCGCAGCAGCTCGACTCGATGGTCTCGACCTCAAGGCGAGGGATGAGGCGCAGCACCTGCTCGACCGGCTTGAAGGCGCCAAACGATTTTTGATGGCAATGGCCGTGCACCAGGGCTTTGTCGGCAACGGCGCCGAGCGGCAGTTGCAGCCGGCCGGCCTCGGCCTCGCGCACCAGGAATTCCTCGAAGGTCAGCGCGTGGGCGCCGACGGCCTTGGCGTCGTTGTCCTGGCGCAGCGAGGTGAGCTCGTCGCGCAGGGTCAAAAGGCAGCTCGGCTCGAGCCCGACGATCGGGACGCCGCGCGCGGCAAAGGGCGCGAAGGCGGCGACAAGACGATCGAGCTCGACTTTGGCTTCGTCGACGAGACCGGCGGACAGGAAGGTCCGGCCGCAGCATAGCGGACGGCCACCGCTTGCGGGTTTCGGCAGATGCACGCGGTAGCCGCCGGCCGCGAGCACGCGCAATGCGGCGTCGAGATTTTCGCGTTCATAGATGCGATTGAAGGTGTCCGCGAACAGCACGACCTCGCGACCGGTTTCCGGCCCGACCGCCTCGGCCGGCGGCACGAACACGTCGCTGCGAAACGCGGGCAGCGCGCGGCGGGCGCTGATGCCGGCAAAGCGCTCGAACAGCTTCCGCAGCAGCGGGCTATGGTTGCGGAAATTCGCCAGCAGCGCGAAGCGCGACGCGAGGCCGGCATAGCGCGGGAGGTAGCCGACCAGGCGGTCACGCAAGGTCAGGCCGTGCGAGGCCGCGCGCGCGGCGAGCACCTCGATCTTCATCTTGGCCATGTCGACGCCGGTTGGGCATTCGTGGCGGCAGGCCTTGCAGGACACGCAGAGCTTCAGCGTCTCCATCATCTCGTCGGAGGAAAGTGCGCCCGCGCCGAGCTGGCCGGAGATCGCGAGCCGCAAAGTGTTGGCGCGCCCTCGCGTCACGTCCTTCTCGTTGCGCGTCGCGCGGTAGGACGGACACATCACGCCGCCCTCGAGCTTGCGGCAGGCGCCGTTGTTGTTGCACATCTCGACCGCGCCCTGAAAACCGCCGCCGGCCCCGGGATAAGCAGACCAGTCGAGTTTTGTCTTGAGCTCAGCGACGCGATAGTCCGGTTTGAAGCGAAACAGCGAGCGGTCGTCCATTCTGGGAGCGTCGACGATCTTGCCGGGATTGAGCATCCCGTCGGGATCGAAGCGTTGCTTCACTTCCTTGAAGTCGGCGACCAGGCGCTCGCCGAACATCGTTGCGTGGAATTCGGAGCGCACCAGGCCGTCGCCGTGCTCGCCGGAATGCGAGCCCTTGTATTCGCGCACCAGTTCGAAGGCTTCCTCAGCGATGGCCCGCATCGCCTTGACGTCCTTCTCCAGCTTCAGGTTCAGCACGGGCCGCACATGCAGACAGCCTTCGGAGGCGTGCGCGTACATCGTACCGCTGGTGCCGTGTTTGGCGAAGACCTCGTTCAAGCGTGCGGTGTAGTCGGCGAGATGCGGCAGCGGCACGGCGCAGTCTTCGACGAAAGAGACCGGCTTGCCCTCCTGCTTCATCGACATCATGACGTTGAGGCCAGCGGCGCGGAAATCGGCAATCCCGCCCTGCAGCGCCGGCTCGGTGATCTCCACCACGCCGCCCCATTTGCGCCTGTCGTTATTCCAGTCGAAGCCGAGATCGCCCATCAGCTCGCCGAGCTGCTTGAGGCGTACGAGGTTGTCCGCCTGATCCTCTTCGGCGAATTCGACGACCAGCACGGCGTCCGGATCGCCCTTGATGGCGGCTGCGATGATGGGGCGGAACATCGCGATGTCGCGGCCGAGCGCGAGCATGGTGCGGTCGACCAGCTCGACCGCGATCGGCTTCAGCTTGACCAGATGCTGGGCCGCATCCATCGCCTCGTAGAAGCTGCCAAAATGGCAGACGCCGAGCGCCTTGTTGCGGATCACGGGCCAGAGCTTCAGCTCGACCTTGGTGGTGAAGGCCAGGGTGCCTTCCGAGCCGACCAGCAGATGCGCCATGTTGTTGCGCGCGTTGCGCGGCACCAGTGCATCGAGATTGTAGCCGCCGACACGGCGCTGCACCTTTGGGAAGCGCGCGGCGATCTCCTCGGCCTCGCGGGCGCCGAGATCGAGCATGTCGCGGAACAGGGGGCGCGCGCTGTCGTTCGCATCGAGATCGGAGAGATCGCGCGATACCTCGCCGTAATGGCCGATGATGCCATCGGCGAGCGCGGCTTCCATCGACAGCGTGTTGTCGCGCATGGTGCCGTAGCGCAAGCTACGGCCGCCGCAGGAATTATTGCCGGCCATGCCGCCGATGGTGGCGCGCGAGGCCGTGGAGACGTCGACCGGAAACCAGAGGCCGTGTTTCTTCAGCTGGCGGTTGAGGTCGTCGAGCACGATGCCGGGCTCGACCACGCAGGTCCGCCCTTCGACGTCGAGTGACAGGATCCGGTTCAGGTGCTTGGAGAGATCGACAACGAGCCCGTCATTGACGGTCTGGCCGCATTGCGAGGTGCCGCCGCCGCGAGGGGTGACCTTCAGTCCCTCGTCGCGCGCGATCGCCAGCGCCTTGAGGGCCTCTTCCATGGTCTTGGGCACGACCACGCCAGCGGGCACGATCTGATAGAACGAGGCGTCGGTGGCGTAGCGGCCGCGGCTGAAACCGTCGAACAGGACGTCGCCGGTGATTTCCCGGGCCAGACGTGCCGCGAGGCCGTCCTTTTTGGCCGATTCCTGTGATTTCCCGGGCACTTCCGCCGCCATGGTCCGCTCTTGCCTGTTCGCCGCCCCCGTCTTGCCTCCGGTCACGGCCCTTGGCAAGGCGAGCCCTGCTTCTTGTGCATTGACGGACCCCGCCCGGCGAGGGACAAGCCCGGCGAATAGTGATATTCGAGCGGCTCGCGCAGCCCCCTTCAGGCCAACAGGCCCGAAGTCAAGCTGGGCTCAAAGCCAAGACAGACTCCAAGACAGACTCAAAGACCGGGAAGGACGCCGATGACCGTGCATACTGGAAGGCATTTCCTACAGATTCCAGGACCGACCAACGTGCCCGACCGGGTGCTGCGCGCGATGGACATGCCGACGCCGGACCATCGCGGTCCGGAGTTCGCTGAGCTCGGTTTCGCCGTCCTCGCGGGCATGCAGCGGGTGTTCCGCACCAAGCAGCCCGTGATCATCTTCCCCTCGTCCGGCACCGGCGCCTGGGAAGCTGCGATGGTCAACGTGCTCGCGCCCGGCGACAAGGTCCTGATGTGCGAGACCGGCCAATTCGCCGTGCTGTGGCGCGGCATCGCCGACAAGTTCAAGCTCGACGTCGACTTCATCCCGAGCGACTGGCGCCATGGCGCCGACCTCGCCGAGATCGAGAAGCGCCTTGCCGCCGACAAGCAGCACACGATCAAGGCGGTTTGCGTCGTCCACAACGAAACCTCGACCGGTTGCGTGACGCCGCCGCTTGAAGTGCGCAAGCTGCTCGACCGGGTCAAGCATCCGGCGCTGCTGATGGTCGACACCATCTCCGGCCTCGGCTCGATGGAATATGAGCACGATGCATGGGGCATCGACATCTCGGTCGCGGGCTCGCAGAAGGGCCTGATGCTGCCGCCGGGCCTCGGTTTCAACGCCGTCTCGGAGAAGGCGCTCGCGGTGGCCAAGGCCAACCCCGGCATGCGCTCCTATTGGGACTGGCAGGAGGTCATCAACTTCAACAAGCTCGGCACCTTCCCCTATACGCCCGCCACCAATTTGCTGTACGGCCTGCGCGAGGCGATCAAGATGCTGGAAGAGGAGGGGCTCGAAAACGTCTGGACTCGCCACGAGCGCCACAGCGCGGCGACGCGTGCCGCGATCAAGGTCTGGGGCCTGGAGACGCAGTGCGCCGATCCCGCCGCACATTCGCCGGCGCTGACCGGCGTGCGCGTGCCGGACGGACATGACGCCGACGCCTTCCGCAAGGTGGTGCTGGAAAACTTCGATATGTCGCTCGGCACCGGCCTGAACAAGGTCAAGGGCAAGGTGTTCCGCATCGGCCATATCGGCCATTTCAATGATCTGATGCTGATGGGCACGCTCGCCGGCGTCGAGATGGGCCTCGATCTTGCAAAGATTCCGCACCGGAGCGGCGGCGTGTTGGCGGCCATGGACGTCCTGAAAGGACGCGACGCGGTGCCGATGGCCAAGGCTCAGGTCGCTTAAAGGCTCAGGTGGCCTAAAGGGTCAGGTCGCTTAAAGGCGCAGGTGGCCTAGGGGCGGTTCGCCTGAACGAACTTAGAGAAAAGAGAGCGCGCGATGAACGCACCGACGACTGCCAATGAAGACCTGCTCTACTCCGTCACGGACGGCATCGCGCGGATCACCTTCAACCGCCCGCAGGCGCGCAACGCACTGACCTTCGCCATGTACGAGCGCATGGCGGAGATCTGCCAGGAGATCAACGCCGACCGTTCGATCAAGGCGCTGATCCTGACCGGCGCCGGCGACAAGGCGTTTGCCTCCGGCACCGACATTTCTCAATTCCGTGCGTTCAAAACCGCGCAGGATGCGCTCGACTATGAGGCCCGCATCGACCGCGTGCTCGGCACGCTGGAGCAGTGCCGCGTGCCTGTGATCGCGGCGATCGCGGGGGCCTGCACCGGCGGCGGCGCCGGCATTGCGGCCTGCTGCGACCTCCGCATCGGGACTGAAGCGACGCGCATCGGTTTTCCGATCGCGCGCACGCTCGGCAACTGCCTGTCGATGTCGAATATCAGCCGCGTCGTCTCGCTGGTCGGCCCCGCCCGCACCAAGGATCTGATCTTCAAGGCACGCCTCGTCGAGGCGCCGGAAGCACTGGCCCTTGGGCTCCTCAACGAAATCGTGCCTGACGTCGAGACGCTGCAGCGCCGCGCCGACGAGACCGCAAAGCTCGTGGCGAGCCACGCCCCGCTGACACTTGAAGCGACCAAGGAGGCAGTGCGCCGCATCCGCCGCACGCTGTCGCGCGAAGAGGGCGAGGATCTGATCCTCAAGGCCTATATGAGCGAAGATTTCCGCGAGGGGATGGACGCCTTCCTCAACAAGCGCACGCCGAACTGGAAGGGCAAGTAGCGCATCTCCGGCTTGGCTTCGTCAGCCGAAAGTCATAGGCAGCGGGATGCCCGCCTGCTTGAACTGGCCGATATTAGTCCGCACAATGCGTCGATAAATTCCTGGCAAACAAAGCCAACAATAACCCGGGGACGAAACTCGTGCGAATTCTAATGCAAGCTGTTGGCCTCGCAGCAGCGCTATCGTTGAGCACGCCGGCCTTTGCCGGCTGGGAGCCGACCAAGCCGGTCGAGATCGTGGTCGCGGCGGGCGCGGGTGGCGCCTCCGACCAGATGGCGCGGATGATGCAGGCCGCCATCCAGAAGAACAACCTGATGAAGCAGCCGATTGTGGTCTCGCTTAAGGGCGGGGCTTCCGGCGCCGAAGCGCTGATGTACATGAAGTCCAGCGAGGGCGACCCCAACAAGGTGCTGATCGCCTATTCGCTGATCTACATGCTGCCGCTGTCGGCAAAGATCCCGTTCAACTGGCGTGAGCTGACTCCGGTCTCGGTGATCGCGCTCGACCAGTTCGTGCTGTGGGACAACAGCGCCGGCCCCAAGACGGTGAAGGAGTTCGTCGCCGCCGCGAAGGCGGCACCCGCGCCGTTCAAGATGGGCGGCACCGGCTCCAAGCGCGAGGATCACGTGCTGACCGTGTTCCTCGAGCAGAAGACCGGCGCGAAATTCTCCTATCTGCCCTACAAGTCCGGCGGCGAGGCCGCGACCCAACTCGTCGGCAACCACACCGAATCCAACGTCAACAATCCGTCCGAAAATCTCGAAGTCTGGCGCGCGGGCCAGGTCCGTCCGCTCTGCGTGTTCGACAAGGAGCGAATCTCCTACACCAGCAAGGTGACCGAGACGCAGTCCTGGGCCGACATCCCGACCTGCAAGGAGGAGGGCGTCGATGTGCAGTATCTGATGCTGCGCGCGATGTTCCTGCCCGGCAAGGTCACCGCTGAACAGCAGGCGTTCTATGTCGAGCTGTTCCACAAGGTGACGCAGACCGCGGAATACAAGGATTACATGGAAAAGCAGGCGCTGAAGCCGATCTTCCTCACCGGCAAGGACATGGTGCAATTCCTCGAGGAGGACGATGCAGTCAACAAGTCGCTGATGACGGAAGCCGGATTCGTCGCGAAATAATCACATCTCCACGTCATGCCCCGGCGAACCGGGGCATCCAGTATTGCACAGAGATCGACGAAAGACGGCTTCTGCACCGCGTACTGGATCATCCGCTCCTAGGCGCAATTGCGCATAGGCGGGTGATGGCAGCGCAATTTTGACCTGGCAGAGCATGTCCCAAACCGATCTTGAAATCGTCGTCGACGATCCGACCGCGCCCGAAGACGACTCGCCTTCCGTCGTCTCCTCCGGGACGATCGAGATATTCGTCTGCCTCCTGTTGCTCGCGCTGGCCGCCACGCTCGGCTACGACAACTGGCGCACCGGCGCCTCCTGGGATTCGACCGGGCCGGAGCCCGGCTATTTCCCGTTCTATCTCTCCGTCATTCTCGGCGGCGGCAGCCTCTACGGCCTGATCGCGGCGCTGGTCGCGCACCGCGCCGCGCCCGAAACCTTCGTCACGCGCGCGCAGGCCCGCCGCGTGATGGCCGTGTTCGTGCCGACGCTGCTGTTCTGCCTGACGACGCAGTATCTTGGCCTCTATGTCGCGAGCTTCCTGCTGATCGCGGCCTTCATGCGCCTCGTCGGCAAGATCGCGCTGTGGAAGTCGCTGCTCACCGCTATTGTATTCACGGCGATCATGTTCGTCACCTTCGACATCGCCTTCGACGTCATCATGCCGAAAGGGCCGCTCGAAGCGGCCTTCGGCCACTAAGGCGGGCCCGCGATGGAAGCTTTCGGCCTGTTGCTTCACGGCTTCGCCGTCCTGCTGACGTGGAAGACGCTCGCGCTGATGATGGTCGGGCTGGTGCTCGGCATCTTCGTCGGCGTCCTGCCCGGCCTTGGCGGCCCCAACGGCGTTGCGATCCTGCTGCCGCTCACCTTCACGATGGATCCGACCTCGGCGATCGTGATGCTGTCCTGCATCTATTGGGGCGCGCTGTTCGGCGGCGCGATCACCTCGATCCTGTTCAACATCCCCGGCGAGGCCTGGTCGGTCGCGACCACTTTCGATGGCTATCCGATGGCACAGCAGGGCAGGGCGGCGGAGGCGCTGACCGCGGCGTTCACGTCCTCTTTCATCGGCTCGCTGGTCGCCGTGCTCCTGATCACCTTCCTCGCCCCGATGATCTCGTCCTTTGCCTTGAAGTTCGGCCCGCCCGAGTTCTTCGCGGTGTATCTGCTGACCTTTTGCTCCTTCGTCGGGCTCGGGCGCGAGGCCAAGCACAAGACCGTCATCTCGATGTCGCTGGGGCTGTTGCTCGCCGGCATCGGCATGGACACGGTGTCAGGCAATCTGCGCATGACCTTCGGCTCGTCCGAGCTTTTGCGCGGCATCAACTTCCTCGTCGCCGTCATCGGCCTGTTCGGCATCAGCGAGATCCTGCTGACGATGGAGGAGCGCCTGGCGCTGCGCGGACACCCGGCGAGCATTTCGTTGCGCGTCGTGCTGAGCGTGTGGAAGGACCTGCCGAAATACTGGGTGACGCTGCTGCGCTCCTCCTTCATCGGCTGCTGGCTCGGCATTACCCCGGGCGGCGCGATCGCCGCCTCCTTCATGGGCTACAATCTCGCCAAGCGTTTCTCCAAGGATCCCGAGAGCTTCGGCAAGGGCCGCATCGAGGGGGTGTTCGCGCCGGAGACGGCGGCGCATGCCTCCGGCACCGCGGCGCTGCTGCCGATGCTGGCGCTCGGCATTCCCGGCTCCGGCACCGCCGCGATCCTGCTCGGCGGCTTGATGGTGTGGGGGCTCAATCCGGGACCGCTGCTGTTCGTCGAGCACAAGGATTTCGTCTGGGGCCTGATCGCCTCGATGTATCTCGGCAATGTCGTCGGCCTTGTGCTGGTGCTGACGACGGTGCCGATCTTCGCCTCGATCCTGCGCGTGCCGTTCGCCGCGGTGGCGCCGATGATCGTGGTGTCCTGCGCGATCGGCGCCTATGCGATCCAGAACGCGATGTTCGATATCTGGCTGATGCTCGGCTTCGGCGTCATGGGCTACGTCTTCAAGAAGATCGGCATTCCGCTCGCACCGTTCACGCTGGCGCTCGTGCTCGGCAACCGCGCCGAGGATGCCTTCCGACTGTCGATGATCGGCGCCGGCGGCGACCTCAAGGTGTTCTGGTCGAACGGCCTGGTCGGCTCGATTACGACGTTGGCGATCGTGCTGCTGTTTTGGCCTGTGATCGACCGTCTCCTCGGACATCTAAAATCGAGGAGGCGATAGAAAAGCCGCATCGTCTTCTATTCGCTTATTGCTTCGCGACTAGCGTGGTTGCCGCAACGAGGGCGGCGAAGGCGGCCTGCGACACGATACCAATCTGCCAGTTCAGCCTACGTTTAGTGTGTATCCAGACATGGAAGCGTTGAAGCGTCACTAGCGGTTCTCGCTTGTAGAGGCTATGCACGAACTGGAGCGGGTCGGGCAGCATGCCGGCGGCTGCCCCCAGGGCGATCACCCAAATCGGCGCGCTTGGGTAAAATAGAAGGATCGCCACGGCGAATCCAGTCGATGCATCGGTCGCAATCGTGAGCAGGTCCATCCACAAACGACGATCCGCCTTCAACAGTCGGTTATCGGCATTCTTGCGAACTGAGATTGCTTGAAGGGGATAGTCCCAATGTGGAATTGCATCGATCACAAAATGGCTCGCAAATCCTGCGACAGCGACCACGATTGGATGGGAGGGCAACATATAAGCGATGGCGCCGCCAACAATCGCGTGTGTACTTAGAATCATACCGGACCGTACCGCTCGAGCATCCGCCCCACAAAAGCACGGCCTCACCCATAAGCACAAGGCCGTCCCCAGGGTGCGTCCCCCAAACACAATTGTGAACTCGCGACCTTTAACGAGGAGCCGGTCAGTAAACGCAGGCTGAACGAGCGTCTTCCGTTTGCTGACCACCTTGTTCCAAGGCGACACGCGCCGGGTACCGGACTGTGCGCGAGCGCGTTCACTAGGCGACCTGAGACGAGGGTGCTTTCGCGTGCTTTTTCATGTCGCTTTCTGCGCGCTCACTTTGAATCTACACGACCCTCGCCGCCCTGAGAGCTACAATTTCTTCTTGATCAAAACCGAATTCTGCGAGCACTTCGTCGGTCTGCTCGCCGAATTCCGGCGGCCGCGCCACCATCCTGCTCGGCGTGCGCGACAGCGTCACCGGCTGGCCGACCAGGCGGATGTCGCGATCATCGTCGTTGGGCACCTCCTGCGCGATGCCGAGATGCTTGACCTGCTCGTCTTCGAACATCTGGTCGATGGCGTAGATCGGCCCACAGGGCACGCCGGCCTCGTTGAGTTCACGGACCCAGGTCTCGGTGGACTTCCTCAAGGTACGCTTCTCGATCTCGGCATTGAGCGCGTCGCGGTTCTTGGAGCGGGCCGGCGCGGTCAGATAGTCGGGATGGCTGTAGAGTTCCGGCGCGCCGATCGCCTGCGCGCAGCGCGCCCAGATCCGGCCGCCCGTGGTGGCGATGTTGATGTAGCCGTCCGAGGTCTTGAACACGCCGGTCGGAATGCTGGTCGGGTGGTTGTTGCCGGCCTGTTTGGCCACCTCCTTTTCCATCAGCCAGCGCGCGGCCTGGAAGTCGAGCATGAAGATCTGGGCCTGCAGCAGCGAGGTCTGCACCCACTGGCCCTTGCCAGAGACCTCGCGCTCCAGCAGTGCGGTGAGAATGCCCATGGCACAGAATAGACCGGCGGTGAGGTCGGCGACCGGAATGCCGACCCGCATCGGGCCTTCGCCCGGCGCGCCCGTGATCGACATCAGCCCGCCCATGCCTTGCGCGATCTGATCGAAGCCCGGCCGCTTGTGGTAGGGCCCGTCCTGGCCGAAGCCGGAGATGCTGCCGTAGACGATACGCGGATTGATCCTGGCGAGGCTCTCATAGTCGATGCCGAGCTTCTTCTTCACGTCGGGGCGGAAATTCTCAACCACAACGTCGGCCTTGGCGGCGAGGCGCTTGAACACGGCGAGCCCGCGCTCGTCCTTCAGGTTCAGCGTCATCGCCCGCTTGTTGCGATGCAGATTCTGGAAGTCGGAGCCCCGCCGCGGCCCGCCCGGCTGCTCGCCGCCGACATCCTCGGTGAGCGCATCGATCTTGACGACGTTGGCGCCCCAGTCGGCGAGCTGCCGCACGCAGGTGGGCCCGGACCGGACGCGGGTCAGATCGAGCACGGTGAAGCGCGACAGGGCTTCCGAGGCATGCGGAAAGGGCATCGTGAAAGGCTCCGGGACAGATTGCGGGCCTACCATAGTGCCGAACGACCATGCGGCAAGTCTGTGCCGGCGCGGATGCCGGCTGCCAAAATGCAATGCCTGACGGGTCTAGCCCCACGCCGTGTGCTGCGCTGCGTGAAAGGGATCAGCGCGGCAGGCGTGTCAGCTCGCCGCGCGCCCGCTCGGCTAGTGGGCTATCGCCATGCCGTGCAATGAACAGCTCGAAGGCCTCGCGGGTTCCCTTTCGTCGGGCGGCTTCGTATTCCTCCGCCACAGCGGCGGAGGGATCGCGGGCGGCTGGGACCGAGGGCGCGCGTGCCACCGCCTTGCCGTCGTCGTCTGCGTTGGCTTTCCCGATCCTGACGGGCAGTCCTCCGAAGGGTAGATGATCCAGCCCGGCGAGCACGACCAGGGCGCCGAACAGACCGGCCGAGAGTGGACGCAGTTTCATGATTTTCCTCGCAATCACGCGAGCAGCCGGAACCCGGACCCTCGTCCGGCCCGTATGACTACGGAATTTGATAGCTAACACGGCCTTATGGAAGAGGTGCGGCTTCGGCCGCCCAATTTAAACCAAACGTTTAGCTCTCAAGCTAGAATCACCTGTCCGGGCCCCGAATCGAACGGGGTTTGCTGCTTCGGAGATTCCCTTGGCCACCGCCGTCAACGTAAGTGCCACCAACAACGCTGAGATCGATGGCCTGCTGTCAGGCTCGAAATGGTCCGGCACGATCAGCTACAGCTTTCCTGACGCTGCGAGCGACTATGCCAATCCTTACAGCGGCGGAAGCAGTGAGCCGACCACGGCGGGTTTTGCATCGGCACCGATCCAGATGCAGGCGGCGATCAATTACGCGATCGGGCTGATCCTCGGCTACACCAACGCCAATGTCCAGTACGCCGGGACGAACGGCGCCGACATCATGGTCGCGCAATCGCCTTCGGCCAATCCGACCTCCTACGCCTATTACCCCGGCAACTACGCGTCCGGCGGCGATATCTGGTTCGGAACTCAGTACAATTACTCACTCGCCGCACTCGGCAATTACTATTTCACCACCGCCCTGCACGAGCTCGGCCATGCCTTCGGCCTCAAGCACAGCCAGGAAGCGGGCGGCCCCGCCAATGTCGCCGTGCCGAGCGCGCATGACGACAGCGAATACACCGTCATGAGCTATCGCAGCTATGTTGGTGCTTCCACGACGAGCGGCTACACCAACGAAGCCTATGGATATCCGCAGACCTATATGGCCAACGATATCCTAGCGCTGCAGACCATGTACGGCGCGAACTACAACACCCAGGGCGGGGCCACCGTCTATACATGGAGCCCGACCACCGGGCAGGAGTTCATCAACGGCGGCGGCCAGCCGGCCGACAATGGCGCTGCTGGTGGCTCGGCCAATCGCATCTACGAGACGATCTGGGATGGTGGCGGCGTCGATACCTACGACCTGTCGAACTACACGACGAACCTGAGCATCAATCTCAATCCAGGTGCGTCGTCGGTGTTCTCGTCGGTTCAACTGGCCAACCTAGGAAACGGCCATTACGCGTCGGGCAACGTCTACAATGCCTACCTCTACAACAGTGACGCGCGTTCGCTGATCGAAAACGCGACCGGCGGCTCGGGCAACGATACCCTCATCGGCAACGTAATCGCCAACGTCCTGAACGGCGGCTCCGGCAACGATACGCTCACCGGCGGCGGCGGCAACGACACCATCGACGGTGGCGCAGGCATGGACACAGCGGTGTATTCGGGCAATGAGTTCAACTACGCCATATCGTACAATTCGAGCACTCAGACCTATACTCTGGCCGATCAGCGCTCTGAATCGCCTGACGGCACCGACACCGTCCTAGGGCTGGAAAATCTCCAGTTTGCCAACGGCACGGTCGCCAGTACCACCTTCGCGATAAACGCGGTGATCGAGGCGGGCGGCGCGACCGAACTCGTGCAGTCCGGCAACAGCTACTGTCTCAACCCCGTCGCCGGTGGGACGGGACCGCTACTGAAGTATGGCGGCTCCGCCGCGGTGATGGAAGAATTCGGCGGCTATACGCCGATTGGCGTAGAAGCTGTGGCAAACGGTTATGAGATCGCTTGGAAGAACACGGCGACGAGCCAGTATTCGGTCTGGAGCACGGACACAAGCGGCAACTACACCGGCAATTTCTACATGCCGGGGTCAGGAAACGACGCGGCGTTCGAGAACTTGGAAACCAGCTTCCATCAAGATCTGAATGGGGACGGTGTGATCGGACCGCCCGCGCCCGTCGTCATCGAGGCGGTTGGTTCGACTGAACTGGACCTCTTCGGCAACCATTATTTGCTCGATCCTATTGGCGGTGGCAGCGGACCCACATTGACGTATCAGGGGTCGGCGGTCACCGGGGTCGAATTCGGCAACTATACTCCGATTGGCGCGGAGGCGGTAACGAACGGCTATGAGGTGGCCTGGAAGAATGCGACCACCGGCCAGTATTCGGTCTGGAGCACGGACGCGAGCGGTAACTACACCGGCAATTTCTACATGCCGGGTCCGGGCAACACCACTGCGTTGGAAACGCTTGAGGCCAGCTTCCATCAGGACCTGAATGGTGATGGGACCATCGGTGTCGTTCAGTCCGTAATCGAGGCGATTGGAACGACCGCGCTGGTCCTGTCGGGAAACAATTATCTCCTTAGTCCCGTTGCCGGCGGGACGGGTCCGGTACTGAAATACGAGGGTGCGGCCGTCACGGTCGGCCAGTTCGGCGGCTACACGCCTATCGGGGTTGAGGCAGTTTCAGGCGGCTACGAGGTGGCTTGGAAGAACGAAGCCATGGGCCAATATTCAGTCTGGAGCACGGACACCAGCGGCAACTATAGGGGTAATTTCTACATGCCGGGCCCAGGCAACACCACCACGCTTCAAAATCTCGAGACCGGCTTCCATCAAGACCTGAATGGCGACGGGATTATCGGAGTTCCTCCTGCTCAGTCGATTACTCCTCAGCAGGTTGCAACGGTCACTGGACAAAGCTTCGCCTTTGGAGTGGGCGGCGCGGCGCAATCAAAATCGGAAAGCTTCGACTTCTTGCAGCAATCGGACGGCCACGCCGAATCGGGGTCGGCGGAGAGCACCAGCGAGCTCATCCCTGATCTCAGTGGACATCAATCCGCTCTCTATCAAGAGCTGCTCGCCGGCTTTATTCTCCATCACTGAACCGCCACGGTGTGCGCGGATCGAGAAGGTTGCAGCCCGAGGGCCAAGGGCACTATGGGCTTGCGGGCTACTTGAGTAGGAGCGACAGTGTTCCCATATTTCGAGCTCAAGGGGAACTGTTTCAAGACAATACCATCCAGCGTTTGATTCCGGCCAATCCAAGGTCGAAGACGCTCCGGCCCGGAGGCACCTGCGGCAGAGCCTATCACTGCCCTTGTTCATGTTTTGATCTGATAATTTCCTTCCATCAAGCTGTGCGTTTGCGAATGCCGGATCTAGACTACGTCAGCCCAAGAAATTGAACATATGCGTGATCAGAGTGGGACGCTTGGGGAGATCCTCAGCTTCAGCGCGCGGCTAGTCCCACTCGCAGAGCACGGGGCGATCGCGGGTTGCTCAACCCGTTTTGGTCATCTATAGCACTCGGACAAACTGCTGCAGAGCCACTCCAGTGATAGATCGACTGAGATCGACCTGTCTTTCCCGGGGCCGGGCATCGAGCGAGGGGAAGGATGGAAACTGAGGATCTGGCTGCGTTCCTTTCCCGGTTTGAATCGGATACTTTCGTTTTAGCGGCGGCCGAAAAAGTTGGGTTCGCGCCCGGTCAGTGCCGGTTTCTGATCGAAATGTTCGCGAATGAGGCGAGAACGTATACCCCGATCGTCGAACAACGTATCAAGCCCGATATGAAAGTATTAGAGATCGGAAGTGGGCTTGGTTTTGTCTCGCTATGGCTGGCGCGGCGGAACGTGAACGTGAAACAACTGGAGCCGACCGCCGGTCCTTTCGATGTCTTTGCAAAGTTGGCGACAGAAATCGCGGCCTGCTCGGGCCGCGTCCCGCCGGACCGATTGACAATTGGGGCGGAGGATCTAGATCCCGCCCAGCATGGCACCTTCGACTTTTTGTTTTCATTCAACGTTCTCGAACATGTCGCCGACCTCGACCGTGCGATGGCTGCAATGGCCACGGTTCTGGTCCCTGGTGGCACCATGTTGCATTGCTGCCCCAATTACACATTCCCCTATGAACCGCACCTCAATATTCCCTTGGTACCCTTCGCCCCGACTTTGACGAAGCGGCTGTTCCCGGCGCGCATTACCGCGCAGAAGCTCGTCTGGGATAGCCTCAACTTCGTCACAGCACGCCGGCTACGGCGCCTGGCACACCGCAACGGCCTCGAGATCGAGCTAGTACGTGGCCAAATGGCCGGGCAAATCGAAAGGCTGATTGCCGATCCGATCTTTAGTGCTCGCCATCTCGGGAACGCTTCCGGCAAGGCGATCGGCGCAGTCTTGCGAGCGGCACGGTCCATGGGGTTATTAGCGCTCTTGAGCCAGGTGCCGCCCGATCTGCTGACACCGATGACAGCCATTTTCCGCAAGCCGATGGTCACATCGTGAGTCAACGCACATCAGGCGCCTACCGTCTTGTGGGGTTCCCGCAATTGTATAGCGCCCTGCAGGATGCGCTCGGTGGTCCCGGCGCACGGCAGCGTATGGTCGACATGTTCATGCGCCCTCCAGCGACAGGTCGCATACTTGATCTCGGTTGTGGCCCCGCAGATGTGCTTCACCAGTTGCCCCCACAGTGTGAGTACACTGGTATTGACGCCAACGCCCGGCATATTGAAGCGGCCATTGCTGCACATGGGAGCAGAGGCACATTCCTTTGTGGTGACTTTTCCTTAGCGCGGCAGCAGCAGAGCAAAGGCTTTGATCTCGTCATTATGCTCGGCCTGCTGCATCACCTGAGTGACGATGAAGCCCTCACTGCGCTCCGTCTCGCCGACGATTTGCTCGCGCCGAGAGGGCGCGTCTTTACACTGGATCCGTGCCGCGCGCCCGGGCAGCATCCGATCGCCCGGTTTCTCATCAATCGCGACTCCGGACAGGCGGTGCGGGACGAGCCCGGTTATCGCGGGTTGGGCGAACGTGTTTTTCCCCACGTCGAGGTCGCAATCCGCCACGACCTCCTTCGCTTGCCGTATACTCATTGCTTGATGAACTGTAACTCCGGTGAAAAAGCCGAATGCTCGACTTCCTGAACGTTCCCTTCTATCGTCATGATCTCACAGCCGCGGATAGCGAGGCTATGGCTCGCGTTCTCGCAACGCCGTTCCTGACGTCTGGACCGGTTGGTCGGGAAGTCGAAGCGCAGATCGCCACATTCCACGGTATTCCCCACGCGCTGTTGACCAACAGCTGGACCAATGGTGCTCTGGCGGTGCTGCTGGCGCTCGGCGTGAAACATGGTGACGAGGTTATCGTACCAGCGATGACTTTCATCGCCAGCGCCAACGTCGTGGAGTTGTTGGGGGCGAAGCCGATTTTCGTCGATGTCGACCCCGACACGCTCCTGATGACTCCGGCAGCGGTCGCAGCGGCACTCACGCCGCGCACCAAGGCGATTATTCCAGTGCATCTCTACGGTCAGATGTGCGACGTGCGCGGGATGCGGGAAGTGCTGCGCGATCGTCCCGACGTGCGAATCGTCGAGGACTGCGCGCATTGCTTCGAAGGCACGCGTGATGGTGAACGCCCGGGCGTGTGGTCGGATGCCGCCGTATTTTCGTTCTACACGACGAAAAACGTGGCCTGCGGCGAGGGCGGCGCCATCACGTGCCGCGATCCCGCGCTGTACGAACGTCTCCAGCAAACTCGCCTCCATGGCATGGACGCTACGGCGATTAACCGTTACCAGAAAAGCAGGTACCGGCATTGGGATATGCTATGCCTCGGCGTCAAGGCGAACCTGCCGGATCTGCTGGCGGCACTTCTGCCGCCCCAAATCGCCGCCGTGGAGCGCCGTTTGCAGGTACGGAAAGACTTGGTCGAGCATTATCGCGCGGGGTTTGCGGACGGACCGTTGCGGCTGGTCGCTTCGGAGCCTGGCACAGTCGGCGCCGAGCACATGTTCTTGATCCACGTCGGCGCGATCCGGGATACGGCTATCGATATCCTCAATGAAGCCGGGATTGGTATCGGCGTGCACTACCGCTCGGTGCCCACGGCGACTTATTACGCGGAGCGCTACGGATATACGAGTTCCGATCATCCAATCAGCGCGGAATGGGGAGCCGGCACGTTGACGCTGCCGCTTTACGTCTCCCTGACCCGTGACGAGCAGGATCACGTCATCGATACAGTGCGGCGGTTGATCTACCCGCTGCTCAAAAATGCGCAGCAGTCCTGACCCCATGGATTTCGCAACCGACCAAATAATTCCGCCGCGGGCTCCAATCTTCGAGAACTGCCGCGAGCCCCTTGAGCCGGACACTATGACGGGTGCCGGATCTCGTCTTGTCATCCTCGTGACTGGCGGCCTCGGCTTCATCGGCAAACACTTCGTCCAGCGGTGTCTAGAGCTGCGTCACTGGGTCACTAATATCGATTCCGTGAATTATGCGGCCGACCGCACGATCAAGGACGAGTTCGAGGGTTGGGCCAATTACCGCCTTATTCAGCAGGACATTGCCCGACTCGATCACCTGCCTGAATGCGATGTCATCGTGAACTTCGCCGCCGAGTCCCACGTCGACAACTCAATCGCGAGCAACGAGCAGTTCTGTCAAACCAACATCCTCGGCGTGCAGCACCTACTGGAGCTTGCACGTATGAAGCAGCCAGGCGACCGGCCGCGCTTCATCCAGATCAGCACCGACGAGGTCTATGGCGACATCGACGCGGGCGCCCATACCGAGACCGGCCGCCTCTGTCCGTCAAACCCCTACGCCGCTACTAAGGCTGCAGCAGACATGCTGGTGATGAGTTGGGCTCGTACCTATCGCCTGGACACGAACATCGTCCGCCCCACCAACAATTATGGGCCGCACCAGTATCCGGAAAAGCTGATTCCCAAGAGCTGCGCGCGTTTATCGCGAGGCAAGCCCGCCATCCTGCACGGCGACGGCAGCTATCAGCGGTGCTGGCTGCATGTGCAGGATGCGGTTGAAGCCGTGTTGACCGTAATCGCAGGCGGCCAACCCAACACCATCTACAACGTCGCCGGTGACCTGCACATTGCGAACATCGGAATCCTGCGCCGCCTTGCTAGTTTCTTCTCTGTTCCTGAAGAGAAAGCATGGACATTCGTGGAAGATCGTTCGGGGCAAGATCGACGATACAGCCTCGATGATGCACGAATCCGGGCACTTGGTTGGGCGCCGACGCGCGTGTTCGATTGCGAGCTGGAAGCGATCGCGCGTACGTTCGATTTCAAGCGCTTCCTCTGAGGATGACATTGTCATGGCGGACGAGACGGGAATCGCCAGAGGATCGGTCGAACTGACCCTCGTCATGCCAGCCTACAACGAGGGGGCCGACATCGCCGGTGTCGTCTATCGCGCGGCCACAGCGCTTCGCGATCTCGGTAGAAGATTCGAAATCGTCGTGGTCGACGACGGCAGCACCGACGAGACCCCGACGATCCTACGCGCGGCGGAGCAAACCGTGCCGGAGTTACGGGTGGTGCGTCTAAGACTCAACGCGGGACAGCACATCGCGACGGTGGTCGGGCTACGGGCTGCGCGGGGTGAGCTTGTTGTCGTTGCCGATGCCGACGAGCAGGTGCCGCCGTCCAACATCCGAGCGCTGGTCGAGACGGCGTTTGCCAACCCACAGGCCGATGTGATCGCCGGTGCCCGCGCACGCCGCAACAGTGCAGCTCATCGAGATTTCGGGTCGCGGCTTGTCACTATCCTCGTCAACAGACTTACCGGATCAAACCTCAGCGACCCCGCGACCACCTTCCGATTGTTCCGTCGGAACACCGTGCAAGATATCCTGCGCGCCGACGTGTTGGCGCAGAACGTGCCACTTCTTGTCAGTTTCCTGCGTGCGAAGGTCGTGGAAGTACCCGTGGAGGTACAGGCCGAAGAGGGCCGCCGCAGCCGCTACGGATTTTTGCGGCTCGTGCATGTCCTTCTCCTCGCTATCCTGAATTTCTCCGCTGGCACGACGACGATTCTGTCATTGATGGCGCTGGGTTGCCTGAACGTCCTGATCGGAACTAGTGGGCTTGCTGGTGTCGTAGCGGCAGGCATAGTGCTCCAGCATCCCCTGCGAACGAATTGGCTTTTGTTCTTCATTCTCATCGTCATTGTCGGGCTGCAATTCATTCTAGTTGGAGTCGTCGCGTACAAGGTCGAGCGCATCAACGTAAACCTGCGATTCCGTGGGCAATTGGAGTCAATCCATGACGATCCCGGCGCTTGAAGGGTTGATCGACGGTCGTTCTGCTCTTGTTGCTTCGCGCGGCACCGCTGCCCTGATGGCGGCGGCGCACGGTTTCGGGTTAGCCGGGCATGACATTCTGGTGCCGGTTAATTTGTGTCCCATCGCGGTTGCCGGACTGATATGGGCAGGCGTGCGACCGGTTTTTCACGATGTCGATCCGGATACGGGCAATGCTCGCCTTGAGGACATTGCCGCTGCCTGGCAACCGCGTTGCGGTGCCATTTTGGCGGTCCACAATTTCGGGATGCCAGTTGCAATCGACGCGTTCGCTGCGTTCGCCGCCGCCCGCGGAATGCGGCTGATTGAAGATTGCTGCAACGCTGTTGGTGCTGTCTGGAATTCGCGTCCAGTGGGGATCTTCGGCGATGCCGCTATCTATTCATTCGGTCCCGGCAAGATTGTGGACGCAGGCGGCGGCGGTGCCGTGACGGCAAATGATCCTGCCGTCATCGAAGCCATGGCCGGTTGGCTCGAAACTAGGCCATTGGCCGACGAATCCGAGCGCCGCGCCGACGCCGACATGGAGGCAGCAGTTCGCGCCTTGCGCAGCGATCGTTTGAGCACACCGGCGGATCTGAGGCGTGTCTACGAGGGATATCGCGCCTTCGTAGCCATGCGCATCGGACCTTCGAGAATAGTAGCGATCGCGGACGCGCTCGCCGCACTTCCTGCTGGTCTTGAACGAAGGCGGTCAATGGCTGCGCGGTGGCGGCAGCGGTTGAAGGGAGGCGGTGCGCGCCCCGTAGCAGCCTCGGAGGGCAACGCGCCGTGGCGGTTCAACGTCCTGGTCGATACGGCCCGCCGCGACACGCTAGTCGTCGCCCTGCGTTGCGCGGGCGTGCCCTGCAGCACTTGGTATCCTCCGATCGCCGCCCAGTTCGTTGGCGAAACGGCCGGCGCTGAATCATATCCCGGCGCAGAGCATTTCGCCTCTCGTGTCGTTAATCTATGGGTCGACGAGACCATCACGCCGGAAGCCGTGGACGCCACGGCGGATCTCATTTTGCGCGTTCTGGAGAGGCCCGCCGCATGATCCTCTCGACTATTCAGCCAAGTTTCCTGCCGTGGCTCGGTTACCTAGAGCAGATCGCGCGAGCGGACCTGTTTGTCTACCTCGACGACGTGCAATACACGAAGCAGGATTGGCGCAATCGCAATCGTTTCAAGAGCTCCAAAGGGCAGATCGAGTTCCTGACCGTACCGGTGCAATTTTCCGGTAACGCACTCATCCGCGACGTGCCGATCGCCACGCAACCCGACTGGCAAAAGAAGATGCTGCAGCGCCTGAAGTCGTGGTACGGCAAGGCCTCAGCCTTTGATACCTTATTTCCCGCTCTGCAGGACATGTTCGCGCGAAACTACCATCTGCTAATGGACCTGGACGTGGCCGCGACGGAATTTCTTTGCAAGACCCTGGATATTGATACCCCAACTGCCTTCTCATCGTCGGTGCTCGAGAAATCCACGGACAAGAACCAGAAGCTTATTGATATCTGTCGTCACTTTGGAGCCGACATACTTTACGATGGTGCCGCGGCGGCGGCTTTCATCGATCTCGACCGGTTTCGTGCCGCGGGGATAACGGTGATCTTTCAGGATTATCGTCCGGTGCCATACGAACAAGTTGGCGACGGTCCTTTCCTCAGCCACCTGTCGGCGCTGGACGCGATATTCAATTGCGGCTCTGAACGTGCCCGCGACATCCTGCTCGGCAGTCCCGCACCCACCGACCTTCCTCCCCGCAGTCGGCAGATCGGATGACCCGGAGCTGCCCCGCTTGCGCTGCTTCGGACTGGCGTCCGCTACTCGATCGGGAGGCGGGCACCTTGTCGCTGACGACCGATCTTCGTCGCCTTCAAAGACCCCTGCGCAAGATCGTCTGCGGTCGCTGCGGTCTTGCCTCAAATGAAACGTTACACGGCGCTGCCGCGGTGTTGGATTACGAACAGCACTACGCGCTCAATACGAGCGGCGGCGAGGAACACATTTATTTCACCGCTGCGGGCCCGGTACCGCGTTCGCAAGCGATCCTGGATTGGTTGCGGCCTCATTTGGGCGAGGCTCCAGCCGCGGTGCTCGAGGTCGGATGCGGTCAGGGCAATCTGCTGGCCCGGCTTGCGGACCTTTTCCCACATGCTCTTGTGCGCGGCACCGAGGTGAGTCGCCCGGCCGTCGCGCTCGCCCGCGAACGAGGATTGCACGTGGTTCAGCAGGCCGTCGGGTCTGGATGTCCTCCCCTGCCGGAGGCGGACCTCATCGTCTGCTTCGGCGTGCTCGAACATGTGGAGGATCCGATCGGTTTCCTCATGGCATTGCGGCTCGTCAGTCATCATGGCGGCCGCGCCGTCATCGTCGTACCCATCCAGGAGGACGGTGGTTATGATCTGTTCTTCGAGGATCACGTCTGGCATTTCACCGCACACCATCTGGCCGCGGTTGCCAGGCGTGCGGGTTGGCATCCCCTTACGAGCGAAAGCGGACATTCGATCGTGCAAGGGTTCGGGCTGATCGTATGTGAGCCAACGCCGGCCGAGCACTTGGACCAGCCTTCGAATTCTGGCTCACCTGCGAATGCCGGTCACTTGCAAGTCGCCAATCGTGACGTGTGGCTCGCGCGTTTCAACGAGGTCAACCGGCTGCTCGCGAAAATCGGCGATGGCCCGTTGGCGGTGTTTGGCGCGGGCGAAGTGTTCGGCCTTTTGCACACCTATACAGATCTCGCGCATCGACCGATCCTGCAATTGATCGACGATGCTGCCGGCCGTCAAGGCAAGGGGGTCCAGGGAATTCCGGTCGCCGGCAGGGATTGGCTTGCTCGTCATCCTGAAGTTCCGGTATTCATCGCAGTGCACCCACGCTACCATGATCAAGTCAAGCAAACTCTCGGGCTGATCGCCCGGCGCCTTGTATTCTGGTTGGAACCCGAGTGACGATGGAGACGTAATGGATCATTTGTCAGACAGCGAGCGTCGACGCGTCACCGGTCTTTACGAAAGCCGAATCGCAGAGCACGGTCTCACTGTCGATGCCCTGAAATCCGGCGGCACGGGCAAGCAGTGGGTCCGCCATGCGGTCCATGCCGAGGCGTTCGACCTCAATGGCCTGCACATTCTCGATGTTGGCTGCGGCCTCGCAATGTTCTACCGCTTCCTGCGCCGGCGCGGAGTTGTACCGGCATCTTATACGGGCATCGATATCGTCGAACCGTTCCTAGAGGCCAATCGGAAGGCGTTTCCGGAAGGACGCTTCCTCGCTATGGATATCTTCGAGGATTCGTTGGCCGACTTGCGGCCGGACGTGGCATTCATGTCCCAGGTGTTCAACAACAAATATGACACCGCAGACAACGAGGCGGTTGCCCGCGCGGCCATCGCGCGGTTCTTTGACGTCGTGCGGGTCGGGCTGGTGATCGACTTCATGTCAACCTATGTCGACTGGCAGGATCCCGAACTCCATTATTTCACACCCGAGACCAACTTTTCCTACGCAAAGACGCTGACCAGGTTCGTTGAACTGCGGCACGATTATCTCCCCTTCGAGCACACGCTAATCTTACGTAAGGGCCCGGGCCTCGTCATTCCGGATGATGCCGAGGCACGCGAGGCGTACTGACGATGACCCGCCGTACCGCGTCGAGTTCGACCCCCGTTCGGGTGCTTGTCACCGGCATGGGCAATCCTCTCGGCCAGAATATCTACAAGGCGCTCAAGCTTTCGACACTTCCGCTGCGCATCTGGGTAATGGACGCGGCCCCGTTCTCCGCTGGTCTGACGTGGGAGCCAGATAGTGTCGTGGCGCCGCGCGTAAGGGCACCTGGCTATCTGGAAGAATTTTCGGAATTTCTGATTCGAACGAGCATGGACATTGTGTTCTTCGGCACCGAGGCAGAGCCGGAAGCAATTCGCCCGCACCTGGACGACGTCATGGCACGCACCGGCACGACCTTTGCTGTCAACACGGCTGAAGTGCTGCGGATTGCTGACGACAAGTACCTGACGGCCTTGGCTCTCAAGTCGGCCGGGCTCGATCACCCCGCCTCGGCGGCTGGTGAGGATCGCAACGAGGTGTTAGCGCTCGCTGGGCGGGTCGGCTATCCCATCATCGTCAAGCCGCGCCGGGGCTCGGCAGCCCGCGGTTTGTTCCGAATCCAAGACGATGCGGCGCTTGCTCCCCATATACGGGCGGGCAACGTCGTGCAGGAATGTCTTCTACCCGATGACCAAGAATACACAATCGGCCTCTATCGTATGCGTAACGGGCGAACTGTGTCGACCACAGTGATTCGGCGTGAGTTGAACTTCGGCCTGACGTATAAGGGAGTGCTAAGGCCTCATCCTGTCATTGAGGCCTATGCTATCAAGGTCGCGGCCGCCCTTGGTGCAGTCGGATCGGTAAACGTGCAGTTGCGAATGACGGCCCGCGGGCCGGTCGCCTTTGAAGTCAATCCTCGCTTCAGCAGCACCACGCCCATTCGCGCATATTTTGGCGTCAACGAACCGGAGCTCGCAATCCGCGAACTGGTGTTTGGCGAGGACCCCGCACCTGTCGCGGCCCGCCCGGGAGCCGTGCTGCGACACTGGTCCGAGCAGTATCTCGAGGAGGATGAATATCGAGTCCTGGTGGCACGCGATCTTTCGGTTTGGAAGGGAGAGAGATGACCCGTTTGGCCGTTGTCGCGGACGTCCATGGCAACCTACCGGCTCTCGAGGCGGTCGTCTCTGCGATTGGTGATAAAGTTGACGGCTGGATCTGTGCCGGTGACATCGCCGGCCATCTACCAATGATCAATGAGGTCGTCACATGTCTGCGGCGTCTCAATGCGATTTGTGTGCGAGGTAACCATGAGGACGCGCTGCTGAGCGGCCGGCCGATCCGGAACAGTTCCGCCGCGACCCGTTCCCTGCAAATTCAGCGGCGGCTCGTTAGCGCCGAGACGAGCGCTTGGCTCGCTGCCTTACCTGCTCGCGCAGATCTCGACGTGGACAGCCGCCAACTCTCGATCTGCCATGGCGGCCCGAACGATCCTGTGAACGAAAAGGTCAGAATCATCGATGAAAGCGTGCGCGCTTACGCGGCGGGCCGCATCGTCGTGTTTGGCAACACCCACCGTCCGGTCGCCGAAATCGAAGCCAACTATGCGGTGCTCAATCCGGGAGCCGTGGGGCTGCCAGTCGATGGCGACCGTCGGGCTCAGGCGATGATCTTGGACGTGGCCGCGCGCAAAGTGGAAATGTTTCGCGTGGATTACGATCCGGCACCTATAGAGGCCCTAATGCGGGTGCTCGGATATGACGAGCGCTATTTCAACTGCCTTGCAAGCGGCCGGTGGGTCGGCTTTACGGGTACTCCGCCGCGAACGCGCGTGTTGATTGCCGGTGCGGATATCTACGGCGAAATGATTGCGGAGCTGATCCGCTGCAGGTCCGACCTTGAACTGATCGGCTTCGTTGACGACCGCGTATCCGGACGATTTGCTGAAGCCCCAGTTCTCGGTCCGCTTGCCCGGCTTGCTGAAATCGCCGATGCCGAAAATGTGGTGGACGTGGCCGTCGCAATTGGCGAAAATGAGACCCGGCGCACAATCACGGAACGCGTTTGGTGCGCGGGCGTTCGCCCTGCTCGACTGATCCATCCCGCCGCTGTTGTCTCGCCGACCGCGCGGCTCGGCTTTGGCAACATCGTCGATGCCGGTGCCTATGTCGGACCGCACTGCGTGCTGGAGGATGGGGTTTCCGTGTGGCCGCATGTGATGCTGTCTCATCACACTGCGGTCGGCGCCTATGCTAGCTTCAAGCCGGGCTCAGTCATCGGCGGGCATAGCCGAATCGCGGCGGGAGAGAAGATCGCGCTCGGTGCCGTCTGGCCGTCTCATTCTGTCGTCGGCGTACCCTGAGCGTGCCGGCGCATTCCCTGGGAGAAGCAAGCGATGCTGCTCGGTTGGACCATGGTCACCGTGACTATTTTGCTCACCGTGATCGGTCAGATAATCGTAAAGTGGCAAATCGCCAAGGTTCAGCCGCCCGCCGCGCAGTTGCCTGAACTGGTCTTCTGGGTTTTTCGCATGGCTATCAATCCATGGCTCGTTCTCGTCGCGGTCTTAGTCTTCACGGCCGGTGGAGCCTGGTTTGTTGCGATGTCGCGGTTGCCCCTTAACCAGACTTACCCCATTCTTGGCGCAACGTTCCCGTTGGTGGTGATAGGCAGCACGATGTTTCTGAACGAACGAATGTCCGTGCTACAGCTGGCGGGGACATTTCTCGTCATGGCTGGCGTGGCGGTGTTGGGCTATTCTGCCAGCCGTTAATTTAATTGCCGTCCGACAATAACTATATTGCGACCTCCATATCAAAGACGGCTGTCTCTCCAAGCCGCCATGGTCTACGTCGCCCGAGTGCTTTAATTCTGGATGTGCGTTCGTAACACAGGTGCGCCGGGAGACCGGCAAGGAGTAGGTGGTGCAAGTCCACTACGATGATGGAATAGCGAACCGCATCGACCCCAAGCCGTGCGCAGGCCTCCGCGAGGATGCCGGCGAAGCGTCGGCAGGGGACGTGCAGGCCAACCATTGAGCCGCGATAGAAAACTGATTCCGGGTGCCGACGCTGTCTGTGTAGCGGAAGGCAACATGCCCAAGAGCGTCATCGCAAGCGCTTGGGTGACCCGGCGTGGTCGAAGAACCTGGCATGCACGCACGCTCCTCGCACGGGAACCGGGAGATCTCCGGGTCGGCCGAACGCCCCCTTGGGCGGACGGTCCGCGGTGGGAAGGCGAGGAGCCGTAGCCGCCGATGTACGACCCGGAGAAGTCAGACTCTGCCGTAGTAGCTGAGAAGTCGGGCAATCATCGACTCCAGAGTTCGAATGTTGGCTGCATAGGTCATAGCATCGACCACGGTCAGGCGGTCGGCCGGCCGTGCGGCGCGCCACGCATGCACCAGGTTCTGGCCGATAAAGCCGGCGCCGCCCGTGATTAGTACGCTGTGCATCGATATCCCTGTACGCGATGTTGGCCTTGGTAGCATGCGTTGTTAACCTGCAAAAGCAGCTTTAGCGGGATTGATAGCCCGATACTAATGCGAGGTTTCCCACGCTCTTATGCGCAAGGCGCAACAAGTCTATGAGGTGGCCAGATGCACCGAATACGGCGGATTCTGAGTTTATAGCTTCCATTGCCGGTAGCAAACATGGCCACGGCGCAGGCCTTTCGGTCTCGGAAAAGGCCCGCTTAATTCACGGCAGCTCTGGCTTTCGCAGGCAGAAAGTGCTTCCAGCCTCGGCTTGAGCAGTTGCTGTTGTAGCTTTCGGGAAACGCTCCAATTGGCGCGACGCAGCCGTCATCGTGCGATCTCGTTAGGAGCGGTGCTGGCTGCAACTAGACTGCGATCCACCAAGTGTGACAATATCTGACCTTCCATAAGCTTTTTCAAATTACGCGGGCAGTGCATGTCAACAACAGGTCCATTCGGCATCCATACCGCCATTATGCAGTCATGCTATTGTGGTAAAAAAATTCTTTGGCTTTCGATCGAGCCTGATCGGGATAGATGCGCTATGTGCGAAATACGATTGACCGAACATTGATTCGTTTGGCGGTGCTTGATCGAGAGAGACTTTACGTTTGAAACATTCCTAAGAATCTCCGTCCACAACTCTCGCCGCTGCTATGCAGAATTGGCGCTATTCCGAGGCTGATCGGATAGCCGCCCTCGGAACCGCTTAGCGACGATCCAATGGACCGAAAGTTGAGACCTTTGGTAGCACGACAAGCAGAACGCCTAGCCCTTGCCATTGGCATCATCGCGAGTGCCACGTTGATCGGAAAGATGCTCTGGCTGAGCAGATACGGCCTCGATCTCACCGACGAGAGCCTCGACATTGCCTGGATTGCGCGTCCGTGGGACTACCCAATTTCGATCTCCCAGTTCGGGTTTATCTATCACCCGATCTATTGGTTGATGGGAGAAGATATTCCACGACTGCGGCAGGCGAATATTCTCATTACCGTTCTTCTCGCATGGCTGTTATGTCTTTCGGTGGTAAAATCGATCAAGACCGACGACGGATCGAGTTGGCTTGACTGTCGGAAGGCTAACATCGGCATCATGTTCATTCTGGCGACGGGTTCGCTCGGATTTCTACAAACATGGATTCCCACACCGAACTACAACACACTCGGATTACAGGCGTTGTTCATCGCGGGAATCGGTGTGATGATCGCAGACGCCGCGTTCTCCCGCGCAAGTATGGGGGGATGGATATTAATTGGAACGGGGGGATGGCTCGCCTTTATGGCGAAGCCGACAACCGCCGCGGCGCTGGGTTTCGTGATCGTCTTATATCTTCTCGCCTCGCAGAAGTGGAACTGGCGTTTTCTGCTTCTTTCGACAACCTGGGCGATTGTATTGGGATTGGTGACGATTTGGATGATCGACGGGTCGATCGTCGACTTCATTGAGCATTACAAAACAGGTTTAGCGGATTCCGCGCGTCTAGGTGCGGGTCATACCATCGACCGCATCTTTCGCGCGGACAGCTTTAGCATTGGTCCGAGCGAGCAAGCATGGATTTCTATTCTATCAATTGTTGTTGCGTTTTCGACCTATTTGATCCGTTCGCCGAGGGATACCTCGCGGACATTCGGAGCTTGCATATTGATCGCGGTTGGCGCGGGTTGCGTGTCCATGGTCTTCGGTTTTGCATCTCCACGATTTCACAGCTCGCCATTTCAGGCGATGTTGTTCTGGTGCACGTTTCTTGGGGGATTGGCCGGCGCAGCGGTCGCGGAACGGGGTCAATTGATACATCTATTCGCCCGAGATCGCTGGAGCTCGGCCGTCTACTTTGTAGCAATGCCCCACGTCTACGCCTTCGGCACCGGCGGAAATTACTGGATCGCCGGCGGGGAGGCCGGAGTTTTTTGGGTTTTGACAAGCGCGATCCTGTTTGGCATTCGAAACCAACGGACAGCTTGGCGGAGTCTCCTGCCAATTGCGGTGACGTCACTAATCGTAACAACGATGCTGATTGATGTCGGCATTCAGCATCCATATCGCCAGATCCAATCCCTATACGACTTTACCGGTACGCTTCGATTTGCGCGCTCAGGCGGGGAACTCCGTGTATCAGCGCAGTCTGCAAACTACATCGGCCAGCTTGACCGCATGGCGAAAGAATCGGGATTCAAGATTGGCGACCCGATGATTGACCTCACCGGACAAAATCCCGGCGCTTTGTATGCCATTGGTGCAAAAGCCATCGGCGCACCTTGGCTTATTGGCGGCTATCCAGGAAGTAACGATTGGACCGCAGCGCTACTTAGCCGGGTACCTTGCGATGAGTTAGGGCGGGCCTGGGTTTTGACGGAGCCTGATGGTCACCGCCATTTGTCTGTTGACGTATTGCTGGATTATGGAATTGACATTAGCCGCGACTATGTCGAGGTGGGAGTTGTCGATTCTACAACCGGATCAGTCTCGGCGAGTTATAGGCAGCATTTGCTGAAGCCAAAAAGGGCACCAGACATAGCCGCAGCGGCTTGTAAAAGCCTGCGCTGATGGCGTCTCTTTCTCTTGGTGATGTCATGTTACACCAAGCGCTTGCTCCGGCACATCCGGTACTCGTTATTGCTGGGTAAAGCGTCAGCCCTAGGGTCGTCTATAGAATCTATCGAGAGCCACAAGCATGCATTATTTTCCAGATGAGTCGATTGGCAAGGGTAATTCGTGGTATTCGGTCTTTCCGATCCCCCTGATGTTTCTCGCAACGGCTCTTCTGTATTGCTCCAGCACAGCGCCGTGGGGAAGAGAGGTCGATCCAGAATACGCTTATGCGATGAACGGTCTCGCTTGGGCCGGCGGCTATTCGTTCCAACTCTTTCAGCACCCCGGCACGACAACGCTGCTTCTTGTAGGCAGCATATTCAAGCTATGGGCCCTGATTGATGGTCAAACAGACATAATAGGATCTGGCCTCAAGAACATTGACAGCATCATTTACGCCGCCCGCTCTGTAGAGATTGCAATACTTACCAGCGTGCTATTCGTTTCAGGTTTGATCGTGAAGAGGGCTGCGCGTAGTTCAATTGCCGCGATGCTCTTTCAGGTGGCGCCGTTTGTCAGCCTCCAGACGATTCATTTTCCATCCATTCTAATGCCCGAAAGTCTTTTGGTTTCAAGTGTCATTCTCGGGATGGCTCTAATTCTGAAGGCAGCGCTGGGCGACCAGCCGCCATCTACTCGATTGGGACTCGTATTGGGTTTAGTATGTGCTTTCGGAATGTCATCAAAATTTCTGTACATGCCTCTGGCTGTTGTGGGTATTGCGGCGTTGCTTAGAAATCGCTTGGCGCTTGCAGTGTCCGGTGTGGTCGCAGTTTCGGCATTTTACGTGATTCACTTCCTGTTTCATCCTCGTGTACTATATGACGGCTATGCCTGGCTTTATTCTATCGCGAGCCACAAGGGACAGTACGGCCATGGAGAGGCAGGTTTAATTGATGGCGATACGTTTTGGCTCAACATGAAGGCGATCGTTGTTGCCGAACCGATCATCTTTGGCATATTCTCAGCTGGAGCTATTCTAGCATTGTCGAGGATGATCAAGAGCAGGAGCTTCCTTGATCCAATCAGCATTACGCTGGTTGCGTCATTTCTTGCGATGTGCGCGCATCTTCTTGCTACCGCGAAGCATTTCAACCTTCATTACATGCTTGCCAATTGGGCTGCTACGAGCGGAGTAGTCGTTCTCGCGGTTATAGAGATTCGGCGGCTTTTTCCTCGCGTGGCGCCGCAATTTATAACAAAAGCCGCCATCTTTTTCTGCGTTGCAATTTGTGGCACGACAATTGTTCGAGCGCGGAACGATGCAGTGGAGCAGATTGCTCAAGATCAAATTGGGGCGAAGCTGTCCAATACTATATTGAGCGCGGCCGGATCATGCGCGAATGTCACCGGCATGTTTGTTCGAGCGCCCGAGCATCCGTTGAGTTTCGGGGACATATTCACGTTGGCAACTCCAGAAATGGTGAAGAGGTTCTCTGATAGTTACGTGAGGTCTTTCAAGAACGCTTTGCTGGATCACGACCTCTATCGGAACGGCCTTTTTAAAAACTTTCAGCCATACTCCTATGAGCAGCTCTTCCAGGAGTATCCGTGCGTTGTGGTGCGCACATTCAACGAGCTTACGTCGGAGACATCGAGCGGCTTACTCGAGCTGAAGCCTGATCGCTGTGTAATTGATCGTATTCATGTCTATACGCTGGGCATTTCGTGCCGCAAGCTTCTTGATACGTACAATAGCACCTAGAGGTGCCTTGATTGCGCAGTCAGCGTGACGTGGCGGGTATCATTGCCAGCAATCGATTTGCGCGGCCGCCGAATTGGTTAGCAGGACCTCCGCTCTTCGCTGTCGAAAAAGCCGTTGTGGCTGCCGATGCTGCGATCTGTGAGTCCGGATCAGCATTTTCGTGGATGTGGCTTAGTAAGCTCAATCTCCACCTGGTGGCCGACATGATATCTCCCGGTCGAATGTCTATCGCTAGAGGCGCTCCAGGACGACCATCATTCGAAACGCAATTTGCCTTCGAATTGCTTCCGGTACTTTCTCCTCGAAAGCCAACGTGGAGCGAACGAGCGCCGGAGGCATTAAGGACCAACTCTGAAATCCTCCGCTCAATGGATATGCAAACAAGCTTAGCCACTTAAGATTTCGGACGCGCAACCAAGGAAGTACTTTTTCAACTCGCCTGCGGGCTGCCGGCGTCCCGAACAAAAGGCTTGGAATTGCCTGATTTGCGTCGAATGGATCCCGGTTAGGGTTGATTGTAATCGGCGCAAATGGGTCGGCATTCATATCTACCGGCTCGGCGTGAAAATAATGGTAGAATCTGCGAGCGATGGTAGTCATCGCCGGCTCGATCATCGCGAGGCGTCCGCCTGGTTTGAGCACGCGCGAAGCCTCCTGGAGAAATTCAATCGGACGCTCCAGATGATGCAGGACGTCAAGCATTACCACGCCGGTGAAAGACCCATCTCGAAACGGCAACCGGTGTGCATCGGCTACGACGTCGATACCCGGAAAGAACAGAATGTCTGTAGAGACTATGTCAGGCCTGAAATCCTTGACGTGGGCCGTTCCTCCACCGATATCCAGAACACTGCCATCAGGACAATTCTCGAGCAGTTGTCGATGAAAATCCCGATACAGTAGTCGGACCGATTCCTTCTTCTCCCATTGGCTGCGATGATTAATTTGGCGTTGATCGAAGGCGGAAGCGCTCATGCTGTCAAACTGCTTTGAGCTTGCGGTATGCAAACCATACCATTTTCAAGAGCAGCCATCCGTCGCGAAAGCGTGAGATCTGGGTCTCGCCAAAAGTGCGCGCCTTGTAGTGCACGGGCGTCTCGATGATCTTGAGATTCTGTTTCGCTGCACCAAAGATTAGATCGAAATCGCCAAAAGGATCGAAGTTTCCGAAAAAAGCGCGTTCTCGCGCCAGCGCTTCGTAATCTTTGCGTAACAATACCTTGGTGCCGCAGAGCGTATCCGTCAGTCTGGTGTTAACGAGATAGCTGAACAGATAGGCGAAGAATCTGTTGGCAATCAGATTGAGCGGGCGCATCGCATCTTGCTCCATGGGATAAATTAGTCGGGTCCCATTCACGAATTCTGCCTTTCCCGTCTCGATCACTGTGTGGTATTTAGGTAGCGCCTCCGGTGGCATCGTGAGGTCCGCGTCGAGAATCATCAGGACGTCACCCGTCGCCGCCGCAAAACCTTTCCGTACCGCGTCTCCCTTACCCTTGCCATCCTGTTTCAGGACCTTGATATCCCAGCTATCCTTATAAGCGTTGCGGACGCGTTCGCATTCTTCGAATGTGCCATCACTGGAATTCCCCTCGACGAACAGGATTTCCTGTGAGCTACCAAATCTAGGCATCCGCAAAATCGCGTTTTCGATATTGCCTATCTCGTTGCGACAGGGAATGAGAATGCTCGCGGAGAATTTTCGATCAAGAAATTGCCGCACCGGACGCCCGACGATGTAGGTCCGCAGACATAGCCGCCGGACCCCGGGCAACGGAGCAATGTATCGATTGATGAACGACCCAAATCCGAACCACCGGAAAGGGATCAGTTGCCGTTGCTCCTGACTGATCATTTCGAAATCCGCCAGATCCATCAGGTTCACGAAGTCGGCCGTGGCGACGTAATTGATCTTCGGTGGTTTATTCCGCAGACGTAACGCTTCAGCTAGCTTTAGGATCGGCTCCCATAAGCGGGAATAATAAGAGATGATTATCCTAGTTGACGGGGCGCACAGATCATGCACCAATTTTAGTGTGCCATCGATATCCTCGAACATGCCGATAGTATCGGCGATCACTATGTAATCGAACGGGCCTTTGATCGAGGTCAGCGTCGCAGGGTCTTCTGCATCTCCAAAGACAAAATGAAGATCGGGATGCAGCTCATGGGCCTTCGCTACGGTCTTGGCGCCGAAATCGACGCCGACGCCGTACGACGGCTCAAGCGCGGCGAGCAAATCTCCGCGGCCGCAGCCTAGTTCCAACACCCGCTTACCGGGGGGGATTAGAAATCGCATGAATTTCCAATCATCGTCGCGATAAGCGGCATTGAACCTGTTCCGGCGACCCTGTTCATCCAAATGAGCTTCGGTGTATTCGACGAATTCTTTTTTACGCGAATTGTCAAATTGCGATGGAAGACCGGATTGCAGGAAAGACATTGGGGCCTCGGCGTCAAATTATCGGGCGGCGCGCGCGATCACGTTCATGCTTTCGCCGTCGGCAACCAGTTTTTGCAATTCTTTCGCCGCCGACGGCAACCGCTTCTGTGAGCGCTCATCATAAAAAGCATAGCCATTCGGAATGAAGTAAGAAAGAAGCTGATCCAACGAAGCGCCTCGCTCCTCGAGCACATAAGGCGCCAATTCCATCACAAAGATGGGGCGCGCATTGCGAAGCATGGAGGTTGCGCCACGAAGAACATCACACTCGTAGCCGTCGACATCAAGCTTGACCAACTGCACCTTGCGGTCCGCACGTTCGTTCAGAATGCTGTCGAGACTTCGCGCCTGTGCGAACTCTGTCTGCATTTGGCGACCAAGATGTTTGGCATGCAACCCGGTCTCGGCTGCGAGGGGCCAGCTTGAGTAGACGGCGTTCGGTACGCTGTCCCCATCGTTAGCCGTCAGGAAGCAATGGAACGCCTCCACCCAAGAGGCAAGCGATGGATTGAGATCCAGATTGCGCCGAAGCTTGCGGAAGGCAAAATCTGTCGGTTCGAATGCCATTACCCGGCCGCTCGGGCCGACGAGACCCGCCAGCGTTAGCGTGTGCGCCCCAATATTGGCGCCAATATCCAGCACGAGGGACGACGGCTCTGTAAGCTTGGCCAACGCGACTGCGGTGCTCCGCTCGAACATGCCGCCCAGGTAAATGGCAAAATCGATTCCTTGCGAAAGGTCCAGTTCGTACACCACGCCCCGCCTTGAAAATTTACCGATGTCCGGCCGACCCACAACGCCCCGGCCGGATCGGACCAAATAATGCAGAGCTCTCGCGATGGCAATTTTGTTGGCCGTTTTCATGAACATTCCAAGGGATTTGAGCCAGAACACATAAGGGTTTTTCGGCAAAAACAACACGGCTGAGAGCGAAAGAAATCGAAAAGTTTTGACTTTTGAACAGCAGAGAACATCGAGGCCAGTCAGAATTAGGTCTGCGAGAGGGGGCCAAGACCGCATCTGTGAGAGCTGGCCGTTGCCAAGATACAACTTGGTCGGGCGGCCTCCGTCGACCGCTCTTGCCAATTCATGGCTGAAAACCAGCCTTATGTTCCCTTGCATGACAAGAATATTAGCTGTTACACAACCTGCTTCCACAGGATTTTCGTTCCGACTTCCGACAGAGAGGGCAGATTTATGACTGGATCGTTGCGACTGGATGTGCGTGGAGTGAATACGGGTCGTTGTCCATGATCGGGATCGCCCTTCTTGGATGCGGGCGCATCGCAAAACGACATTCTGATTTGCTCGGTGGTGGGCACATCAAGGGTGCAAAATTAGCCGGCGTCTGTGACGTAATTCGCGAAAGGGCGGATGCGATCGGTTCCCGATATGATGTTCCGGCGTACTATGATCTAGCAGAGTTGCTGGCGCGGCCAGAAATCGACGTCGTGTCAATTCTCACGCCGAGCGGGTCGCATCCGACTCATGCGATCGCTGTCGCAAAGGCCGGGAAACACTTGGTTGTTGAGAAGCCCATGGCTCTGCGGTTGGAGGATGCGGATGCAATGATCGAGGCCTGCGACGCGGCCGGTGTCAAGCTATTCGTCGTTAAACAGAATAGGTTTAATGTTCCGGTGGTGAAAGCTCGTGAGGCTCTCGACGCTGGCAGGTTCGGGCGTCTTGTTCTAGGTACGGTACGCGTTCGGTGGTGTCGCGACCAGTTATACTACGACCAAGACGCTTGGCGCGGTACATGGGCGTACGACGGCGGGGTTCTTGCAAATCAGGCCAGCCATCACATCGACATGCTCGAATGGTTTTTTGGCGACGTTGTTAGCGTGCATGCCCGCGCAACTACAGCGCTGGTCAAGATCGAGGCTGAAGATACCGCGATTGCAACATTGAAATTTCGGAGTGGCGCGTTAGGGGTTATCGAAGCGACCACAGCCGTGCGACCAAAGGATTTGGAAGGCTCGCTCTCAATCTTGGGAGAAAAGGGAGCAGTTGAAATTGCGGGATTTGCCGTAAATCAGATCAGGCATTGGCGTTTTGTAGACGAGCTCGACTCGGATAAGGAAGTCGTTGCGAACTACTCGGTGAATCCACCTAACGTTTATGGTTTCGGTCATCAGGCTTACTATGAGCATGTTGTTGATTGCTTGGAGAATCAAAGTCCAGCGCTCGTTGATGGGTTTCAAGGCCGTAAAAGCCTTGAATTAATATCAGCTCTCTACGAGTCGATTGAAACGGGTAAGGAAGTTTCATTGCAATTTAGCCCGCGTCTTTGCCGTCTCGGGGTGGTCCCATGACCTCATTAGACGTCCAGCATATCAGTGTGAAGGATGTTACCTTTGGCGCGCGTGTCAAAATTATCGAACCTTGCAATCTCTACGGATGCGAGATTTGTGATGATTGCTTCATCGGACCATTTACCGAGATCCAGAAAACTGCGCGTATCGGGGCGCGGACTCGGGTTCAATCCCATGCCTTCATTTGTGAGATGGTCTCTATCGGCGAGGACTGCTTCATCGGTCATGGCGTAATGTTCATTAATGACACCTTCTCCATTGGAGCCCCGGCGCGGGGTCAAAAAGAAATCTGGCGCGCAACCAGCATTGGCAACCGCGTGTCGATTGGCTCAAATGCCACAATTCTTCCGGTTCGCATCTGCGACGATGTGGTGATCGGCGCCGGCGCCGTGGTTACAAAGGACATAACCGTCTCCGGTACGTACGCCGGAAATCCCGCGCGCAGGTTAGCGCGCAAGTAAGGGTGATCGGGGTCAACCCAGTTAGGAATCATATGCTGACAGTACCTTTCGCGGACCTCAATCTCCAGTATCAATCGATCAAAGCAGATATTGATAGCGCAATTGCGGCTGTGATTCAGGACAGCGCTTTCATCAGGGGGGCATATGTAGACTCGTTCGAAACGGCATTTGCCGCCGCCGTTGAAGCCAATCACTGCGTCTCATGCGCCAATGGCACTGACGCGCTTTACGTAGCCATGGCAGCACTCAATGTGAGCGCAGGCGATGAGGTCATAACGACTGCGCATTCATGGATTAGCACGTCAGCGATGATCACCCATGCTGGCGCCACCGTGGTGTTTTGTGATACGGATGAGGACACCTACACGATTGACCCGGTAGCGGTCGAGAGCGCCATAACGCCTCGGACTGTCGGGATAATTCCTGTGCACCTCTATGGGCAACCGGCAGACATGGATGCGATCATGGCGATCGCTCGCAAACATAATTTATGGGTTGTGGAGGATTGCGCCCAGGCTCATCTCGCTCGCTATAAAGGTCGCCTAGTCGGCACCTTTGGGAATGCGGCGACCTATTCCTTTTACCCGGGGAAAAATCTGGGCGCGATGGGAGATGCGGGCGCGATCGTGACTAATGATCCGGAACTCGCCGGCGGAATGGCAATGCTTGCGCGGCACGGCGGCCTAACCAAGCATCAGCACGTCATCGAGGGTATCAATAGCCGCCTCGACGGTCTGCAGGCGGCGATTCTGTTGGCTAAGCTGCCCCATCTCCCGCAGTGGACGCGGGCGCGCCAAGCTGCGGCTGCTGTGTTCGATGCAGGTTTGAATCAGATCGAGGACATTGAGGTGCCCCGAGTCGCGGCCGGACGGGAGCATGTGTATCATCTTTATACCGTTCAGCATCCGCGGCGCGACCAGCTGGCAGCTTTTCTCGGCGCTAATGGCGTGCAAACGGCAGTCAATTATCCGACGGCATTGCCGTTTCTCTCGGCATATAGCCGATTCGCTCATCGTCCTCAGCAGTTTCCCAATGCCTATCGGCAGCAGAGCCGCATTTTGTCGCTGCCGATGTTTGCGGAAATCACCCGCGATCAGCAACATACTGTTGTGAACCTCATCCGCGCCTTTGCTGAAAGTTAGCGAATTGCAGACGCGGGTACCGCAAGGGGGGTTGGCGCAAAGTCTGCTCTCGTCCGGTATAGGGCCGGTTCTGTCGCAGGCGCTTACGCTGGCTCTGGTGCCGGTACTATTCCGGCTGTATACGCCGGAGGATTTCGGCGCTTGGGCCGTGATCCAGGTGATTGCAATTGGGGCCGGGTCGCTCGCTTCGTTGCGGTTCGATTTGGCTTTGGTTATGGAGCGCGACCCCAGGGCAGCCGAGCAGTTGCTGTTCGCCGTGGTGGCCGTGGTGATTTCGTGTTCCGTCGCCGCAGGATTCGCCATCGTTTTTTCTGCAGGATATCTCGAAACTCTTGGGATCGATGGCCTATCGGCGGCGATGGGCTGGTGCTGGCTTTTGCTGGTCGGTCTCGGGGTGGTTTTCCAGGGTTGGTTGATGAGGGAAGGGGCATTCGCCAAAATCTCGATCGGTGTTGTTCTGAACGCGATAGTCACCAACCTGGTGCAACTAGGTGGAGGGCTGTTCGGACATGGCTCTTGGTTGGTTACCGGTAGCGTCGCGGGGCAGGCCGCCGCCCTGATGTTCAATGTTTGGATCGTCATGCGGTCAACTCATCGGCCCGACCCGAAACTACTCAAATTCGATAAAATGCTTTCAATGCTGCAAAGGAACCGGCGCTTTCCAAAAATCTCCCTTCCCTTTACAATTCTTTCGTTGCTGCGTGAGCGCGCGCCCATCTTTATTATCGGCCTGTTCGCTCCATCGGCAGCGGTCGGGCTTTACAGTCAGGCCTGGCGCCTGACTCACTTCCCGTCTGGATTGACGAGCGCAGCGCTTAGGCCAGTGTTCTTCCACCGGACCGCCTCTGAAGGGCTAGAAGCCCAGGGTGCCGCAATTGACCGTTTGGTGCGATCTTTCTTGCTGGCAAGCGGCCCCGCGATCGGCTTTGTCGCTTTCGGCAATGACGCCTTGGCGGAAACATTGCTAGGTCCGCGGTGGCGGGGGGCGGGCCAGTTGGCAGCCATGCTCGTGTTCCCGGCGGCATTGTTCACGATCACCAATTGGATGGACCGGTTGCTCGACGCAGTCGGACGTCAGGACGTGAACCTCAAGGTTGAAGTAATCGCCGGGCTCAGTTCGATCGGGGCGCTTTGGGGAGCGCTCGGCGCCGGCTCATCTCTGATGACGGCTGTATTCCTGCAGTGTGTCGCGTTGTCGGCTAGCTATTTGTGGTTCCTTTGGACGTGCTACCGGGTCGCGGGGTGGCCCCGCGTTGGTCTCGTTTTCTCATTGTTGGGCGCCATTGCAATAATCATTTCGACATATCTATTTTTGGTCGTGCTATCTTTGATCCTGACACAATTTCAAGTCTTGTTGACCGGCGCGACTTTGGTGGCTTTGGCAGGCATTGCCGTCTTTCTGATCGCGCGCAGAGGCGCGTAATGATTACGATCGTCAATTATGGGGTTGGTAATCCCGGCGCCATTGTGAATATGCTGGATTTCATCGGGTTCGATGCCAGGATTACGGATAATCCTTCGGAGGTTCGCGAAGCCAGCCATTTGGTGCTTCCGGGGGTCGGCGCGTTCGATGCCGCGATGCAGCGGCTGTCGAGTTCGAGGCTGTTGCCGTCGCTCGAGAATGCTGTAATGAGCCGCAAGGTTCCACTACTCGGGGTTTGCCTCGGCATGCAACTGTTGGGCCGCCGCAGTGAAGAAGGTGTCTTGGCCGGCCTTGGCTGGATTGCCGCAGACACCATCAGAATGAGGCCTAATCCCGCTGCACGTCTCAAGGTGCCGTTCATGGGATGGGCTGACATTCATCCCGCACCAACGGCACGGCTATTCGACGCTGGGGCCGAGTTCAGGTTCTATTTTACGCATAGCTACAAAATGCGCTGTGACAATCAGGCTGACGTCGCCGGGACCTATGAATTTGATGAAGCCGTGGTTTGCGCGATTCAGCGCGATAACATTTACGGCGTTCAGTTTCATCCCGAGAAGAGCCACCGGTCCGGAATGAAGCTGCTGCGCAATTTTATCGAAAGAACGCGATAAATGCGTTCGCGCCTCGTTCCGGTGTTGTTGTTGGATAGCAGGAAGCGTCTGGTGAAGACGCGGCAATTCAGTGAAGAAGTATATATCGGCGACCCTTTCAACGTCATCCGCATCTTCAACGAAAAGGAAGTCGACGAAATTTGCGTGCTGGACATCGACGCATCGCAAGAGGGCCGATCTCCTGATCTCGGCGTTATTTCGGAACTTGCCAGCGAATGCTTTATGCCGATGAGTTATGGCGGGGGAATCAGATCAGCTGCTGACGTGGCTCCAATTCTGGCAGCCGGTGTCGAAAAGGTGGTCATCGGTCGTGCCGCCGCGGAAGCCACATTAATCAAGGAGCTAGCGGGCAGTTTCGGATCCCAGGCAGTGGCTGCGTGCATCGATTGCAGGCGTGTGAACGATGGATGGCGCGTGGCCTTGGACCGCGGTCGGACCCTTACATCGATTGATCCGGTGACGTACGCAGAAATGATCGAGCAAGCTGGTGCCGGTGAGATCATGCTGCAAAGCATTGACCGCGACGGCGAGCGACAAGGCTATGATACTCAACTGATATCGAGGGTGTCGGCCGCTGTCGATTTGCCGGTTGTGGCGCTCGGCGGCGCTGGCAATCTGGAACATCTGCTCGAAGGTCTGCGCGCGGGAGCAAGTGCGGTAGCGTCGGGAAGTGCGTTCGTTTTTATCGGTCGGTTGCGAGCCGTTCTCATAACCTATCCATCGATGCGCGATCTAGAGTCGCGCCAGTCCGCAAAGACGCAACGATGATGGGGAACAAAGCCGTAAAATACCACGTGTGCTCATTCTGCGTAATGGACAATAGCAATTCCGGCGTTTTGTTCGATGGAAACGGGCAGTGTCTCTGCTGTCGGGATGCGCTGGCGCGCAAGCCTCACGAATGGTGGCCGACGCCGGAAGGCAGAAGCCGGCTCGATGCGAAGATCGAGCAGATCAAACGGGAAATGGCGGACAAGCCCTACGACGTGATGATTGGTCTAAGTGGCGGGGTGGACAGCGCTTATCTCGCACATTTACTTCGGCGCGACTTCGGCCTGCGGATTCTGGCGGTTCACGTCGATGGTGGGTGGAACACCGAGGCCGCGGTGCGAAATATTGAATTGTTGGTTCGCAAGCTTGATATTGACCTGCATACTTACGTGGTCGAGTGGGAAGAAATGCGGGATCTTCAGCTTGCCTACCTCAAAGCATCCGTCCTCAATCAGGATGTCCCGCAGGATCACGCATTTTTTTCTACACTCTATCGCCTCGCCACAAAATTCGAACAGCACTACTTTCTCAGCGGCGTCAACTTCAGCAGCGAAAGCGTTCATATTCCGCAGGGTGGCTACCCGGCTATGGATGCACGCAATCTCCGTGCTATCCACGCAGCACATGGTTCGAGGCCCCTTAAGTCATTTCCGCTGATCGGGTCAATGAACTATCTGTGGCTGACCCGCATTCGCAAGCAAATTCAAATAGTGAAACCTCTGAATTTTCTGCCGTACGACAAGGAAGCGGCGAAGCGGGAGTTGATCGAGACTTACGGCTTCGTCGACTATGGGAGCAAGCATCAGGAAAGCCGATTTACAAAATTCTATCAGGAAATTTATCTGCCGGCGCGCTATGGCTTTGACAAGCGGCGCCTGCACTATTCGGCGTTGATCGTCTCTGGGCAAATCTCCCGCGACGAAGCCCTGAAAGAGCTTAGCGCTCCGATGACGACAATTGAACAGGCATCCCGTGACAAAAAATATATCGCAAAGAAGCTGGGTATAACGGTCCTCGAGCTTGACCGCCTGATTGAGTTGCCGCTGGCACGCCATGAGGATTACGCAAGCAATAAGGCCCTGTATCAGCTCAACACCACGCTCCGGAATGCTTTGAAGAAAATCCGAAATGCATTCGCAGAACCGGCAAATCCTGCACAGAACGACAGGTCAGAATAATGCATGATCCTCGTTCAAAGAATTTGAACGGCGACAAGTGGCTGCTAAGGGCGCCGTCAATTTTGTTTGCGATCGCGCTTGTGATATTCCCGATGCTTCTGCTCATCTTCGGCTGGTTGGGTTTGTCGGGCAACTCCCTTGCGACCGGCTCGGTACTGGCTTTTCTAGTGATTGGTCTTTGCAGCCTAGGGTTCCTGAGTCGGTCTCCTTTTCATTTATCAGTGCTGGATGGTCTGTTTTTTGTCATTTTAATTTCGATTGTGGTCGCCGGTGTGAAGTATTGGAATTTTACAGAACTCAAAGAAGCCGCGTTATTCGCTGTGTGCGGCATTCTTGCGTATGTCGCAGGACGACTGACCAGTCTGGAGAAATTGGCGGCGCTTTCGCGCTACGCACTTATTGCCTCTGTCGGAGTTGTTGCTCTGACATGTGCCGCTACCATTCCCGAGCTCTATAGAGTGTGGGGAGTTGCAGAAAAGCGGCCGATCGTCTTTGGGTTTGAACACGCCGTGAACTTGTTTGCTATGACGTTGGGACCGCTGATCTTTGGATTCGTGTATTCTCGAGCGGACCGAAAGATACAATCCTGGCCTTTGATGATATTAGTTTATCTGGCAACTACTTTGTTCGTTGCATCGCTGGTGCGTTATACGTTTGTTGTGGTCTTTGTGTCGATAGGATTCATGATGGTCGTTTCCATCGGCATGCGGGACCGCGCGCGCACGTGGCGCCTCGCTATGATAATGGCTATTGTCCTTCTCGGGATTTCTAGCGGGCTCATAGTTCGATATGAAAGTGTGTATAATTTCGCGACCGCCGCGCTTGACGAAGCCGATGAGTCGTCGGCGAGCCTGCGGGAAGTCGCGTTCACGAAGACGCCGGAATTAATCCTGTCGTCGTCGAATTCCGGAATCTTGAAGCGGATTGTTAATCCCGCTAGCGGCATTCCTGTTCCGGAGCAATTGCCGCCTAGCTGCAGAGGCGAGGTGAGTACCTACAACTCGGTTTCAATTCGGCGAGCCTTGTACCAGGACGCCTTCTATTTGGTGCCTAGGTCTGGTTTTTTTGGGCTGGGGTTGGACAGCTTCAAAAAGCTCACATGCGTAAAAGGTCATCAGGTCCACAATATCTATTTGCAAGGACTGATCGAGGCGGGCTGGCTTGGTGGCGCCGCTTTGTTAGCATTGACATTGTTCCCCTTTTTATTCCTGCCGGGGCTGATTAGAAGGACCGATCCGGCTGAGCTTCCGCCATTGATGTTCCTGATCGCAACTTTCGGTTTTGCCGCGTTGTTGGGGCTGGCCCATGGCACACTAAGCCGGGAGCTTACATTTTTTCTCACTATCGGCGCGATCTCCGGCGGCATTGCGCGATGGCGGAACATATCACCGGAAAAAGCAACGTTGAAATTGAGTGGCCCGAAGTGTGAAACTCAATTCCCATAGGAGGCAAAGTTGTAATAATAATTTGAAAGGGCGGTTTGCATCTTCTGGGGATGTCCGGCCATCTAGCTAATTTTGGCGTCCAATTGCGTGCGTTGCTGCGTTCGGGATTCACAGGGCCGCCGACGCTGATCGTATTGAGAGTTGGTCACATGTCCGCTTTGAGGGCCTTTGGAACGAATGGTACAAGCGTTAATAAATGGACTAATTGATAAGGCGCTTGGCTGGCGCGGCTGGAGTTCAGGAAGAATCCTGATTGGCCGCGAAACAGCGCTGACTTGGCGGCGGATTGCGGGTATCGCGGGAAATCGACTTTTGGTCGGGGATCAATCGATCGTCCATGCGAACATCAATTTCGAAGACGAGGGTGGCGAGGTTCGAATCGGAAGTCGAACTTTCATAGGGAGGAGCAATCTCGTCTGCTATCGGAGTGTCGTCATCGGTGATGATGTGATCATGTCGTGGGGGATTACGATCGTTGATCACGATTCCCACAGCGTCGATTGGGAAAAACGCCGCAACGACGTTCGTGACTGGAAAAAAAGTCAAAAGAACTGGAAACAGGTCGCACACGCACCGGTTGTCGTCAGGGACAAGGCATGGATCGGATTCAACGTGAGCATTCTAAAAGGAGTTACCATTGGCGAAGGAGCTGTCGTCGGAGCATGTTCGGTCGTTACTCGTGACATTCCGCCGTATGCTGTGGCAGTTGGGAATCCGGCTCGAGTCGTACGCGAATTAAGCGCTTCACCAAATTTGGCCCCCTAAGAGTTGATCATCAGGTGCGCTTATTTCAAAATAACGGTTTGTCACGCGGTTTCCGTAAGCACCGTCCGAAAGTGCCGTACCACACCTTTGCCGCCGGACGAGCTCAGTTTTTGGATACAAGGTTTACTGCCTCTCATATCCTTTTGCCAATTCTGTCAGATAGCCCAGAAGCGTTCTATACCAATGGTGATGATGAGCAATTGCAGATGCTTTGGGCGAGGGAGAACGGCCTGAGAACGGACAGCCTTGAACAAATTCTACTTGCGCAGATCGAGCATCACCGCACTGAAGTCTTTTATAATCTCGACCCCATGAGATTCGACAGTGGGTTCGTTGCCAAGCTGCCCGGCTGCGTAAAAAAAACAATCGGTTGGAGGGCCGCACCTTCTGGGAGCATCAATCTCACGAAGTATGACCTTATTGTGTGCAATTTTCCATCGATACTCGACGACTGGCAACAGAAAGGCTGCAGGACGGCCTATTTCTTCCCTGCGCATGATCCCGTGATGGATGTTTATGCTTCGGCGCGGCGTCCTGAGTTTGATCTTGTTTTCGTCGGCGGATTTTCACGCCATCACTTGAAGCGGGCCGAAGCACTAAAGGCAGCCGCATCGACGCCGGGTATCCGAGCGCGCTTCTATCTTGAAGATTCACGTCTTACGAGAGTCGCTAACTCTATGCCTCTCTTTCCTGGCCTTGGTTCTTACCGCCATCCGGAGGAAATACGGACCGTCCGCTCAGGTCCGCTGTATGGTCGAGACGTCTACGCGGCGTTCGCGAAAACCCGAATCGTATTCAACGGCGCAGTAGATATGGCGGGGGAAGATCGCGGGAATATGAGATGCTTTGAGGCAACGGGTTGTGGCGCAGTCCTGCTCACGGATGCGGGGCGCTATCCGGACGGCTTTGTTTCGGGCGAAACAATGTTGACCTATTCTTCTCCTCATCAAATACCGGAATTAATCCAAAAGCTGGCCGCTGACGTACCTTTGGCAGCATCTATCGCCCAGGCGGGTTGCGCCATGGTGAAAGACCGCTATAGCAAGCAGCGGCAATGGACGAAATTTCGAGAATTGGTATGACCGGTTCCCAAGGGCTACCAAGTGTAAAGATTGACGTAGCGGATTCCACCCGCTTTCAGACGTGGGAAAACGCTGTGGTCTGGCTACGCAACCAGCCGAATCAGCGGCAGCTTGTTTTGGATGCGTTTTACGATGATCCCCTGATCGCAGCAGCAGAGCGCTATTTCTCTAGCGATGAATGGCAGGCTGTCTCGCAGATCCTGGACGGACGGACTGGCGCCGCACTGGACGTGGGGGCCGGACGGGGCATCGCTAGCTATGCGCTAGCGCGCGAAGGGTTCAGTGTCACGGCGCTAGAACCTGATCCCAGCGAGATCGTTGGCGCTGCGGCTATTCGAGCGCTCGCCGCCGAGGCCGGGCTGCAAATTAATGTAGTCGAGGAAGTTTCCGAACGCTTGCCGTTTGCTAATGACACTTTCGATGCGGTGTTTGCGCGCGCCGTCCTGCATCATACCCGCGATCTCGAAAGCGCGTGCCGCGAAACGTATCGCGTACTACGGCCGGGTGGAATGTTTATCGCAGCGCGCGAGCATGTGATCAGCAAGGAAGCTGATCTTAGGCAATTTCTCGATCAGCATCCGCTGCACCACCTCTATGGTGGGGAGCACGCATTTCTTCTTGATCGATATATAAGCGCGCTCAGTGGTGCAGGTTTTGATAGTGTCGAGATTCTTCCACCACTAAAGAGTCCAATCAATCTCTTCCCATACACAATAGATAGTCTGCGTGATGCCATCGTGGAAGAACTCTCGCGCAAAATTCCAATGAGGCCTCTCTGGCGCGTCGCACTTGGATCAAAGCGCGTCTTCACCTCATTGCTATCCGTGGCGGAGCGTTTCGATAACCGCCCGGGGCGACTCTATTCGTTTATCTGCCGCAAGGCGCGATCATGATAATGTGGGTAACCGGCGCCAGTGGGTTCATTGGTCGACACCTGGTTCGGGTGTTGGCGGATCAAGGGTGCGCCGTCCATGGCATCGGCCACGGCTCTATCGAAGATACTGACCGCGAACGCATCGGTTTGAGCGAATGGCTGAACGGTGAGATCGACGCAGCTAATCTCAACGCGCTCGCGGGCCGGTCTGGGTTGCCATCGACAATTTTCCACCTTGCAGGCGGATCATCGGTTGGATTATCCATCGCGCAACCCTTCGAGGATTTTTCGCGCACCGTTTCGAGTACGGCCCGATTGCTAGAATGGTTGCGAGGCTCCGCGCCGGACTGTCGGCTGATCGTTGCGTCCAGCGCGGCGGTCTATGGCGCCCATCATGCCGGCGCGATTTCGGAGGAGGCCGAAACGCAGCCGATGTCGCCCTATGGTCATCACAAGCTGATCATGGAGCAGCTTTGCCGCAGCTACTCGGATTCGTTCGGCATCCGCGCGACCATCCTCCGATTGTTTTCGGTCTACGGTCCCGCGTTGCGCAAACAGCTGTTGTGGGACCTCTGCGTGCGGCTTGAACAAGGCCGGCGCGAACTCGTGCTCGACGGCACCGGCAACGAAGCGCGTGACTGGATCGATGTACGGGATGTCGTGCGGCTGCTTGCGGGGCTCGCGCGAACTGACGGGGTGCCCCTGAAGGTGTTGAATGGCGGCAGCGGCGTTCCGACCAGCGTCGCGGAGATTGTCCGTTTGGTAACGAAAGCCTGGGGCGGCGATATTCCCGCGCGTTTTTCGGGTCTGGTCCGTGCGGGCGATCCTTTCAGCCTTGTCGCCGATGCGGGTCAGCTGTCCGAAATTCCCTTCAGTTGGCGCATCCCGGTTCCGGACGGTATTGCTCAGTATGTAAGCTGGTTCAAGGGACAGGACCATTGAGTGACGTTCGCACCATCCGGCTCGCCTTCACTTTGATTTCTCGCAAGGCTTGGGCGGGTGGATATAACTATCAACTGAACCTGTTCCATGCGCTTGCGAAATACTGCCCGAGCGCTATCACAGCCGTGGTGTTTGCGAGCGAAGGTCACGACGCCCGCGAACTCGCCCTGATCAGACAGGTCCCGGCTGCTGAGATCGTCTGCTCCGCAAATTTCGATCGCCCCGCGTTAACCTCATTGCTGCCGACCATGTTCGCGCAGGATCGCGGTGCGATCTCCACCTTTCGCAGTCATCGGATCGATGCGGTATGGGAGAACGCTCGGTTCTTCGGCTGGAAAACTCCCTATCCGACCGTTGCCTGGATCCCTGATTTTCAGCATCGGCACTTGCCGCACCTGTTCTCCAGTAACGCAAGACGACGACGTGAATTGGGTTTTCAGCTGCAGGTCCTGTCCGGCCGCACCATCGTTCTGAGCAGCCGCAGTGCCGAGCGGGATTGCCTTTCCTACTACCCGCGTACGAAGGGCCGAACCGCGGTCGTGAGGTTCGCCTGCGAGCCTTCGGCCGAGCTGCTCAAGCTGGATCCGGTTGAGGTGATTCAGAAGTACGATTTGCCGAGAACGTACTTCTATGTTCCCAACCAGTTTTGGCGCCACAAAAATCACTGGATCGTTCTGGACGCACTTGCTTCGCTTGCGCAGCACGACGTCCGGCCGGTCGTCGTGGCATCCGGGGGGGGCGATCCGCATGAACCGGAATATCTTGAGCAAATTCTGCGCGAAGCGGCGGACCGTGGTCTGGCGCAGCAGTTCCGATATCTCGGCATGATCCCGCTCGGCGATGTCTACGCCCTTCTGCGCGCCAGCACAGCGCTGATCAATCCGTCGCGCTTCGAAGGTTGGAGCACAACGGTCGAGGAAGCCAAATCGTTCGGCGTCCCGATGATACTGTCTGACATCGACGTGCACCGTGAACAGGCAGAACAGCGGGCGCGTTATTTCGGCACGGATGATGCCGCCGCGCTCGCCGCCCACCTTCGAGATTTTGAGCATTCTGCCTTCGTCGCGCGCGAGATGAACGATCAAGTGGGCGAGCGCGTGCGGGAATTTGCCGAAAGTTTCGTCTCGACCATCAAGCAGGTCGTCCGAGCACATCCACATTGACCGGTACCCATGGAGTGCGCGCGGCCATGAATCCACGGGTCGTTCTCGTCACCGGTGCAACTGGATTTATCGGGCGCAATCTGGTCTCCTTGCTTGATAGCATGGGTTATCACGTGCGCCGGGCCTTGCGCGACGGACGGGACCGGGGGGACGATGTCGTGGTCGGTTCCATCGGACCGACCACCGATTGGGCCGCGGCGGTTGCGGGAGTGGATTCGGTGATCCATCTGGCGGCCCGGGTGCACCACCGCAATGAAGAGCACGCCAGTGAGCTTTACGACGCGGTGAATACCCAAGGCACAATACAATTGGCGCAAGCAGCCGCGCGGGCGGGGGTGTCCGAGTTCGTGTTCCTGAGCACGATTCTGGTCAATGGAAGCTCGACCGACGGGCGAGGCCCGTTCACGCCAGAAGACGAGGTGGTGCCGCGCGGCGTTTACGGACAATCCAAGGCGGCGGCTGAGACCGCCCTGCAGCGTCTGGCCTCTCACTCTAGGATGCGGGTGGCTGTGGTGCGCCCACCATTGGTGTATGGCCGCGATTCGCTCGGCAACTTCCGTCATCTCGCAGGCGCGATCAGAAGACGAGTTCCACTTCCTCTTGGCCTTGTCGATAACAAGCGTGCATTTATCAGCGTGCAGAATCTCACGTCCTTTGTCGTTCACCTGCTGGGCCTGCCGGCGGCGCCTCCGTATGGGATCTATCTGGTCTCCGACAGCGAGCAGATTTCGACCGCTGCCTTCGTCCGTCGAATCGGACAGGCGATGAACCGGACCCCCATCCTGTTACCGGTGCCATTGAGCGTGCTGACGCTTGCGCTCCAAGCGATAAGGCCGGAGCTGCGCCACAGCTTGGTAGGATCAATGGAGATTGACACTTCCGCCGCGCTTTCGACGGGCTGGACGCCGCCGCTCAGCATGTCGCAGGGGTTGCGGCTGGCCGTGGGCACATCTTCCTCGCCCCACACGCCTTGGTGAGCCTGGCAGCTGCTCGCTGACACCGCCGAAAGATTGTTCGGCATAGCCGTTCATCGCGGCGGCGCGGTCAAACTTCCCTGCGGCCCACTGCGCGCGCTGCGACGCCGCGGACCGCCTCCGCGAGCTGATCGGGGCGGCCCGGCGTCACGACCCAGCCCAGCCCGTTCTCCACCACGTCAGCGCAGCCTCGGCCTAACGCGCTGAGAAAGGAGATCTCGAGCAACGAGTAGACGATCAACACGTTGCCGAAGGCGACACCTCCTCGGATGCTGGACGCGACGAAAATGTAATCAAGCACGAGCAGGGCAAGCTTTAACACGGTGCCGCGCGGATGATGTTCAGCGGTTGGCGGACAACTAAATCCCTTCTCTGACTTCGGTAAACGCTTCGCAGGTTATTAGTATTTCTGCTGGCGCGGCGAACCTCAGCGTCCCAACTTCAACCGCCGTTTAGGCAGCATTTCAAGCCAATGACGGTACTCAGCGTGCAGCCGTATGCGCGCGGATCCGCTCCGGCACTACCAGCGTATTTTCCGGGACCAATTCGATAAGCGTAGCCTACACGAACGGCTCGCAAGCCGTGACTAGGACAATCCCCCGCTGATCGCCTGCAATTCAATTATCAGGATTATCTAAGGGCAAGCGAGGCCTTTCCGTATTCCCGCCAAGACGACGTCAGTCCAACTGTTGAATGTGGCCTTAGCGGGGTGGATGCCGTCATCTGTCGGGATCGGGAGGCCTTCCGTTTCGATAACGAGGGCTTCTTCTCGATCCGCCCAAGTTCTTATTTTCTTGTTGACCTCCGCGACCGCAGGTTGGAAAGCGGTCACCAGCGATAAGGGCTGATGGAGATTGCGGAGCAATAGCTCGAATGAACTATCAAAGTCGATTCCCTTCATCTGAAGGGCGTCATTGGTGCCCAAAGCAACGACGGTAAGCGACGGCTTCAGGCCTCTAAGCTTCATCTCTTGGCTATACTGAATAAATGTCGAAGCCCTGGCGCCGGCAATGCCCATGTTGATTAAACTGTAACCGCAGACTTGCTTAGGCCAGCGGGCGCGCTTCGTGACGCTGTCGCCGAGAATGACCACGTATCGAGATGATTGCGACATTGCCGTCATCGCTTCGTTCATATCTCGATAAGGATCGATCTTCGGAATCGAGTTTTTATTGACGAAGTAACCCGTCGCCAAGTTCGAGACGATTAGAGCTATCACAACCCATACCCATCGCATTGTGTATCCCTATCACCATAACTTCAACCAAGAAAGCTGCTGCCGCAATTCCGCTTTGAGCAGGTCTGAGGACGTTCCTTGAGGATCATGACACTTCTTGCAACCTGTGCTGAATCGCCGAATGCCAGCGCCAGTTCTCTCGGCACGTATCGGGGTCTTAGGCCTCGCTCGGGGCCGTCTCTCAAATCTTCAGATCTCCAACCGGTTTCGAAACGTGCCATTTCTCTTCGAGTAAAGCTGAGAGATCAGCTTAGCCCAGTTAATCTGGTTGTTGACCTCGGCCGTCCTTTTTTTTCTGCGGTTCCGTAGCTCGTGAGTTCATCGGGCGGCGGTTCCGCGGGTTGACCAGAGCGCAGTAATGTTCAAATGGTAGCAGCGGCAGATTTGCCATCGTATTGACGCCTTGCCCGAGTGGAGGAAAAGGAACGTATGACGGAGCGTGTGGCTTTGATCTCCGGCGTGACCGGCCAAGACGGTGCCTATCTGGCCGAGCATCTGTTGTCACTTGGCTATGTCGTGCACGGCATCAAGCGGCGCTCGTCCTCGTTCAACACCGCCCGGGTCGATCATCTTTACAAGGACCCGCATGTCGGCGAGGTGCCATTCCTGATGCACTACGGCGACATGACGGACTCTACGAATCTGATCCGCCTGGTGCAGCAGATTCGGCCGACCGAGATCTACAATCTTGCGGCCCAGAGCCACGTCGCCGTCAGCTTCGAGAGCCCGGAATACACCGCCAATGCCGACGGCATCGGCGTGCTGCGCCTGCTGGAAGCGATCCGCATCCTCGGCATGGAAAAAGAGACGCGGTTCTATCAGGCCTCGACCTCCGAGCTCTACGGTCTGGTTCAGGAGATTCCGCAAAAGGAGACCACGCCGTTCTATCCGCGCTCGCCTTACGGCGTGGCAAAGCTTTACGGCTACTGGATCACGGTGAACTACCGTGAGGCCTATGGCATGTTCGCGAGCAACGGCATCCTGTTCAATCACGAGAGCCCGATCCGCGGCGAGACCTTCGTCACGCGTAAGATCACGCGCGCTGTCGCTCGCATCGAGGTCGGGCTGGAGCAGACGCTCTATCTCGGCAATCTCTCGGCCAAGCGCGACTGGGGCCATGCGCGCGACTATGTCGAGGGCATGCACAAGATCCTGCAAGCGGACAAGCCCGACGATTTCGTGCTCGCCACCGGCGAGATGCACTCCGTGCGAGAAATGGTCGAGCTGTCGTTCGCCCAAGTAGGCCGCCGCATCGCATGGCGCGGCGCGGGCGTCGACGAAACCGGCGTCGACACCAAGACTGGCAAGACGGTGGTGAAGATCGATCCGACCTATTTCCGCCCTACCGAGGTCGATCTCCTCGTCGGGGACGCCAGCAAGGCGCGCGAGGTGCTTGGCTGGACGCCGAAGCGAAGCTTTGCAGAGCTCGTCGCGGAGATGATGGCGAGCGATCTGACGGACGCAAAACGGGACGCGGCAAGTGGCAAACGCGCCGTTTGAGCTGACGGGCAAGACCGTCTACGTTGCCGGCCATCATGGCATGGTCGGCAGCGCGCTTGCGCGCCGGCTGGAACGTGAGGACGTCAAGCTCGTCACCGTGGACCGGCGCGAGGTCGATCTCTGCAACCAGGCCGCGGTGTTCGACTGGTTCGCGAAGACGCGGCCGCAGGTCATCTTCCTCGCCGCGGCAAAGGTGGGCGGCATCGTCGCCAACAACACGCTGCGTGCCGAATTCATTTATGAGAACATCGCGATCGCGGCCAACGTGATCCAGGCCGCGCATCGGAACGGCGCCGAGAAGCTGATGTTCCTGGGCTCTTCCTGCATCTACCCGAAGCACGCCGCACAGCCCTTGCGCGAGGACTCTGTGCTCACCGGTCCGCTGGAGCCGACCAACGAGCCCTACGCGATCGCCAAGATCGCCGGGATTAAGATGGCCGAGGCCTATCGCAGCCAGTACGGCAGCGACTTCATCAGCGTGATGCCGACCAATCTCTACGGTCCCGGCGACAATTATCACCCCGAAACGAGCCATGTCGTGGCGGCCCTGATCCGGCGCTTCCACGAGGCCAAGGTTACGGACGCGAAGAGCGTCACCGTGTGGGGCACTGGCACGCCGCGGCGCGAGTTCCTTTATGTCGAGGACATGGCGGATGCCTGCGTACATCTGATGAAGACCTATTCGAGTGCCGAGCTGGTCAACATTGGCACCGGCGAGGATATCACCATCGCCGAATTCGCGCGCGTGGTCGCCGAAATCGTCGGTTACAGCGGCGAGATCAGCTTCGATAGCTCGCGGCCCGACGGCACGCCGCGCAAGCTGCTCGACGTCAGCCGCCTCGCCAATCTCGGCTGGCGCGCGACGACGTCACTCACGGAGGGGGTGAACTGTGCTTACGAGGCCTACTTGTCACATAGATAGGTTGCGTCCGTCTCCGCCATATCATTGTTCCCTCTGTTCGCTGGCGAGCCGCTATTCAATTGGCCATGCTGGAGCTGTTGCAGAGGTCGCGGCCCATACAGTCGACTGACGTCGAGCTCGGGCGGCTTCGATCCCAAGCAGATGACTCTGATCGCGCGGAGCTCCAGACCATCGCGCACGCGTTGTTTAAAGCGGACGGAAGGTCTGCGACTCGCAACGTTCGACGGTGGCTGAATATCGGAAGTTATCCAGCTCGTTGTCTTTGAAGAAACCACTGTAAGCCCAGCGTTTTGTCTGCTCCGTGGCTCCGCTTCGCAGGCAGACGATCCACGGGATGGACGAGTTCGCGGGCGCTGGGATTGGTGGCGATATTTCGAGCGGTGGTTGAAGCTTCGCCTGGGCTGCTGCGGCTTTGAGATAGTTGATCACAGTTGGGGCCGATAGATCTGGGGGGCTTGTTTGGGTAAGCTGCGGGGGGTCGGCAATGGATGAACAGGCTGCCAATTGCAGCGACTGCGATCGCGAACAGGGTACCAGACCAGTGACGGCAGCAATGGCTGGTGGGGTCCCGTCGAATCGAGGACATGAGATCTCCGACCGATCCTGGTTGGACATACAACAGAGCCCATTTGAACGATACTGCATGATCAAGTGTGTCTCTCTCGCAACACCAGAATTGTTCCGTCGATCGTCGAACCGCTTGTGACTTCACAGGGTGCCGAATTCGGCCTTTGATGATGGCCGACCCGGGGAAGAGATTTCATCCGGACATTTTTTAAGCCAGGCTCAAGAGGCCGTTTCTTCAGTGCAAGCGGTCCCTTTTTGCGGGAGGGGCGTCGATGCCAGCGCAGATACGCACTGTCGCCACATCAATTGCCTGGACCGTGCTCGTGGGCCTCATCATGCTCTATTTGATTTTCGGTCCGAGCTAGGCTGCGCACTCCATGTTTCGATGATAGCATGCAAAGCGTCACTGATATCGAGAGATGCAAGGTGACGAAGAAAAGCTTCCCGACAGCGGTACAAGGCTGTTTCACGTCAATGGGCGTTGGACTGGGACCCCGATCGCGTTCAAAGGGGGCTCTGATGGAACTTTGGTGCAGTCGTGGTCAGAAAACTGGCTCCGAATCCAGGACAGAAACTCGTCCCGCTCGTGGGACGGATGGTGATCACGGTCGCGGCGCCGTCACAGACGGCGCTCTCCACATCAAACCTGCGAGGAACCAGGACGGACGGACGTAGGGCTCGCTGCATCAGGTTGATTCCTTTGTGATACCAACGCGAGCCGGCGCTTGAACTCATCAGAGGTGATGGTGTGGAACGGCCCTTCGAACCGGCATCAAAAGTGCCTAACGTGGTCGCGTAGAGAGGCGCCACAAAGGAAGGACCGT